>JBBQXW010000224.1:0-12035 GCA_038209275.1 Chloroflexia bacterium | reverse complement strand
ATGCGGTAAGCATCACGGCGTTCTTGCAAAGCGGCATTATAGAGTTCCCGGCACAAATCCAGCGTATGCTCAAACTTGGCAATCTTGCCCGATGTTGGATATATTGTGAATTTGTAGGCTTTGCGAGTGAGCTTTTTCAACTGAGATTACTTGCCCTTTTGAGTTTCAATGTATTTCTTGATAGTTTCAATGGTTACACCGCCAGTAGTAGCCACAAAATAGGAGTTTGTCCACAGGCTAGGCAGTTTACTTTTAAGCTCAGGAAACTCTTGACGGAGTTGATGAGAGCTTGCCCCTTTGATGAATTTGACCAGCCTATGAATACCGAACTGAGGGTCACATCCAACCAACAGATGCACATGGTCGGGCATAACTTCAATTTCGATAAATTCTTGCCCGCACTTTTCTATAATCTGCATTATGATAGTTTTGAGCCGCTCATCTATTGGTGAAACCAAAACTTTACGCCGATACTTCGGGCAAAAGACAAGGTGATAGTGGCAGTTGTAGGCAATATTCGAGTTGGTTTTAATCTCTGTACTCATACAAAGATTATACCAAAAAAGTTAGATAAGTGCAAGTAGTCTATTATTTCATAGGTGCTACGCACTGACCCCAACGCTCGCGCAAGGGGATTTGCAAAGGATTACGTTAAGTTTTGCTGCGCCAGGAAAAGCGAATGCAAAACATAACTTTGCCGCCTCTTCTAAGAAAGAACCTGCGTACTTGTAAAGGAAGCGGCCTTTGTTTTGATAAATATCTATCATACGGCCTTCTTCATCCGATACCCCAAGAACCTGATAAAGCAGATAATGTGAAACATCATCCATTTTCATTTCTATAACCCTTGTGTCTATCTGCTTTTTAAGGGCTTCTCCATATTTCTTGGCAAGAGCGACAATCTTTATTTCAATATCTTCTGACATACAAAGCCCATCCGTTCAGTCATTACGCAAAATGAAGCCTAAACCTAAACTAATTTATTTTATAAGTTTATTCCATGCGGCTTTTGAGCAATTTATCAGATTATAATACGAACGCTTTTGAAGCGCAAAATAGGACGGGATTTCGCTTGTGTAATTCTATAACATTCCGTTGCATCAAAGAATTTTCAGCCGCCTTCAGCCAATTTGAGCGAATCAGCCTTGAAATTTATTTCGGGCTGCGCTTATATCACTTAACCATCTAAATTGTACATCCTTTTTCCCGCCAAAACAATTCTAATATTCCTTACCACTTTACTCTTTCGTCACCGACGCGCCGGGTGATTTTCTGGTCGTCGAGGTATTCGAGGAACGCCTGAATCGGTTTGCGGCTGGCTTTGAACATATCGCGCACTTCACCAAGCGTTACTTTGCCGGTTTTTTCGAGCTTGTCGAGGACGCTTTGCAGCATGGTGTTGTAGGCTTCGGTCAGGAAGTAGGTAGATTCGGAGATTTTTTTGAGCTGGTTGCTATCTACCAGCGCGGCAATAATATTGGGGTCAGTACCAAGTTCGTTGAGTGAAGGCGGCACGTAAGGTTCGCGCCGGAAGGCTTCGAGTAGTGCATCAGCCTGTTTTTGCTGGGCCGGGTTAAAGCGCACCTCGAAATCGGGCAGACTGAGTATTGCACCGCTACCGCTTTTGTTGTCGCTCTCGACCAAAGCCGCTTCGCGCAAGAGGCGATTGACTATCAGGTTGTGGATTTTAGGGCTGGGAATAGCCAGACGGCTTTTTAGCTCTTCCCGGTTCATGCCGCGTTTGAGCGGGAACTGGCTATGGAACTGTTTTACCAGTGCTACCGCTTTTTCTTTCAGACGTTGCCAGGCGGCAGTCGCAATGATTAGTTGAGATGGCGACAATTCGGGTGCAGCTTCATCAGTTTTGAGAGCGGCTTCGCGGGCTTCGGCATCGTCGGCGAGCAGCAGCGCGCTGCCATCTTTAATCAGGTCGCGGGCGGCAGTTTGAATTTCTTTGATGGGCAAATCAGTTTCTTCCGCCAACGTTTTCAGGTCGCGTGGCAAGCCTTCGCCCACGTTCAAGCGATGCAATAGAATTTCGGCGGGCGTTCCCTGCTCTAGTGTTTGGAGGGCGCTGATAACTTCCTCCTGAAAACGCTTGTGGCGGCGCGGACGGGTATCTATGACTAACCCGCCGCCGATAGTCTGGCTGGGCGAGGGCAAGCGCAAAATAAAGCGGTCGCCTTTTGCCAATGCTATTGGTTCGGATAGACGGAGTTGCAGCAGACCGCTTTCGCCGGGAGTCAGGCGCTCCTTGTCGAGGACGGTTACACCCACATCAGTTTCAGCCGCGCCACTGAAAAAATCGAAGCGGCTGTTTTGAGTAATTTCGACGGGCGAGTCGGGCAACAGACTCAGACGCACATCTACTCGGTCAGTGGCTTCGAGCCAGCCGGGACTGGTCAAGACCATGCCTCGGTGCAAATCGCTTACTTCGAGGCCGACCAAATTGACTGCGACCCGGTTGCCGGGCGGCGCAATATCCGATTTAGTTTTGTGCATTTGCAGGGTGCGTACCCGGCTTTTCAAATCGCCCGGCTGAATTTCAACTTCCTGCCCCACACTAAGTCTTCCCTCGACCAGTGTGCCGGTAACAACCGTACCAAATCCTGTAATGCTGAAAACCCGGTCAATCGGCAGACGCGGCTTGCCCAAATCGGCGCGGGGCGTGACATTGGCAAGCGTTTCATCCAGCGTTTTGAGCAATTCTTTTAATCCTGCGCCAGTGCGGGCCGATACAGGCACAATCGGCGCACCCGCCAGGCCGGATTTGGTGAGACGCTCTTTTACTTCTTCGGTCATCAGCTCAAGCCACTCGTCGTCCACCATATCGCGCTTGGTCAAGGCCACCACGCCCCGCCCGATTTGCAACAAATCCAGAATGGCGAGGTGTTCTTCGGTTTGTGGCATAATGCCCTCGTCGGCAGCGATTACTAACAAAGCCGCATCGAAGCCGCCAACACCAGCCAGCATATTCTTGATAAAGCGCTCGTGACCGGGTACATCCACAATACTGATTTCGCGTTTGGACGGAAGTTTGAGCCAGGCGAAGCCCAAGTCAATTGTCATTTCGCGCCGCTTTTCCTCTTCCAAACGGTCAGGGTCAATTCCGGTCAGGGCTTTTACTAAAGTACTTTTGCCGTGGTCTACATGCCCGGCAGTGCCGATTACATACATAAGTTTCTAGTTTCTAGTTTTTAGTTTCTGGTTTAAGTTAGGGAGCAGTAAATTAGAGAATGTCGAGTTCAGAAGAAATATAGGTCAGCAAGGGGGAGTTGTCAATCAGTTTTCAGTTTTCAGTTTTCAGTTTTCAGTTTTCAGTTTTCAGTTTTCAGTTAGGGGTTGTGGTTGGTTGTGTTGTAGGGCGAACCAGTAGCCGAGCAGAAAGCCGCGCTCGATGGCAGATTGCAACGCGCCGTTATTGCCGCCGCAGGTCTGGTTGAACTGAGCCAACTGGTTGAGGCAAAATTGTTTGTAATGCTGGTACTGGGCGTGTTCTTCCAGCGTTATTACTTCGGCAACCTGCTCGTCCATCCGCCTCATTTCACCCTCGGCTCGTCTTTCGCTCAGGAAGCAGCTAACATCGCTCAATAGTAATTCGGTTGCTAAATCCTGAATTGTTTCGCCTTCCGGCTCAAACTCGATTGCCATGAATTTTCTCCTTTGACCTGAAAGAGCAGATTTAATATAACTTCTTAGTTATAAACTCTATGCTTAATGTAACATAGTGCCATCGAAGCGTATGTGCCAAAGGCTACAACAGGCTTTTGGTGACAATCTGGCGGGTCAATTGGGAAAGCTGGATTAATAATAGAAATTGTGAATGAAAGCTGAAAGCTCATTTTTACAAAAGAAAAAGCGGCTCTACCGTTTTGATAGAGCCGCCTCTCTTTCTAATCCGATTGGCGATTAGATATTTTAGCGAGTAATCGTAGCACTGTGGTCAACATCAGCTTCGCGGCGATGCCCGACGACTCCGCCGAGGCCCGACGCTATGAGGCCGAGTAGCAGAGCGCCCAGCGCGCCCCAGGCACCATTGCGGGCGGCTTCGGTTGCGTTCTGGACAGTGCCGTTGTTAACCGGGTTGTTCGGGTTAGCCGGATTAATCGGGCTGGCCGGATTAGCGGGATTGACCGGGCTGGCCGGGTTGGTCGGGTTAATGGTGTTAAAGAAACCACCCAGGTTGAAACCAATAGCGTTCAGGAAGCCCGACGCGCCACTAGCCGCCAGCCAGAGTAGCAGAGGCAGAGCTACCGCCCAGACCATTGCGCCGTTAATCCAACCGTTGCCAGTGCCACGTACCGCCGAGGTGCGGGCCGCTACAAAGCCGCCAATAAAGAAGGCGATCAGGGTTGAAAGAGCCGCCCAGATTGCCGTACCCCAACCGTAATTACCCGCGTTATTGGTAGCAGCGGTTGCTCCACCGTTCGGGTCTCCGGCGGCGGCAGTTAGTCCAATCGCGACACCAAGCAGACTCAACACTAAAAGAGTAGCCAGTGCCGAGAAAAGACCTGCCAATACCGGCCCCCAACGTATTTTGTCTTTAGGTACGACTACATCGGTTGAGGTTACGCTGGTAGTTGTAATCGGCTGACTATAAACACCAGGTTGATTGTAAACACCAGGCTGGTTACTGGCAACTTGCCGGGCGTATTGCTCATCTGCTTTTTGTTGCTCTCGTGGGTCGCGCCCGGAGCGCGGGTCGAAAGCCGAGTTATAGCTCATGGTAATCTCCTTTTATCTTTATCCTGTTAATCTACTATTCACGAGCGCAAGACCAGTTTGTCTTCGCTCCTCCAAAATTCATTTTTCTATCACGTGCAGTTCAGGGACAAGCCCTTTACTTTTGTAACTCAGTTTATCTAAAGTCTGCAAAATTAAGTAAATTCTGGACTTCTTTATCAATCACTTTATTTATAGGCAAGATTAGTGCCACGCTAAGTATTATTAATAATTTGATTGGATATATTGAGGAACAAAGCATTTCAGTTCTGCCTCAAACCAAAAAGCTTTTGATAGACTCAAGGCTGTTCCTGTATCGCGGTGATAGGTGCGGCTGGCGGCAGATTTAACTTTAAAACAAAAAGCAGATGAAATCGTAATTATATTTGATCTTAGTTGTTGAGCAAGTTCTGTTATAATATAAGAGATAGAAAGTAAGTAAAATCACGAAGTTTGTAACGTCGGCTATAACGGCGTGAGGAATATATTAGTAAGAGGTTTGTCTGATGGAAATTAAATTGGCGAAAGAAATGGGGTTTTGCTTCGGCGTTCGCAAAGCAATTGAACTGGTAGCGAAAGAAGCAGGTGAACGCCAGAATACTCATATTACCACCTATGGACAGTTGGTACATAACCCGGTAGTAGTAAATCGAATGGAGAAACTGGGCGTGGGCGTGGTTGACCGGGGCGATATGGGCCAGGTAACACCGGGAATGATTGCCTTTACCGCGCACGGGGTTGCGCCCGATGTAATTGAGGAAGCAAAGACGCATGGCTTTGAAGTAATGGACGCGACCTGCCCCCTGGTGACGCTGATTCAGCAATCGGCGCGGGAGATGGTGGAGCAAGGCTATAAAGTAATCGTTTTTGGAGACCGCAATCATCCCGAAGTAAAAGGCATTCTGGGCTGGGCTGGCAAAGAGGCAATCGCCACCATGGATTTCAATGATATTAAAGATATGCGTCCGCCCAAACGTATCGGGATTGTGGTACAGAGTACTCAGATTCTCGAAAAATTCCGCGAATTTGTCAATCAGGTTAATTCCCACTTTTTGGGCAAGACTAAAGAAATCAAGGTACATAACACGATTTGCGCACCGACCACCCGTTTACAGGGCAACGCCGAAGAATTGGCCCAGGAATGTGAAGTGATGGTGGTAATTGGCGGCAAGAAAAGTGCCAACACTCAGCATTTAGCCGATCTGTGCGTGGAAAACGGCGCACGCACCTACAAAATCGAGACGGCGGCAGAACTTGAGCCGGAATGGTTCAAGGGCGTTGAAACGGTTGGTGTTACTGCCGGAGCCAGCACGCCCGACGAAAGCATCGAGGAAGTAGTAGGCCGCTTGCGGGCGATTGATTTGATGTACCATCAAAATTGAAACTCCAAAAAAGCCGAAAGGCTATGACTAAATGATACCGAAGAGATACCGCAACAAAAAGTAAGAGGAAGTAACAGCGTGAACCTTAATATGCACTACGATGCGGGGCTAAATATTCTGTTTACCAGCTATCCGGGAGTGCGGTTGGGGACGGCGGAAGATGTAGTAGAGTTTTTTGACATACTTGAGAATAAGCTGAGGACGATTCCGCGGCGGGTTTATGTGGTAACAGATTTGGGTGATTTTGAAGTGGATGCCCGGATAGCCGAAGTATTTGGGAAATATATGGCGGCAATGCACGAAAAATACGTGATTGCGCTGGTACGCTACAATGTGACGGACGGTTTCCCAAAGCTCTCGATTCGGCTGGCTTCGCTGAAAGCAGGGCGACCCGCCCGAATTGTGGCAAACAAACAAGAAGCGCTGGCGGAAGTTGAAAAACTAAAAGCCGAACTGAAAAACTAAATTAGATGCAAGACGTAATCGTAGATGGCTATAATTTGCTCAAAACCGACCCGGAACTGGCGATGCTGGAACGGGCCGGATTGGAGTTTGCCCGTGAAGCTTTGCTCAAGCGTTTGCTGAGTGCCAGTGGTTTACGGGCTGCCCGCTCGATTACAGTAGTATTCGATGGACATAAAAACGGCTATAGCCACGAAACGACAGAACGTTGGGCCAACGGACGCATCTTAGTGATTTATAGCAAACTGGGCGAATCGGCGGACGAAGTTATCAAAAGGTTGGTGGCGCGGGCCGAGCAAGCCGGAACGGGCGCAAATACTCGCGTGGTTACGCGCGATTGGGAGATAAAAAATGCCGCCAGCCAGAGCGGGGCAAGTAGCAGTATGATGAAACGGCGACCCTCTTTTGAAAAAGCGCGGGAACAAGCCCAGGCCGATGAAGACGCAAACGGTTGGAACCAAACTACCCGCAAGAAAGGGCCAGCCAAACGTACCAAAAAAAGTGACCGCAAGCGCGGCCCAGGTAATGATATTTACTGGTAACTAATTGGTCGGCTCGGCGCGAACGGCTTTGAAGGAATCGGCAATGCGGCGCAGTTCGTCGTCGGCAACCGAGTCGCCTGTCACCAGCACGGTCAGTATGCCGTCTTTTTCCCAGACCAGGGCGCGGGCCGGTTTCCCATCGTCGCGCGGCTGAAAGTCAATAAAAGAACCCTGGCGATTAGTGCCGTTCGGCTCGTTTCGCCCGAAATCAATCTGTGCGCCCGCGCCCGGTTTCATCATACCGGGCGGCATAAAAGGTGGCCTGCCCTGCCCCGCCCCGTTAGCCGGGCCACCCGCTGCACGAGTTCCCGGCGTAACGGCTGGGCGAGAAGGAAGGGGCTTCGGCGGGGTAGCTTGACTACCTGGTTTGGCTTGCGGCTCAGTAAAATTCATACGCCAGCGCATTCCCTGGATAAAATAACCCATCGCGCCCTGCACTGCTTGCGGATTAAAGCGCTGCGCCCCCTGCACATTGAAGGGCGAAGCGCCGCCCGGCCCAAACGGAGTACGCAATTGATAAACCTGTACCTGCTTGCCTTCCGCCGTCTTTACCGAACTCAACTGAAACTGCAATCCGAACGGCCCTGGCATCCCTGCACCGTTTGGTCCGACGTTAGGGCCGGGATTATTTCCACCCGGACGCGAACCGGGCGGATTGCCAGGGCCGGGGTAAGTTAACGCGCCATTTTCCAGTTTATAACCCGGCGGCAGATATTCGGGGAGGCGCGGCGCAAAGCCCAGCGCATTAGTTGCTTCATCCAACGTTAGATAGCTTTCGCTGGCAGGGTCATAAAAGGAATTTAGTTTCTCGCCCACCGGGGTTTGCGTCCCATTCTGGGTCGGCGCAATTGCTACCGGGGTTGCGTTAGCATCATTCGGTACGGATAGACCGCTCACGAGTACCAATCCCAAAATCAGCACTATCACCAGACCCATTCCAGCCGGAACAAGCCGCAACAGGGGCGAAGGTGAGCGGCGCATTGGTTGACTACTCGCTCCACTTAACTGAGCTTGCAACCTATTTCGCAACTTATTTTGGAAAGCCGGAGGCGCGTTAAAACTAGCCTTCGTTTCCAACCAGTCAGCAAAATCAGCATCTTGTGACAGCGCTACCGGGTCTTCATCTAACGGCTGCTCTCTTTTAAATTGGGCTAAAAAACGCTTCCAGCTATTCATGACCTTTGTTCCTGCTCTTGTGCTTGTTCTTGCTCTTTTTTTCTGGCTCTTTGCCATTTACTTCCAGCGTGTCCTCGTTCTCAAACATCAGCCGCAAGCGTCGTACCGCCCGGCCCAATGCCACCGCTACCGCCGTTTCGTTCAGCTTCATTAGTTCGCCGACCCGTTTCTGGCTCAAGCCCGCCCCGTAGCGCAAAGCGATTAATTCCCGGTCACGCTCGTTCAATTGAGTTAAATAGTGGCGGAGACGGTCTAATTCTTCATGTTTCAAGAAAAGCTGGTCGGGCGAAAGCGTTTCGTCACCTTCCAGCCATTCGGTCAATTCACTTTCGGGGTGGCGGTAGTGGCTGCGTTTGTGGTTCAATAGTACATTGCGGGCAATCGTGAAAATCCAGCCTTCAAACGCGCCGCGCCGGGGGTCAAAACTGCGGTAGTGGCTAATTACTCGCTCAAAGACCAGTCCGACCAAATCTTCGGCTTCCTGCTGGCTGGTGGTGCGGTACGAGAGGTAATTGTAGATACGGGGAAAGTAAGCCTCATAAATCCGATCTAAAAGCGCCGGACTCAATCGGCCTTTCTGCTCCCAGCTTTCGCTGTCAACCCCTTCTATCAATCCAGCCGCCACCTCAGAGTTTATCACCCGTCCCTCTTTTTAGTGATGAGTGATGAGTAATGAGTAATGAGTAGTTTAGATTTCACTCATCACTCATCACTCATCACTTCTCCTTACTGATTAGGCGTTGGGCTGGCTTTGGGGGCGTTGTTGCCGTTGCCAGGGCCGCCGCGACCACCGCCGTTGCCAGGGTCGCCACGACCACCGGGGAAGCCGTTGCCGCCGCCACCGTTGAACTCGAAGTTGAAATCACGCGGGTTCATGCCAGGGCCACCCGGTCGTACCGGCATTTTCGAGACAGCAGTGGCCTTTACACTGCCATCGGTCTGCTTCTCACCGGCTACAAACACCCGGTCAGTCGCTTTCAGGTCGGACAATTTGGTCAAGCCGCCAACGTACTTGGTATTGGCATCTACATTCACCGTTGTGTCGGTTTCCTTGCCGTCTTTGTCCTTCTGGGTCACGACCAGCGAAGTGCTGTCCGAAGCAATGCTCTTGACCGTGCCGGACAAAATGTTGGCGTTGACGTTGGGGCGCTTCTGATTGCCTGCTACAACGCGGGTCGCCTCAATCGTCTTGGCGGTGCTGTCGGCCTTGCCGGTAATGATTACGTTGTCGTCCTTCGCCAGCTTATCCAGCGTGATTTTAGCGCCATCTTTCGTAATCTCGGTCTGGGCGTTTACCGTCGCTGTCCATTCCTCGTTGCCCCTGGCACGAGTGAACTTGAAAGACCCTGCCGCAACCGAAGTAACTTTGCCACCTTCGACATTGGGTATCGCCGCCAGTTTCAGCACCCAGCGCGCCGTCAGGCTTTTGTCGGTCTCGACCTTGCCGATTGCCATAATGCGGTCGCCTACCTTAATATCAGCTTTGGTCAGGTCGCCGTTGGCATCGCCGAACTTGGTCGAAGCGTTGGTGTTAATGGTGCGGCTATCCTTGTTGATAAGAATCTTGTCGCCGTCCAGTTTGCTGACGATGCCCTGGGTCTCTGGCCCATTGCCGCCCGGCCCAAACGGAACCATCGGCATTGCCATTTGCATATTCGTTCCAGACTGCGCGCCCATCTGCATATTCATCCCAGGCTGTGCGCCCATCATGAAATCCATCGTGTCAAAATCAAAGTTAAAATCTTCGGGGTCATCCAGCGCTACAGCAGACTGCACACTCGAATTGGTGGGCGCGCTGACCTGGGCGGCGGTTTCTTTCGCCGGAGTGCTGGCGGTAGCGTTAAAAACCACACTCATTGTCAGTCCGGCAGCCATCGCGGTCAGGGCCAATAACGACCCGGCGATGAGCAGCTTCATTTTTCGGGATATGTTAGACATATTTTTCCTGTCATTCTTGTCTTGATAAAATGTTGTGTCACTAACCAGTTTTTCAAAAGCTGGTTGGAGCTAATCCAATTGCAACTTCTAGCTTCCTGTTCTTTGCCACTTGTGTCGTACTCGAAAGTTTTCGTAATTACTCAGCACAGGTTAAGAATGAACCGCCAAGACACCAAGAGCGCCAAGAATTTTAGTTATATTCCCCGTTGTCTGAGCCATACAACGAGTAATTACAGTTTTTCACTTTCTTCTATATTATATTACACCGCCCAACCCCAAACCTAACACCCTTTTTAAACTTCTTTCAAACTTTTCTTTTGAAATTTTTTGAAAGAAACTAAATCTTCCCAAATTCGTTTCTTCAATTTTTCTTAAATCCAACACTTTTACGTAGCCAAGAAAAATTGCAAGTTATAAAGCAATTTAATACGAGAATGATAAGGGAAAAATGAGGTTTAAAATTTTTATTTATAAATTTAACAGATATGAGGCTATAAAAGCAACACGTTTTAGAAGTTAATAAATGTATTGACGAAGACTTTTTTTTATGCTATTCTTCATTTAATGTAATGAAATTGAGTTTTTATCTATGCTTTTTTTTGAATCGAGAGAGTAGCTAACTATCATGGGAGGCATCCATGTTAAAATTAGGGACTAAAATTCTGGTTGGCCTAGCAGCCTGTCGGAGAAAGGCTTGTTTTGACCAAAACACTACCACTGGTAGTTCATTTCCAACAAAAAGTGGCTATATATGGTAGCTAATTCGATTACTCCGACAGGCTGCTAGTAATTGGCTTTGCGTGGTTACAAATTACAAGTGTTCAGCCTATTTTAGCAGATGATTGTTTAGCACGATTATATTCAAGAGCTAATAGAGTAGCTGATTATGATTACACTGCTGCTCATGCTTATATTGAATGGGCTGTGCCTACTGTGCGTGATGGAATTTTCTCATCAGAGGTTTTGTGGATTGGAGATATACTTTCGGGAGGTAATTATGTTGAAACTGGATGGCGTAGGGACTCCTCTGGTAACAATCGTAAATACTGGGGGTATTACGATAGTCAACAAAACTGGCACTTTTATGATTTAGGTGCTAGTAGTGGAGGCCACGATTTTCAAATTGAACACAAAACCAGTGACAACAAATGGCATGTTTCCATAGACGGTGGTGAAGTAGGTAGTGTAAGTTTATCAGAAACTATGGGGATGTTTATGACTGGCGGTGAAGTTACCGACTGTGGTACTTCATATAACGCGATGGGTGTTAGTGGTATTTTAAACATAACTTACAAACGTAATCACGCATCGGGTTATTCCTCTTGGAATTTCGGTTGGGACGATAGAATTGTTGATGAGAACGAAGGTTATAGATTTACCGAACTTAGCACTAATTCCTTCCAGAATTATGGTAATAACCCTTAAAGCAGAAAACAGGGAACAATTTAACGTCCACGTAGCATAATCTATAACATTTAGGGAAAATAAAACGAAAAAAATATTTTCAGGATTAGCCATCATCTTAAGCACAGCACTAGTAGTTTTTTTAGCTGGTATGGCTCTAAAAAGTAACCCTGAATCAACCATAGGTGCACCCTCCGCAGGTCGGGGCGGGCCAATATTCTGGGTAGCTCAAGATAAACAGAATACGGCTCAAAGTCCTGAAGGTAAGTTCAGCGTTAAAGCATATTTGATTACAGGACAAGGAGTTTTATTTTTCTATAGCCTGCAAGCAGCACAAAAAGGTACTCCTCAATTTGTAGCGCTTTCTTCCAGTGTTTCTGACACAGGTGAACAAAGTAATGAGGCTCTA
>JBBQXW010000223.1:0-12055 GCA_038209275.1 Chloroflexia bacterium | reverse complement strand
GTCAAAGGATATTCTCTATATCAACATCTACGGTTTGCATCATGACCCCACTTACTACCCCAGCCCGTTTGAATTTGAGCCAGAGCGCTGGAGCGAAGAAATGGTCAAACAACTACCCCGATTTGCCTATCTGCCCTTTGGTGCAGGGCCACGCCAGTGCATTGGTAAGGCTTTTGGCATGCAGGAGGCCATGCTGGTACTCGCGACTATCGTCCAACAATATAAGCTCGAACTTGCTCCAGGACAAAAGGTTAAGCCCGTGCCTTCCCTGACTCTGCGCCCTCACGACCTCAAAGTGGTAGTACGCCCTAGAAATTGAAACAGCGTGGTGGCCTGGCTCAGTTTCCTGGTTCTTCTGCATAAAAGCTTTTGTGGTGGCTAAAATAGGCTGACCTAACCCTCTGTGTTAACGTAGTGCAGCAAAGATAGTTAACCACCACAAAAGCTTAAACGTTCTATTTTTAACTTGCTGAGAGAACTACGTGAATCGCTGGAGAGGCTGATAGACTAAAAAATGGGTAAAACTTAACCAGTCCTCAACGATTCTCATAGCGCGTCTAGTAGCGAATTGGTATTTTTATGCTGTTAAAACTTGCCTAGTGGCACATATTTTGCATATAGCTAAGGGAAGGCATAGCAACGCGCTGGCCTTCAATAATACCCCTTAGAATTCCTCACTGATAAGAAGGCACATTCGTTACCGACAAGACTGGTAGCGATTTGATTTTATAGAGAGCATTCTTTTCCGGGGGCCAAAGGTGGTGAAAATGGATAAAATAAATACCAGGTTCTCCCAATTATAATTTTGTAGTCGATAGCTGGCCCTCGGAAAAGAATGCTCTCCAACAGCACTTGGCCTATTTTTGCCACTTTTCAACCGCAAAAGCAGTTAGAAGTAAGCGTAAACCATCTAAAATAAATTTGTCCTGTCTAGGGGTAGCAGCACAGTCAGGAAACGAGTGTGGGTAGCGGGGGTAGCGTTGCTAAGCGCCAGGGAGTACTGAGTATGCTCTATCTTCCACTGCGGAGAACTCGATGAAGTATTAGCTTCGATGAAAGCGGAGCGCAGTTCAGTTTGGACACCAGGCAACAGGCTGCGTATTTCGATGCCTCGCCCACCCGACTCGATGCTGTAATTCCCTGCTTCTAACAGAATTGGGGAATGGTCGGCCTGAAAAAGTAGCGAAAAGGTATGGGGCTGCTCGGCTTCAATCTCATCCAGCAGCACTATATAGCCGTCCTTAAGGCTGTACCAGATGTGACGTTTAAAGCTTTCTAAGCCCAGCGCGGAGTCATAGGCGGGGGCGGCTTCCCCTCGACAGTAAATTAGCCCGGTTTGTTCGTCCCAATTGACCTGTTCTAGGCGGGCGTGGCGAGTGGCTGGTACAAAGTTAAAGATATTGTAATCGCCCTCGCCAGTCTGCCCGACATTATCTACCAATAAAGTGCTATGGTGGGCCGCTAATTTGTGCTGGCTGTAGCCTTCGTCCACCAGCAAATAGGCGTGGCGATCTATCAAGAGCAGGCTGTTCTGGTCGGGATGGGCGTGTCCAGCGTTAATAATATTCCAGCCACGTTCGCGCTTGTAACGTTCTGCAATTTCAAGGGCGGTATAACCAGGCCCGGGGCCACTTTTAAAGGCAAAAACCCGCCCTTCGTTTGGCTGCCAGGAACTGCGGGCCAGCACCAGCCCAATGTCCTCGAAAACTCGCACCAACGGCAAAGCGTCTGGTGCGACCACCTCTACCGTCGGGTCATACCACAAAAATTCTAAAAAAGCTTCTAGATAAACCCCTGGTCGTACCAGACTTTCGTTCGCCTCGCGCCAGAATGCTCCTGATTGGTAGAGATAATCCGCCAGCCAGCGTGCCTGTCCATTGCGATAAAGACTGGCGATGCGATAATAGAGCGCACAGGAGTGACTGCTGCGTCGGTCGTGGCAATCGCCAATATTTAAGGTGCGCTCAAAATCTGGTGCGCTCAAGTAAAGGCGATAGTAAAAAGTTTCGCGCAAAAACGGTATTGGCTGCCAATCTTCACCCTTCTGCTCCGCCAGTAAAGCATAAAAAGTATAAAGCCAGGGAACACCATAGCGCCAGTAGACTGGCCCTTCATGGTCAGAACCATCGGCAGGCAGGGCGGCGGCAACTTCGCGAAAATTTGTGACCGCCAGTTCGAGCCATGGCACCGTTTCTGATGCATCTGACAGAGCCATTGCAACCGTTGCCAGCCCGGTATAGCAAATCCAGTTATGGTTTTGCCATAGTGCGGAACTCCACCAACCGCCGCGAGTTTGAGCCGCATATTCGTACAAACGCTGGCCTTGCAATAGCAACTTGGCCCGCAGTCGCGCTCGGAATGCTTCGGGTAACTCCGCTCCTAACCAGTTGTAGCCCAAACTCAGACCAAATAGCAACCAGCCCGCATCGAGGTCATGGTCTGCCATATGCACTCGCCCCCAATGCGGGTAAGCCAATGCGCCCTGCATCCAACGTATTGCCGCCGCAAGGTAATACACCTGCCCAGTTAGCAAATAAGCCAGGCTCAGATTGGCGACCACGTAGCCGATATAGGTAATACTTTCTTCGGGATGTTCGGCGGGCGGCGCACTTTCAGCGTACTTCTCCGCCACATCCAGTAGTCGGGCGAACTGGGCCTGATGGGTGCTGTTAGCCAAATGCCGCAACTCCTCCACCGAGCGTCCCTCGAAAAAGAAGCGCTCCGACCCGGCAAATTCTTTAGTATTATTGGGCATAATTCAGGCTATCTCCCGCCGCCATTCCCATTTAGGCGAATGCGCTTCCAGGCTAATGTAATCTTTCCAAATACCTACCTGCGCCAGGTTCAGGGCCAGCTTTTCCTTAGTCGGTTGAGCAAGTATTTCAAAAGAAAGCGCCTTGCCTGACTTTAGCTGATAAAGCGCTACAAAATGGCCTGACAATGCCGCACTTCGCACCAGCAGCATTGGTATTAACTGATCGGGACGGTCAGCCGGGCCGGGCGCGCTTGCTTCCAGTAGTACACCATCCGCGGGGCTTTCGAGCATGGATAAAGTTAGGGCGGGGCCTTGCCGCATCCAACTATTTCCCTCTAAAGATTTTTTTAAGTCTTTTAGATAAGAATACTCTCTGAAGGCACATTCAGAGATAGGCTCACATTCGGCCTGTTCATCTGTTTCTAATTGCAACGGATGCAATACCCAATCGGTAAATCCTGCCAGAGGATTACTTTCGGTTTCCCCTGAAATCGTGCCTGGCCTACGCTCGAACCAGAAAACATCCAGCAGATAGCAATCGGTTAGAAGTACACTCCGGCACAGCTTTGCGCCAGGATAAACCGCATTGGCCTCGGCAATTGCATAACTTACGCCTTTGCGCTGCTCGAAATGCAACAGCTTGCCCTCACCCGGTTGCTGTGAAAGGCCATCCAATACTAGCGTATTATGGCTAAGGGTAGCCTGATACCAGCCTTTGTGCTGGGGCATAGCATAGGGGGGGGTGCCAAAATCAGGCGTGAAGCCGGGCAGATGCAAGCTCAATTTATCCAGATGACCATGCGCTCCGCCATGTGGCCCACAATAAAGCTGCGCTTCCAATTCTGTACCTGGTTGTCTTAGTACCACCAGCCCACTATCGCGTAGCACACCGCCGTTCGGATAAGGGTGAACCGTCGCGAGTTCGGCTATATCATGTCGAGCATATAGCAGCGCCGTTGGGTGGTCGCGTAGGCCAGCGCTGTAAGCCGCACGTATTAGCACCCCAAATTCGAGGCGTCCAGTCTGGGCCAGCGCCAGTTCGCCCACCTCCTGCAACTCGCGGCGATAGGGCAAGCGCTCGTAAGGCCCATCCTTGATAACTGGATAATTACCTGAGCCGCCCAATAACAGCAACACTTCGACCATTTTATCGAGTGATTGGCCCTGCTCGCCACGCACTGCCCATAAATCCAGCCCATAATTTTTCGCACATTGAGCCAGCAACAGACAGGCTCTGGTTGAAAACAGATGATAGTAGGCGCTGGCCTCATATTCCATGCCGTCCGGGTTAATCGCTTTGCTCAAATAACGCCAGAATCCGAACGGGCCATAGAGCGCCCGCTCAAGCATGGTCTGGTCGGCAAAGAGCAAGCCGTAAATTCCCAACGCTGCATTTAGCCAGGCTATATAGTTGTGAAACGGCTCACCCCGCTCAAGTGTTTGCTCCTGGTGCGCCCGTGCCAACCGGCGTGCTTGCGGCCCAAACAGTTTGGCTTCAATCAGTTGACAATCAGCCTTGTTCAAAAGCTGGCCCTGTCGCAAAAGCTCGTAAGCGCTCAACACTCGTACTGCCCAGATACTCTCACTTAGTGCCTGCCGGAAAAGCTTTCCCGTCAAAAAGCGGCGTTGCTCCGGTGCGTCCTGGTCGCCGTCGTAATGCTCATACTTTTCGGCGTAACTCAAAAGCAACCTGCGCCCGACTGCTCCGGCCTGCTGGTCGCCGCTTACCGAATAAAGGGCGGCACTACTATAAATCAATTCGCCTAGCTCGTTATGCCGGAAAACCCGCCACGCCCCGTCCAGGTTGTCCCCGCTCAGAAGTTCGCCGTCCACCGGGCAACGATGCTTATATAGTTGGCGGCTATCGTAAACCAGTTCTACGCCGTGTCGTGTGCAGCCATATTCATGCCACCAGCCGCCTGCTCCTTCCGGCACATTGAGCCCAGTCGTTTCGGCTTCGGCTTTAATCATGCTATAAAATCTGGTTTGTACCATCTCATAGAGCAACCGTCGCCACTCTTGTGAGAGCGCTGCCGCTCCTTCGCCGTGCTGGTTCAGGTCGGCTAACACATTCGCATCCCCCCGTTGATGTTAATCGTCTCGCCCGTAATAAAGTTCGCCATGTTGGAAGCCAGAAACAGCACCACCGTTGCCACGTCTAGTGGTTGGCCTTCGCGGGCCAGGGGCGTATTGTTAACCATATTCTGACGGGCCTGCGGCAAGCTAAAAGTATCGTGAAAAGCGGTATTAATCAGGCCCGGCGCGACACAGTTGACCGTAATTCCCTGGCTGGCTACTTCTTTTGCCAATGCTTTGGTAAAGGTTAAAACTGCTCCTTTAGAAGCGGCATACGCGGCAGCGCCTGGCCCACCGCCGTCGTGCGCCGCCAACGAGGAGAGGTTAATAATTCGTCCCCAGCCCCGACTGCTCATAAGTGGCAGGGCCGCCTGTGAACATAAAAAGGTGCTTTTCAGATTAATGTCCATTACCTCGTCCCATAAATCTTCTGGCATCTCGGCTATCTTAGCTCGCTTAATCAGCCCGCCCGCGTTGTTGACCAAAATGTCGAGCCGACCGCTTTTAGCCACAATCGTCTGCATTAGCCCTCCAACCTCTGCCGCTTTAGCCACATCCGCCGCCACCACTATTCCAGTACCGTCCACCTGTTCAATCTGGCGTAGTGTCTCATTCGCTCCGGCCTCGTTCTGGCGGTAATTTATCACCACCAGCGCCCCACTCCGGGCTAATTCCACCGCCACCGCCGCACCAATCCCTGCTCCTGCGCCCGTCACCAGCGCCGTCTTTCCGCTTAAATCTATATTCATTATGCACAAATCCTTTTTCAAACTTCAAACCTACCCCGTAATTCCACTGGTGCTGATACCCTTGATGAAATAGCGTTGACCCACTATAAAGATGATAATCATCGGGATAATTGCCAACGTTGTGCCAGCCATCAAAAAGGCCCATTGAGTCTGATTTTCGCCTCGGAAAACGGTGAGGCCAAGCTGAATAGTCCGCATTTCGTTGCTCTGGGTAATAACTAGCGGCCACAGAAAAGAATTCCAGCCCGCCTCAAAGCTAAAAATACCGAGCGTAACTGCTGCCGGTTTGCACAGGGGCAACATAATATTCCAGTAAATCCGAAACTCGCTGCACCCATCAATCCGGGCCGCGTCTTCCAGTTCTACCGGCAAATTCAAAAAGAACTGACGAAACAAAAAGATGCCGAACGCCGTCACCGCCCCAGGCAGCACTAACCCGGCGTAGGTATTGACGAATCCCGTACCGCCCTGTCCCAGAATATCGTTGTCGCCCGCCAGGGGAAACATTCGCATCAACACAAAGACCGGAATAAGCGTTACCTGTGCCGGAACCATCATCTTTGCCAACACCAGCAAAAAAAGTGGGCGGCGACCTCGGAACTGGTAACGTGCGAAACCATAACCCGCCATCGAACAAAGGGCAACGTTGAAAATGACGTGGAAAGAAGCCAGAATCAGGCTATTGAGAAAATATTGGGCGAACGGCGCTTGCTCCATCGCCAGGCCGAAATTCTCGAAATGATATTCGCTGGGCAGAATACGTGGCGGCCAGGTATAAATATCCTTGTCCGGCTTAAGCGCTGTAGTTATCATCCACAAAAAAGGGGCAAGCATCACCAGCGACCCGCCAATCAATAACAAATGTATCAGCAAGCGCCTCGTGAGTTTCAAACTGCGTTGTGT
Organism: Chloroflexia bacterium; assembly: GCA_038209275.1. Classification (GTDB taxonomy): domain Bacteria; phylum Chloroflexota; class Chloroflexia; order Chloroheliales; family Chloroheliaceae; genus L227-5C. The sequence continues at coordinate 5,572 of JBBQXW010000223.1, read as the reverse complement.
TACTCTTTGAGCGCGGGTCGGTTCGCCATAGCCATCATAAATAAAGGTATTACGCATTGACGTTATCCCAGTTGAATAAGCGATTGTTAATCATCGTTATGCCGAAAATTAGTAGACACAGCAGAAAGGCCATTGCCGAAGCATAGCCCAGGTTTAAATTCTCGAAAGCCTGTTTATAAATCTGGTGCGCGACTGTACTGGTAGCGTAGCCCGGCCCACCGCCCGTCATGATATAAATTTGGTCAAAGACCTGAAACGCTTTAATCAAGCAAGTGACCAGCACCAGGAAAGTCGTCGGCTTGAGTAGCGGCACGGTAATATAACGGAATAACGCCCAGCGTGCCGCACCGTCTACCTTCGCTGCATCATACAACTCTGGCGGAATATTTTGTAACCCTGCCAGATACAACACCATGTAAGTTCCGACCGACATCCAGACGCTCATAATAATGATAGCGTACATTGCCAGTCCTGGATTAGCCAGCCAGTTTTGCTTTGGAACGCCAAACCAGCCGACCACCGCGTTAAACAGGCCGAACTGCGGACTATACAGCCAAATCCACAGGACGCTAATCGCGGCAGTCGAAGTTACGTGCGGCAGATAAAAGGCCGTCCGATACCACGTCCGCGCCCGTAGCTTCTGGTCGAGCAGGATGGCTACCCCTAGTGCCAGCGTCACGGTCAGCAACACCGTCCAGAAAGCGTACTGCAAGGTGTTGCCGACCACCGTCCAGAAGACATCATCCTTCAGGATTCGCCCGTAATTGTCCAGCCCAACCCACTGCACCTCTCGCAAAATCGAGAAGTTGGTCAGACTCAGCCCTAGAGCGGCGAAGACTGGCAACGAGGTAAAAAGCATAAAGTGCAGCATCGCTGGAAGGATGAAGAGCCAGGCTGCCCGGCGTTTCTTCCGCTCTAAATCAAACCCCTTCGATTTCTTGTTCGATTGCACTACCATCGGCGGCGAATAAGCCGGGTTTTCTTTCAGCATGGCTTCATCACCTTTCACTCCAAAATCCTTACTGATAACTGATGACTATTTTCCTGCTTTGGCTAAAATTTCGTCAGCTTTGGCAGCGAGACCGTCCAGGGCTTCTTTAGGAGATTTCTTGCCGACCAGTGCTTCAGTCAGCACCGGGTCGAACAAATCACGGATTTGTAGCCAACCGTTCGGCCCGCCCTCGGCCCGTCCGATTTTTAGATTATCCAGCGATGCTTTTAGAATTGCGTCTTCCTGCACATACGGATCGGTCGCCAGACTCTTGAGGGGCGGAATGGCTTTGCGGTACTTGATACCCACCATGGCGTTTTCTTTAGCCGAAAGGAACTGTATCAACTTTTTGGCTTCCTCCGGGTACTTGGTCGTTTTGGCAATTACCCAGTACGAACCACCTACAAACTCACCCTGAGTGGCTTTTTTAAAGGCCGGTACAATCCCGATTTTGTCCTTGAGCGAAGGGTCTTTGACGATTTCTAGCGACATAGTGCGCGCATTCACCATCGCCATGCCTGCCTTACCTGCTGCAATCAGGCTCTGGTTCGGTACGCCAGTAGTAAAGCCATAGTCGGTTACTTTATCCTTGCGAATCAAATCAGTGTAATACTGTAGTGCCTCGATCCCTTTATCGCTGTTGAAAATTGCCTTCTTCTTATCAGGCGAGAACAGTTCGCCGCCGTTTTGCCACAGGAAACGGAACCAGTGCTGGCGGGTCTGTTCCGGGGTCTGTACTCCCGACTGAATTACATCCAGACCGGCCCGGTCGAGCGTGCCATCAGCATTGCGTTTGGTAAGCTTAATGGCATAGTCGCGCAATTCTTCCCAGCTTGTCGGCGGCTTCTCAGGGTCTAGCCCGACTTCCTTAAAGAAGTCTTTGCGGTAGACAATCAGGCGGGTATCCATAATATAGGGAATGCCATAAAGCTTGCCGTTATCCTTGCCCGTCGCTAGAATGCTTTCGTAAAAATCAGCCGTATCCAGCAGTCCGTCCAGTGGCAACAACTGACTGGCGTAATCCCCAACCCAGCCGACCCCAATATTGAACACATCCGGCGCGAGGCCACCCGCGAAGGCCGTCGTTAGCTTGGCGGGCAATTCACCATAGCTTGGTACGCGGTCAACCTGCACTGTAATCCCGGTCTCCTGCTTGAACTTCGTCAGCAGTTGGTCTTCCAGCGCCTTCTTGCCGTCCGCATCCGGGAAAATCGGCGTAATCATCTTGAGCGTCACATTCGACTTCACGCCACCACCTGCCGCCGTTGTACTGGCAACCGTAGTAGCCACCGCCGCCGTTGTTGCTGCGCCTGTCGTACCCGCCGCCGTTGTTGGCGCAGCGGTAGTTGCCGGGGCAGTCGTCGGCGTAGTGTCGCCGCAGGCTCCTAGCACCAGCGCTCCCGCCAGTAGCAGCAAAGTAAAATACCGAAACTTCTTCAGGGATGTCGTCATTGAGTAATCCTCCTCAAGTAGTTATTAGTTATCAGTCGTCATTTATCAGTAGTGGGTATTCAGACCGAAGCGAGCCTTTTAGCCCAACGTTTAGTTAGAATAAGCTATCGAAACGTTTGACTAAATTTCTGACTTAATTTAAGCAGATTTTTTCTAAAAAGCAAGTCCCCAATCTTACAAATTTTCAAAATTCGTCCGCATTACCGCATTTATTCTGATGGATTAGAAGGTTTAGATTAAAAAAGTAAATTGTGGAATGGAACTTTAACCTCAATTTTAGACACCAGGGTAAATAGAAGAGCGAATTTAAAAACTCCAGTCCCATTTTACGCATCGGCACTGCTTGACAACCTATGCTATACTCAAAATAGTTAATCGTTTCGATAGACGCAGTTCCCGATTAGGCATCTGAAACTAGAAAATTGAAAATATTTAAGAGGTTGCCGTGAAAACTCCTGTAACCGTCGTGGATATTGCCCGGCGTGCCAAAGTATCTACTTCAACCGTGTCGCTAGTGGTCAACGGGCATTTCCACCGGGTTAGTCCCGAAACCCGTGAAAAGGTAGAAACTTTAGTCAAAGAGCTTGGCTACACTCCTAATCGGGTAGCCCGTAATTTGCGTCGTCAGGATACACAGACAATTGGCGTAATTACTGCCGCTATCAGCCATTCGGTTTTTGGTGAAATTGTTGAGGTAATCGAGGAAGCGATGGTCGAGGAAGGTTTTCAAGTGCTGATTGCGCGAGCCGAACACGACTTTCGTGAACCAGCGGTGGTCAATACTATGATTAGCAGCCAGGTTTCAGGGGTAATTTTTATTTCCCATTCCGAGCGGATGAACAACGATGCTCTACATAATTTAGAAGCTTCCGGCATTCCGTTTATTGTCATCAATCGTTGGCTGGAAAACGAGCCATTTCACCGGGTTTATTGGGACAACCGCCAGGGTATGCGCGATGCCGTCGCCCACCTTGCCGGGAAAGGCCACCAGCGCATTGCCTTCCTGGGGAACCGCCTCGATGCTATTAGTTTGCGTCATGTCGAGCGGCTCGAAGGCTACCTGGACGAAATGCAGCGCCGCCGCCTGCCCACCGAAGGGCTGATTTTGACCGAAGGCTACGTTGCTGCCGCTCAAATGACTACTACTCTGTTGGCCCAACCGCTCCAACGCCGACCGACTGCTATTGTGGTAGAAGACGATTTGATGGCCGCCGGAGTAATTGGGGCAGTGCGTTCGGCAGGTCTGAGCATACCTGAAGATGTTGCGCTGATTGGCTTTACCGACCGGGAATACGCTCGTTACCTCACGCCTGCGTTAACCACTGTAAGCTTGCCGATTCGTGATACGGGCCGTCAGAGCGCACTCAATTTGCTCAAGCTAATCAAAGGAGAAAACGAGCCACCACCTGAGCCGATTAACCTCAAATCTTCCTGTCAGTTGGTTATCCGCCGTTCCTGCGGCTGCGCGGTAGGTTAAATAAAGATGCACTCCGAAAGCCTCTTAACTGCAACTAAACCAGCCTGGCTTGCTCAGGCCCTGGAAGGGGCTTTAGCCAAGATAACAGCATTACATGCTACAGCGCCTGGCATCTTTTTGCATCTGACCAACGAAGGCCACTACCAACCCTGCGAACCGTGCTGGTGGACTGCCGGGTTCTGGCCCGGTATGCTCTGGCAAGCTTATCGCTTTACCAGACGGGCCGAGTTTGCCCATACCGCTCAACCAGCCGACGAAATAATTGCAAATTGCTTCCTGGACGAGCGCTTTTACCGCTTACACCACGATGTCGGCTTCCAATTTTTGCACACCGCCGTACCGCATTACATTTTGACCGGCGAAGAAGTGGCTCGACAACGGGCGCTACTGGCAGCCAGCTTTTTGATGGGACGCTTTAACCTGAAAGGACGCTTCATCCGCGCCTGGAATGTGCCGGGCAGCGAAAATCTTTCGATTATAGATAGCATGATGAATCTGCCTCTGCTGCTATGGGCCAGTCGACAAACCGGCGACGAGCGCTTTGCCCAGGTAGCCCTGGCTCACGCCGATACCGTGTTAGAACGAGTGATGCGTTCCAATGGTACGCTGCCTCATATCGTCAAAATTGAACCGGGCCAGCCAGTCGTACCCTGGGCAGAAGGTTCGCAAGGTTATAGTCTCGACTCAGTCTGGGCGCGAGGTCAAGCCTGGGCTATGTACGGCTTCGCCCAGCTTTACCGCTTTACCAATCAACCTCGTTATTTAACCGCCAGCCAAAAAATCGCTAACGCTTATCTCCGCCGTCTTCCCGCCGATTTTCTCCCGCTCTGGGATTTTGATGCTCCATCTGGTCAAAGCCGCGATACTTCTGCTGCTGCATGTGCTGCTTCTGGCCTGCTTGAACTGGCTAATCTTTGTGGAGTTGAAATTTACCGTCAGACCGGCCTGGCGACCCTCGAAAATTTGCACACTCAGTGCGCTACCTGGAATTTGCCAGACGAGCAAGGTTTGTTACGGGAGGCTACCGAACATTTTCCCAAAGGACGCGGTATCAACACTTCGCTCATCTACGGTGACTACTATTTTTTAGAGGCGCTGCTCAAACTCGAAGGTTTGCCATTACTCTATCTATAAGACTGTCGATCATCACCGCCAATTGAGGGGTACATCATAACTGGACTATCACTGTAGCGGCGGGAAAGTGAACTGAGCAGCAGAGGCGACGAGTATCGAAGTGTCGGTTTGGTACACCTGCAACCGACTGAGGCGCGCACCATCCCAACCATTTGGTGGCTGAGTTTCGGCCACCAGGACTGCCACAGCTAACCGTCGGAGCCTTTCATCCTGACCGTTTGCCAACAGTAATTCGAGCCGTTCTAGTTCCGCCAGTTCTATTCTTCTAGCTAACTGACTAATTCCGCTAGTTGCTGTTACCAACCCTTCGGCGTGTAATTCCCCTTTTGCTATTAACTGGTTGAAAAATTCGGCCAGTTCGTCTACATTCAAAAGCTGGATTGCCAGACTGATTTGCAAATTCAAGGTCAATCGGTCACTTGCCAGCACCGCTAACGCCGCCCGACCTGCTTCCAGATAATAGCCCCGGCTTTGCACCAGCCTGGCTTCCAGTTGCCCAACCAGGGTTTGCAAATTAC
>JBBQXW010000222.1:0-12099 GCA_038209275.1 Chloroflexia bacterium | reverse complement strand
ATTTACACCCATTCTTCCATCAATCCATATATGGGGTAAAATTCAGTGGTGTGGTTGGGGCTAATCGTATCCGCCTTTGAAACCTGAGCCTGTTAAACTGGGGTTTTGCGTTTCGCCCCTACCACACCTCAACCCTGCGTCCGGTCTCATCGGGCGGCGCTGGTTCGGTGGGTTGTTGCTGCGGTTGCGCCACCAACGGCTGATTGCTGGCGGCGGAGGGCTTCGGCTCCCCGGAAGGATTGCCAGACGGTGGCGGTGGTTGGGAATGGCTCTAAATCTGGTTCGGCTTCAAGCACAACAGGCGAGGGAGCAGGTCGGAGATTGCCGCTATCGGCCAGGGCGTAGCCGGGGTTGGCCCGGACAGGCGGGCTGGATGGCTTTGGGGTAGCCGCGACGGTTGGGGAATAGTTGCTGCGATTGAGGCTGGATTGGGCAGGCAGGCCCAGCAGGTCGCGCAGGGTGGTGAAAAAATAGGGCATCCGATTGCGCGGTTGACCCGGTGGCGGCGGGGTTTCGCCGGGACGCAGCACCGCATAACGGCGGGTAAGGTCGCGGGCCTGATACATCCGCCCGGCAAATTCCTGTTCGGGCAAATGGCTCTGCCGCCACAGATTGAGGGTCTGGCTGCGGTTGGCTGAAGCGTGGGCTATGTCGCCTAGCTCCCGGCTGAAATCCCGGCTCAAATTGGTCAGGTAGCTCGAAATGACCGCAATACTCGCCGGGTCAGCGTTCTGCCCGGCTGCTTTCCAGCCCGGTTGAAGCGATTCTAATTCTGATTCTATATCTAATTCAGGTAAAGACTTAGAATCATGTATAGAATCTAAGGGGCTATTGGTCTGGTTTTCAGACTGCTGCTCGGCGCGGCTACCAGTCTGGTTTTCAGCCGGGTAATTTTGATTTTCATTTTCAGACTGCGGGTGGTAGCGGCTACCATTCTGGTTTGTGGTCAGGTACACCAGCGCAGGCGCGGAACCGGGAGTATCCACGATGGCACTTTCGCGGCTACCGCTATCGGGGTGACGGTTGCTGGTCGGGTCGGTTTCGTCGGCGTGCGCTTGCGCCTGCGCCCAGCACAGCGAGTAGCGCGATTTCACATGGCCGTTCTCGCCCGCCTGCACCTGCCGAATGTAACCCGCCTCTATCGCACGGGCCAAACCTTCCTGAATGGCCTGACGGGAAAGCCTTAACTCTCTGACAAAATCGGTGTAGCTGGCCTCTACTTCAGTCTGGCCCTGGAGCGTTCTGGTCAGAATGTGGGCCACTATTCGGATGGTGGAGGCTGGTTCGCTCAACACTACCCGCTCGAAAAAGCTGCGCGGTATCACCAGGACGGTCTCGCTTCCCTGACCGGGCCGTTCAAAGCCCGCAAAATGGTTGCCATTCAGCATCATCGGTTTTCCCTCTACCCTTCGGTTGTTTCATTTCAAATCAACAAAGCTTTTTTCCAATTCGGGCCAATGACCTGACCGCCTTCCTGGGAACGCCGGAGGTTTTTGCTACCGCCAGCCAGGGAGTGCCGCAAATAGTTTTGGTAGGGGCGAATTGCATTCGCCCTGTTGACCTGGCACAGTGTTCAAGGGCGTATGCAATTCGCCCCTATCAAAACTATTTGCGGCACTCCCCGCCAGCCATACGAAGAACTGGCGGCGCAAGAAGGCAGGCGGCTTTAACCGGCGACCTCGTCGGGAGGAGGGCGGCACTGGCCTGATTGGATTTGTTTATGAATAAATAAGCCGGGGGAAAAATCAAAAGCGGCTACCCCGAATATTCCAGGCATCCTGTAACAGGAAGACCGGGAAGGCAGGATAAGCCGCTAAAGATTACGGATGAGGGTAGCGTTCTGAAAAGTAGACCGCTTCATGGTAAACTTGTTGCAGCCCAATCCTAGATAGCTTAGGAAGGGGTTTCGGTGCGCGGGGTGTATCAGACCTCGCGTACCACTTGCCACTATTCAACTTTTTCCAGACTACAGTTATATATTACTCGCCTAGACGCATAATGTCAATAGGTTTAATCTTCTTTTGCTATATATTTACGGCTAGTTTTGTATTCTTCAATCGCTGCCATTGTAGTAAGCCAGTCGCGTCCAATTTTTTTTGATTTGAGGCGACCTCGTTTAGCTATATCTTGAAGATAGCGAATACCAAAGCCTGATTTTTCGGCAGCTTCCTTTAAAGAGATAAGTCCACCGATGGTGAGGGGGTCTATAGGGGATGTTTGTTCGTTTCCATCTGGCATGTTTAATCAAAGTATCTGCAAATAGCTGGTTTTTCGGTCACTGAGTTGCATGTTAACACGGTAGGGCTTGCCCGGCAACTACCCTATGCCCCCTTCAGAAAGCCATCCACCCAGGCAAAAGCTTCGGCAAAAGCCACCCCGATTTCTGGCCTGGATGGAATAAGATGGCAACCTATGGGCAAAAGTTCGAGAGCATGTTCGCGGGTATCGGCTTGTATCCATTTATGCTGCACCAACCGCAAAGCCTCCCGATCTTTTCCGGCTGTAATCAGACCTTCCGCTACTCCACTCAAGGCTTTGGCTCTAATATTGCTATTCTCAATCTGGTTTGCCACCCTTTGCGCCTCAGCGTACTCTCCCGCTTCCACCAGACCCGCCGCTACTCTCATCAAGGCTTCGGCTCTACTAGCGCTATGCTCGATCTGGTTTGCCACCCTTTGCGCCTCGCTTAGTACCGACTGGGCTGCTTCTACCTACTCTAGCACTTCAAATGGGTTTATTTACGCCCACTTATTTTACCAAATTTACTCACTTCTCGCCCCCTCCCAGTATACTTCCAGCGAACACCTTACTGGCACGGTAGTTCGCCAATTTTCTTCGCTCTGCACTAATGCTGGTCGCCCGTCCTGGAAGAGTTGGACTTTGAGCAAACCGCAGCAAGCCCGTCCCACAAAGCGCCCCGGACACCAGGCCGAGCGACCAGTGCAATAAGGAGCGCGACCCAGCCGGGTTAAACCGGCCAGCAACTCAGCCGAAGGGCTGGCAAAGCTATGACCGCTCGAAGAAACTACACTCACTGCCCCCTCTTCCAGAAAAACCTCGGCCAGTTCTAACGGCATCCCATCGTTCGCTCCGTGATGCGGCACTTTGAATACCTGCGCCCGCAAATTAGCGGGTTGGTCATCTGGTGTAAGGGTGGTGGGGTCAGCACGGTAAAGCGGACTTTTTGCCAGTTCCCGCCAGCTAGGAGTTAAAGCATCTGCTCCCAATAGTAAACGGCTCTTACCATAAAAAGCCAGCGCTACCACACTCAAACGGTTGTAGGGTGGACGGCCTTTAACATAAGGTATAGCCGTGTCCTCTTCCAACCGTTCCACCAGTTCACCCACCTGCCCGGCCAGTTCAGTTGTAGCGGTAGTACTAGCCGATAGACCAGCCTGGGTCAAAAGCCGCCGGGCAGTTGTCGCAAAGGCCAGCAAGTCGCGGTTAGTCGGGCCAAGCGCGACCAGTCGGAAGGCGTGTTGCGGCTCTTCCCAGATTATCCGATTAGCCGTAGTTAAGATAAACTCAGTTTGGGCGTGTTGGTTACGCTCGTGAATAAGTTGAGCTAACTCAAGCAGATTTCGACGGGGTAATGCCCCAGGCGGCGCAAAGAAGTATTCAACCTCAAAATCGGCTAATAACCAGTACAAACCTTTAGCATGGTCGTTTTCTGGATGGGTCAGGATAACAAAAGCTAATCGCTTAATTTGCTGAGTATGCAGAAAGGCTTTAACATCCTCCACCGTACTCCAGGGTTTCTCAGTGCCACGGGCCGTCTGGTCAGGTAAGGCTAAACCGCAATCTATCACACCCCAGCGCCCGCCTGGTGTTTTGAGTAGCAAACAATCGGCATCCCCGGCATTCCAGCAGTAAAATTCCAGCCCCGTTTCAGCTTGTGGTGGCGGGGCTGAACTAGCCGTAGGCAAAGCATTATTGGACATGAGAAATTAAAGATAACCTTCCTGCTCTAGTTCAGCCATAACCTCAGCTATATCCTGGTCGGTCAGGGGCCGGTCAAACCCCTCCATTTTAGGAAGCTCGATGGTGCTGCGTTTGAAAAACTCGAATAGCGCTTCCATTGCTAGATGAGTATCAGGCGGCACAAAACCGGGCAGGAAAAAGAGCAGACGGCTATCAAAACGGTCAAGACTGGCTTCTACGCGGGCGATGGGTGCATCGGCCAGGTGGCAGCCTAACCATTCGAGGGTCTGGTATTTTATTTCAACTTCCTCCTCATAAGCCAGTTCTGCCCCATCGATTGAGACCAATTCGTCGCTGCCGATAATGCCGGAGCTATATTTGAAGATAGCTTTCATGTAACCGGGCGGGCTATGGCCGTCACCATCTACATAGCCCGTCTTTATTTCGGATACCGGCGGCACCACACTCGGTTGAATTTGGCCTGGCTCAGACTGAGTTAGCCTGCCAGTGAAAATCAGGCGGCGGATTTGCTGCTGCACCAGGGCCAGCCAGTACCAGCGCTGTTGCGCCTCATAACTCATCCGCCCGAACCAATCCATTTTTAATTTGCCGACGCTTCCGGCTTTCTCCGGCTCCTCCGTAGTGGCAATCGGCCAGAACAGGCGACTGATAAAGCTCAGGCTGAGGGGCTGACCAACCGGCAACCAGTCTCCCAGGTTTTGTAAGACCTGATTGAAAAGCGGGGTCTGCACCAGTTCCCCAATTTCCAGCCGCAACCGTTGAGCAATATCATTCTCTGGCTCGGCATCCTGGCGGGCCAGGAGCGCAATCAGGTCAATCGCCAGCGAGGGATAGAGCGAACCGCGCATAGCCCGGCCTCGCACCGAAGCCCCTTTTGGGAACAGCCCCTGTTTAATCAGGTGAGTGCGAGAATTAGGCTTAAACCCAAAACGCAAGAACACCTCGTCTATGGCGCTGGAAGGCAGCACTGGCATTAGCACCACTGGCCTGGTCTGGGGTCGCGCCTGGTCTGGATTTTGAGTTCCAGAGGAAGCAGTTAGCGGTTGAATGTCACTAAGCGCCTGTTCAAGTAGCTGGCTCATACTGAATAACTCCCCTATTTTTGACCGTTTGATTATAGACCTTAGCAATTTACTTCAAGTTCAAGCTTATTATATTACACAACTCAGAAATTATCAATTGTACTTCAGCTTGTTTATTTTACGTCACTTTATTAGCTCTGGCGGTCAGCGCAGACAAAAGTGGGGCAAGTACGCCATTCGCAAGAACACCTTTGGAGAAGTAGGCGGCACTGGCGAACTGATTTACGATGCCAGACGCTTGTGCTTTCTCTAAATCTGGCATCATATTTGCTCAATCACACTGGCTAAATTATAATTGTATTGAAGCCAGCTTTTCTGGCTTAATCAATATAATTATTACTTGAGCAACTAGATAGAAAACTAACCTTGTACCAAAGGGGTAACTAATCAAAGTTATGAGCGAGAGTGGACATCACAACCCCAAAATAAGCATGGATACCCGCTTGTCTAAGCGGCTGACCGAGAAGAAAGCCCAGCTTGACCAGTACCGCCCTCTGCCCGCCGGGATGGTACGCAAACTTCAGGAAGATTTGCGAATAACCATTACCTATCATTCCAATGCGATTGAAGGGAACAGCCTGGATTTAAGCGAAACCAAAATCGCAATTGAAGATGGATTGACCGTAGGTGGACACCCGATTAAAGATTACCTGGAAGCGACCAACCACGCTCAGGCGTTCGATTTGATGGTCAGTATTGTGGATAGGGAGAAGAAAGCGCCACTTACCCTGGAAATAGTAAAAAAAATTCACCGCCTGATTATGCAGGGCATCCACGAAGAAGCCGGGCAGTTTCGCAGCAGGCAGAACTATATTACCGGGGCGAGTAAAACCCCGCCTGCGGCTAGAGAAGTGCCGGAATATATGCAAGGCTGGGTACAGGCACTTGAGCGGGGGGACTATCGCCCGCTTGACCCGGTGACGCGGGCGGCGATTGCCCACCACGATTTTGAATTTATCCATCCCTTCGCCGATGGCAACGGGCGGACGGGCCGGCTATTACTGAATTTGATGTTGATGCAACAAGGCTATCCACCCACCCTTATCCGCAACGACTGGCGCACCGGCTACATTCGCAGCCTGCAAGAGGCCAGCGCAAGCGGCAATTACCGGCCTCTAATAAATCTGGTGGGGCGAGCGGTAGAAATTGGCCTGGATTTATATTTAGAAGCCTGTAGCAAAGCGCCGGAGGAGATTTACCAGCCCTTGCCCACCCTGGTCGAGCAAAGCGGCTTTAGCGTAAATTACCTGGGCTGGTTGGTTAGAAACAGTCGTATCGCTGGCATCAAACGGGGCAGGCTCTGGTACAGCACGCCTGCCGCCATCGAGCGGTATAAATCGGAAGTAGCACAGAAAATATTGCCGCGAGGCCGACCAAAGCGCCCAGGTAAATAAGATTTTGTCATATAGAAAAGAGTGTCTTTTCTTTATTCAAAATCGTAGAGTAAATCCACTACTTCTTCGGTCAGTTCGGCAATACGTTCGGGACTGCCCTGACCGATGGCGATTTCGAGCGTTTTAACCGCCTGCTCCAAATTAGCCGTATCATACGCCTGGCTCTCGATAAGCTTGCGGGCGCGGGACAAAGCTCCCAGCGTTTCCAGGCGCAGCGGCGGGGTTATCTCCGCACTGGAAGTGGCTTCTTCCATATCAATATCAATAATATTGTTATCTTCGTCTTCGTCCTCATCTTCCTCGCTGTATTCCCAATCCAGTTCCACCAGACCAGTGTGGGCGCTGGTTATTTCGGCTGGCGTGAGGCGGGTTTTATTGGCTTTAATGCTGCTGTTGGCCTGATTGCCGCTACCTCGGTCTACCGCCGAAACGTGCAGGATACCATTCACATCAAAATCAAACTGAACCGTAATACGCGGCGGCTGACCGGGATTTTCCGGGCGCAACTTATCAAATAAAAATTCGCCTAATAACGTATTGCGCGAAGCAATCGGCTGTTCGCCCTGGTAGATTTTTAATTCAATCGCGCTCTGCGATGGATGCAGGGCCGAATAAACCTCTGAGCGCGAGGTCGGAATGGTGGTATTACGCGGTATCAGCACGCTATAACGGTCAGACTGGATTTGCCCGAACTCGATTTCGGCGACGGCAATGCCTAAAGAATGGGGCGTTACGTCTACCAGAATAGCATCGAGCGGTTCCCCGGCAATAATGGCGGCCTGGACTGCTGCCCCTAATGCTACCGCTTCATCCGGGTTAATTGCTACCTCCGGCTCTAGCCCGGTGTGTTCGTTTACCATGCTCCAGACCAGCGGGATACGGGTGCTGCCGCCCACGAACAGGATACGCTCCAAATCATCCATCTTTAGCCGGGCATCGCGCAAAGCAGCATCGAGCGATTGCAGTGTCCCTTCGATTAAATCGGCAATAAGTTCTTCAAATTCGCCTCGACTGATTTCGCGCTCCAAATGGAGCGGCTTACCGCCCTGAGTTAATAAATATTCCTCGCGCACAGTTACAAAAGGCCGGGCCGATAATCCAATTTTGGCTTCCTCGGCGGCGCGTAAAAGGCGGGCGTTAGCGCGGGCATCCTGGCGCGGGTCAACCCCGTGCTGCTCTATAAAACCTTCCGCCAGCAAATCGGCTAAACGCTGGTCGAAATCGTCGCCACCTAATTCGGTATTGCCGTGACTGGCCCGTACTTCGACCACGCCGTCAGCCAGTTCAATAATCGAAACATCGAAAGTGCCGCCACCCAGGTCATAGACTGCCACTAGCTGATGTTCTTCGCTGCGGTCTAAGCCATAGGCTAAAGCGGCGGCGGTTGGCTCATTGATAATGCGCTCGACGGTAAATCCGGCAATTTCTCCGGCCTCGCGGGTGGCCTGACGCGCCGCATCCGAGAAATAGGCTGGCACCGTAATTACGGCCCGCTCGACTGGTTCGCCTAACTCGGCCTCGGCCCGGCGCTTGAGTTCACGCAGAATAATGGCCGAGATTTCGGACGGGGTATATTCCTGGTCGCCCAGCGTAACTTTGACCTCTTGCCCCATCTTGCGCTTGATTGAACGAGCAGTGCGCTCCGGGTAAAGGGCATACTGGTTGCGGGCGGGTGTCCCCACCAGCACGCTTTTGGGCGGGTTAATGCTGACTATCGAAGGCATAATGTGTTCGCCGTTATAGTCCAGGATATGCGGCACCCCCTCGCGTACCAGCCCGGTGGCCGAAAAAGTGGTTCCCAGGTCTATCCCGACAATAATACTCATCGCCTTTTCTCCTTAAATCCAAGTTCAAAGTTCAAAGTTCAAAGTTTCAGGTTCGCCAGGAGTATTTTCTACAGCAAATTGCATTGGAATTGAGCCAGGTCTTTTGGTAGGGGCGAATCGCATACGCCCTTGATGATTTGGGTGAGTGTTCAAGGGCGTATGCTATTCGCCCCTACGGATGGGCCAATGTCTTTGCAACTTGCTCTAGTTTCTGGTTCAAAAAGAATTTATCTGTGTTCACGCCCGTAGGGTGGTGGTTCTCTGCGTTAATCTGTGTTCCGTCTTTAATTCAAAACTCAAAATTCAAAATTCAAAATTATCTACTAACCGCTACTTCGGCATAGCGAAGCACTTTTTGGCCCAGCACATAGCCGCGCCGGATTTCGGCGACGACTGTACCGGGCGGGTAAACTTCGCTGGCGGCTACTACGTCCAGTGCGACGTGGTAATGCGGGTCGAAAGGCTGGCCCTGGGCATTTAAAGGCTGAATCCCTGCCGTCGTCAATATATTCAAAAGACGCTGCCGCACCAGCGCCAACCCTTCCAGCCAGCCATACATTCCCTGTCGCAACGGAGTTTCGGTTGGGACAGGCGGCGGAGCGAACCAGCCTTTGCGGGGCGGCGACGGCGGAATCTGGGCCAGCAGTTGTTGACCGGAACGAATCGCTTCATCCAGGCTATCCAGTACCGGGAAAAGCGATTGTAGAGTTTCCAGCCTAGTAGCATTTAGCTGAGCTTGCTGCTGTTCTTGCAAATCCAGCAATTCGGACTGGTAAAGCTCTTCGGCTTCCTGCAATTTTTGCAATGCCTGCCCGATTTGAGTTTGCTGTACTTCCAATAATGTGCCGGTTTTTAGCTGCTCTTTACCGGCCCGGTTGACCTGCTTTTCCAGTCCGGCTACGCTCTGCTGCAAAGCACTTAAATCTTCTTTGGTCAGGAGTGGGTTTTCACTCAGAATAGCTAAGGTCTTTCCTAGCTATCAAGCCGCAATCAGGATTAGGGCAAATCTGAGAAGTGTAGGCGGGTGGCACTTTTATCAGCTTACTACCAGCGTTTTCAGCTTTGTAGGTCAGCATGTTGACGAAAGTACTCCAGCCAGCATCGCTTAGTGGCAGTTGTAGGCAATATTCGAGTTGGTTTTAATCTCTGTACTCATACAAAGATCATACCAAAAAAGTTAGATAAGTGCAAGTAGTCTATTATTTCATAGGTGCTACGCACTGACCCCAACGCTCGCGCAAGGGGATTTGCAAAGGATTACGTTAAACTCGATTTTAATCCTCAAGAAATATTCAGTCAAATAATTTAACTGCTTTTCAAGTTCAAAATCTTTTGTGAGAGCCTATACTCAACCAAATCACACCATCATAATTATTATTTAGCCAGTGCAATTGAGCAAGTGTAAGACAGATTTAGAGAAAGCATAAGCGCCTGGCATCATAAATCAATTCGCCAGTGCCGCCTACTTCCCCGAAAGTATTTTTGCGAATGGCGTACTTAACCCCGCTTTTGTCGGCGCTGACCGCCAGAGCTAATAGCTGGTTGGAGCAGCGCTCGATGTCGCCCGTACCAAGACCCTCGTCTACATCGGGTGGTTCGTGCTGTTTGGTCTCGCTGCGCCCCACCTGACTGGTCATTAGTCCGGCAATGTTTAGCTCATTGATGGTATCGCTGAATAGTCGGACGTTGGCAGCCAGCGCTTCATGCTCTGGGGCGCGAGCGCTCTGGCTGGAACGGCCCAGCCTTTGGAGATAATCTAGCACCACCAGGTCGTAACCGCGTCCCTGCGAGGCCATCAGCGCGTAATGTCGGGCTTTTAGCTCCTGTATCAGCTTTTCACCGCCCCAGTTTGGGCAATGCACAAAATCTACCCGCCCCGGCCATTCGGCTACTTCGGCGGTTGCGCGAACAATCGTATTTATCTCGGCCTCGCTAGGACTACCTAATAGCTGCGAAAGCACTGGCACTCCGGTCAAGCGGCAATAGCGACGGGCCAGCATTTGCTCCTGATTTAGTTCCACGTGAAAATAGAGGACGTTCAAACCAGCCTGAGCGTTGGCATCGGCGATTTGCATCGCGGCGATGGTCTTACCGCCTCCCGTCCGGCCCAGGATGGTGGTTAGCGTGGCGGGCAAAAGGCACAGCACAGGCGGTTCCATCCAGGCATCACCATCGAAAGCTGTCCAGCCGAAGCGCAGGCGTGGCCCTTTTTTAGCTTTAGCTACCGGACTGGCTTGGTCGGGCTGGTCGAAGCGTTCGATATAGTTCAGGCTCTTTTCGTGGGAGAGAAAATAGTCGGGGTGCAAGCTGCTCAGGCTGACACTCAGTTGTTGCAGGCGGTTGGTGTGGTCGGCCATTATTTGCTGAGGGGTTTGCGGTTCTGGCTCGCTGGCGGGCTGGTATGTCTGAGTGATGGTGGTGGAACACTCGGTGATGATTTGACGGGACAGCCAGTGTTTAATCACAATCTCGACGTAATATTGCACGTGTACCGGGCTGGGGGTGGCGTTATATAACTTGAGCAGATAGCCCGATTGTACCTGCCCCGCCCCTTCGCCCAACATGCCATAGGTTTTAAGGGCGTTTTTGAGGGTTACTAAATCGGTTGGAGTGCGATCAGCGTAAAGGCTCAAAATGGCCTGATAAAGGCTGGCGCGTTCCTCGCCGAAGAAATATTCTGGCTTGAGTATTGGAGCAACCGAAGCAATCAGGTCGCGGTCAATCAGAAGGCTACCCAGCACCGCTTCTTCCGCCTCGACGCTATGCGGCATCGCTATATCTAGCGCGGGAGGTTGCTCAGGTTTTACCACCCGAATATTGCTGTTATTGTTAGCTCGCGGCGGCGATGGCACCATGGCTAGACGCTCCTTTCTCCTGATTTTGAGTTTGTTTTACGGCGGCTTGTTCAGCCAATAATTTGTCTAACCGGGTTTGGGCGCTGACCCGCTCATTCTGGCTGCGGCTTTCGCGTACATCGCGCTGGGCAATTTCAAGCAGTTTGGGTAATAATCTGGCTCGTTCCGGGCTGACCGCTATTGCTGGCGAGTTGTTTTCCTGACCGGGAACAGGAGCTAATTGCTCGACCACTTGAGCCAAAAAGCCGCCAGGGTTACGGATACTCGCCTGCTGGCTAATCCATCCAGCCCATTGCTCGACGTAGGATTTATCGAGTTTAGCCCTGACCACCTTCAAAGCCAGCCAGCGCACCCGCAACGGCCCGACCTGATGCCGTTTGAGCGCTTCCTCCACTTCGGCTACCTGTTGCAACTGTGCCGGAGCAAGCGCGACAGGGTCAGGTCGCTTTTGGTCAGGTAGAGTTGGAGTTGGGCCAACCGATTTTTGGTCTTGAATACTTTGTGTTTTCTCGGTTAAGCCTGTTTTGGGATATGACTCCTTTGGGCCTTCTTCCTGTTTTTGAGCTTGAGCTGGCACACACACATTGCCTTTATCGGTTTTCCCCTGCTCTTCATGTGTGTGTTTATATTTATCTTCATGTAATTCAACTGCATGTAATTCGGCGGAAAATTCTTTCCGGGGTGGGTGGCACGCTTTTTCCGGGGTAGGCGGAATTATTTTTCCGGTATCGGTTGGCGTGACGGGTTGCCGCTCGGTAGTGCCTTTGCTTGACACCGTTTTCTTGAGGTGGTAGATGTTGCTCTGCTCGTGGCCGGGCATGGTGCAGCGATGCTCGATTTCGACGAGGCCCGCGCTTTCGAGTTGCTTGAGCCAGTTGCGAATGGTACGCTCGTTAACGCCCAGTTTGGCGGCAAGAGTGGACTGAGAGGGCCAGCACGCGCCGAAACCCCGGCTATAGCTGATGAGCAGCACGTAGAGCCGGAACGCGCCCGGATTAAT
>JBBQXW010000221.1:0-12334 GCA_038209275.1 Chloroflexia bacterium | reverse complement strand
ACGGGCGATATACTGGGCCTGCTTCTCTTCGTTGATGAATTTGGCATATTCGTAACCGGGCGCGGGCGTAGGCGAACTGGCCCAACCGAACTCGGTCAGCCACATCTGCTTGTTGCCATCGCCGTTATCTACCATCACCTTACGAATTTGCTCAATGCGGCGGAAGTAGAAGCTGGAGTCGTCCACCCAGCCAGGGCCAGGGCCGGATACTTCAGGCCAAAGCGTATCGGGCGGGTTCAAAGTCGAGCCGGGGTGTGCGCCCATTACATCGAAATATTTTTTGGCCTCGCCGTTATTGTAGGCATAAAACTGCTTCAGATAGGCCACGTCGTCTATGGCATAGTTTACGTCTATAAAGCCAACTGGCGAGAGACCGCCCGACATCACCACCGTGAACGGGTCAACTTGCTTCACGGCAGTGTAGCCAGCCTTGAGCAACTGGACATAGCGGCTGACCTGAATCGGTTTGCCCGCTTCGTGCGCCAGATTCTGCTCGTTCCAGATTTCGTAGGCCGCCACCTTGCCTTTGTAACGATTTGCCATTGCGCTCATAAAGTCGGCGTAATCCTGGGGATTGAGCGGCATACCGCCGTTGGGGTTGGCCCAGCGCGGCGCACGCACGGTACTCAGCACAATTTTGTAGTTGCGGGCTGCCAGCGAATTGACCACTTCATCCAAAAAGGTAAAATCGCGCTGGCCTTTATTCGGTTCAAAGGCTTCCCAGATAACTTGCTGGCGTACCCATTTTACGTTCAGGTCGTCCAGCGAGTCCGAAACTTGTGGAATGTGGCTGAAAACCTGGGCGTTAACCCCCGGTGCAGCCTGGGCTGCCCGCAAAAGCGGATACTGGGTGGGGGCATCGGAGGCTAATCCTTGTCCAGCGCGATAGCGCCAGTTGAAATAATGCAAGCCGACGTTGCCCATTTCTACTTTGTACGGGTCGGTGTTGGAAGGGGTGTAGGTCAGTACCCGGCGCTCGAACGCCTGTACCAGCACGTCTTTTTCCGTGCCGCCGACGCGGGCTTTCGTCCAGTAGGCTTCGGTCAGGGGATAGCCCAAATCTTTTTGCCAGTCCATTATGTTATCCACGACAATGCTGCCGTTGGCATCCTGCACGTTGCTGCGGCTGTTCATAAAGCCCCAGAATATTTCTGGGATGTTATGGCCCAAATTCTCGTTGTAATAAACCTGTTTTAACCCGGCGTAAGTGCCGTTAAGGGCTGGATTAGAGCTAACCTCGCCGTTCTTCTTGATAGTCAGAGTAGCAAAACTACCCAAAGCCGAGGGAATACGGCGGTCATTTTCTAGCGAAGCCACGTCTTTGAAGGTGGCGTAGGTTGGGGCAACAGGGTTGGACTCAATCGGGTCGCCCGCGATAGCCACGTTATCGGCAGGGCTGCGCTGTTCAATCTCGGCAGGATTATCGCCTATCGCGGTGTGGCCTGAAATTAACTCGCGCACTAACAAGCCGTTGGTGACAAAAAAGCGGTCTCGCGGCGCGCCGGGATTATTAATCTCCATGCGGGCTTTGTCGAAATATTGGACGACTCTAACGCCGCCTGGCGCTTGCTTGTAGGCTTCGTTGCCCGCCAGGGTGAAGCCATTGCCCCACAGCCAGCTCCGGCTGACTGCCCCACTTGATACCAGATTATCGGCCCGATTCCAGATATTACGGAAGGCAGGGTCGGCGAAATTAATGTTAGTTGCTGCGCTATTGCCAATCTGCGTCTGGGCAGCGGTGGTCAAGGGCGTAAATACGCTCAAAAGCACTACTAACAATCCAAAAAGGGAAATCCGTTGGTACAAAACTCTACTCCTATGCTACATTACTACTTCTAAATTTTTAGAACCCAATTCAAACAGAGCCATAACAGACAATCAGGGCCACAAAATTGTCCCAAAAAGAACCCCTGTCAGGCTAATGCGCCGAATTTAGCTCTTGAATTTGTCGTGCGAAGTAAAGAAACTCCGATTACGGCGCTATTATACAATATTTATAACGAACAATGTTTGGAATGGTAGCAGTAAGGAGTTCAAGGTTCAAGGTTCAAGGTTCAAAGTTAGAAAAGTAGGTCATTTTCTAATTTTGAATTTTGAGCCTCGGCCCGTAGGGTTGACCTAAATCCTGATTGATTCAATATGTATGCAACTTGCTGTAGAAAGTAGAGGCTATCCTAATCCGGCTTCCCGCGCCCGTACAATAGCCTGCGCCCGGTCAGCTACCTGTAGTTTGCTGAAGATATTTGAGACGTTGTTCTGCACTGTTTTCAGACTTAAACCCAGTTTGTGGGCGATAGTATCGTTACTCTCACTATGGGCAATAAGTTCCAGAATTTCGCGCTCCCTGACCGTAAGTTCAGGAAAAGCCAGCACCGTTTTATCCCAGGCCGCGCCCATCACTCTAAAATAGTGCATTAGACGACGGGCAATCACCGGGCTAAAAATAGCCTCTCCCCGACTGACCGCTTGAATTGCCCTTACCAGTTCTTCGCGCCCGGCATCTTTGAGAAGATAACCCCTGGCCCCTGCCCGCATCGCCGCAAATACCGAATCATTATCTTCAAACATTGTTACTACCAGAATTGCGATATGGGGATGCGAATGCAGGATTTGGCGGGTGGCCTCTACTCCGTTCAGGTCAGGCATCTTTAAATCCATCAAAATAACGTCAGGTTCCTGTTCGAGCGCGATAGTGACGGCCTGTTCGCCATTGATAGCTTCTCCTATTACCTCAATTTCTGGTGCGTCTTTCAGCATTGCCCGCACGCCCTCTCGATAAAAAGTATGGTCGTCCACCACCAGCACTTTAATCGTTTCGTTCATTAAAGTTTCTCCTTCACACTGGGACGGAGGCGGGCAAAGGCAACTTGACCACAATTCGGGTGCCGCTCTGGTCGCCCTGGCCTGACTTAATTTCGTATTGCCCGCCCAATTCGCTGGTTCTTTCTCGCAGCGAGGTCAGGCCCACCCCGCCCCGGTAATCAGGAGGAAGGCCACGCCCGTTATCCGAGATTTCAAGGATTAAACAACTCGGTTGGCTGGAAGTGGTCAGGCGGACTAAGCAGCGCGTGGCGTGGGCATGGCGTTGCACATTGGTCAGAGCTTCCAGAATAATTCGGTAGGCCGCAACTTCGGCGGCGGCGGAGAGTGGCGGTAGCTCCGACGGGGCTTCGACTTGTACTTGCAAAGGATACAACCCGGCGGCATGTTCTACAATAGTAGCTATCAGGCCGTATTCATCCAGGGCCGGAGGCCGCAAGGCGTAGACGATACGCCGGATTTCGCCCAGAGTGGTTTTGACCTGGTTTTTGATTTCGCCGATTTTTTGGACGGCTTCTTTGGGGTCTTTTTCGACCATTCCGGCGGTAATTTCCAGCCGTTGCGCCAGACTTGCCAGGGTCGGCCCGACCCCGTCATGCAAATCGCGGCTCAGGCGGCGGCGTTCTTCCTCGCTGGCGGTGATAATCCTTTCCCTGGCCTGCTGCAAATCCTGGTTAGCCTCGGTTAGCTCCCCGTTGGCTTGCCGCAAATCCTCCAACAGCTTGAGATTGTAGACCACCACCCCGATTTGGCGAGCTAAATCTTTGAGCAATTGCAAATCGCGTCCGGCCAATCGTTCTTCGCCCCGGCGCGGACTGACCAAAAGTGCGCCTATTGTTTCGCCCTGATAACTGAGGGGAAGGCTGGTTGGAGCGAGAGTGCTAATAGTCGGTTCAGCCATATCAGTCGTAGCCTGACTGACCACTCTTTCTTGCCCGACCAGCTTAATCGCTACAAAGGGGAGTTTTAGGGTGTTGGCGATATTATTGACCAGTTCCGGCAAAACCGCTTCGGGCTGATAAACTGTTTCAAGGCGTTGTCCCAGTCCGGTCAGGACGCTATACGGTTCATCCCGTCTGCCAAACAAAAGTCGGTTGACGGTGCGTTGCAACCCCAACCGCAACGGCTGAAACAAAATAGCAATCAACCCGGTTGCTGATAGTGAAACCGCCAGGTTGGTTGTTCCAAAACCGAACAAGCTGTTTGCTCCCAGCACAATCAAAGCGTAGAGGCCGACTACGCAGCCAGTTAGCAGCGCGAAGACCAGTGTTCGGTTGATAATCAGGTCAATATCCCAGAGTCGGTAACGCAAAATAGCCACGCTGACTCCGATAGGGAATAGCGCATAAACCAGCCCACTGGTCAGTGGTTTGGTCAAAACCAGTGGCCCAGGCGGAAAAATCACACTAAAAACAATTATAGCTATGACCAAACCTAGAGTATAAATCAAACACTTGATTTGCTGCTGTTGGACGAGATTGGCCTGACGACGATAACGGTAGATTTGACAGGCCAGGGGCGACCCTATCATTACCGTGTAATGAAGCACTTGTAAATACCAGGGCCATCTTAAGAATTGTAATTCGCCCGGCAGCATGTACCAAAACACCTGCAAAATCCAGTACAGCCACAAAACCCAACTCCATCTCGGTGCAAAGCGCCCATCCGGGAAAGTAAAAACCCATAACCCCAGCACCGGCCAGAGCAAAAATACCAGCGCAAAAACACCTACTACCACTGGCACTGGTACTGGCAAAGAAGAGGTTTGGAAACTGAAACTTAAACTTAGAAAAATCTGTCTGGGGCCGAGCGTACCAAGCATAAGAAACACCAGGCTGGTTAGCCAGCCGATAAGCGAGTTTGCTCTAAGGCGCAGCACCAGCAGACTTAGCCCTAGCATAATAAGACTGGTCAGAATAACCGTTATAGTGGTGTACCAGGCATAAACCTCGCGTGGTACATTGTGACGGTCAAGCCAATTGGCTTCGTCGGTGACAAGCTGTAACCAGCTATTATTGGTACACTCCCCAACCGATAAAGTACATACCTGGGAAGCCTGCGGGTAAAGCTGTGGCAGGGTATTAAAAAGAACCGCCCCGCCAGCCAGGGCCATTAGCACCCAAAATATTCGACTGGCCCAGAGCCATTTACCGATTAGTTTAATTTCCGATAGTTCAGGATTAGCAGTGGCCTTATCCCTGACAAAGTTGCTATCAGCAGTTGGACTATTAATCATAGCTTTTTATCTTTACAAATAATAAAGTAAACTGGCGCTTTTTGATAATAGTATAGCGCAATGCTGATTATTAGGCATTGCGCTAGAATTTATTGGGTAGACTTAGATTTAACTGGGCCGACCTATTTCCTGGGCAGAAATAACCCCTGTGATTGCTGCATCAATGACGAGTTGACCGCCGACTCATCATCAGGGCGATACCAGCCGCAACTACTACTAATAGCCCACTGGCAAGTAAAGCCAGGGTTAGCCCGTTGTTACTTTCTGAAGCCGAGACCGCCGCACCACCCGCTCCGGCGCTAGGCGCACCGGGCGGTGGCCCGCCCTGCCCCTGAGCAGCGCCCAGTTTTTGAAGGGTTTCAGGCGGTGGAACTAGCGAAAAGCTTTTGATTTTGTCGCCCTGAAACTCAGTGACTGACTCAAATATCAATCGGCCATTTTCCCCTTGCTGGCTCAACTGTGGCGGAATGCTACTGGTGCGCTCAAATACCTTATTGCCTTCGGCCCGGAGGCTAATAACTTTAAGGGTTGGGTCAGCGGCAAATAAGCCACTTTGCTTGGCGAAGGCCAAAATAGCCGCTTTGCCCTGCACCGGGGGCTGACCGGGAAAATTTATCACGGCATCGTCGGTAAAATACTTGATAACTTCGTCCGGGTTGTGCTGGTTAATCACCTCGTTGAAAATCTTGAGAATGTCCACGCTTTGTGCCTGGGCTACCGTCGGTACGAGCAGAAGACTCAGCAACAAAGCCGCCATTATGCTCCGCCCTAACCCTAATTGTAACCTGAAATACTTCATCTGGTTATCTCCCATCTGAACTAAAGTGGTAAAAGTTGTTACACTTTAAGCATAGATGGGAGGTTTCCCGCTGTCATGAGGATAAATTCCCGGATAGGTCGGGAATTTAGTGACAGCAATTTACTATCGGTAGTATCTCCTTAATCAGTATCTCGACGTTGGTCAGGTCAGAGAAGTCGCCGGAACAAGCATAAGCGTTAGCAGCAAAGCCGCCATTATGCTCCGCCCTAACCCTGACTTTAACCTGAAATACTTCATCTGGTTATCTCCCTTCTAAACTAAAATCGGTGAAACTTGCTACACCTTGAGTTTAGCCCAAAAGATTTCCTGGCAATAGAGAATGTACTCCCAAAAATTTGGGAAGCTTTCCCAGAAATTTGAGAATAGGCTGGGAAATTGAGTAAATGATTTGAACTGGCAGATAATTCACAAGCACGATCTAGTAGGGGCGGGGTCTTCCCGCCCTTGAACGCTAACTCAGGTCAACAGGATTGGGAAACCCAACCCCTACCGCACCCGGCTTTGACCCAGCTAATTATGTCCCAGCTTGAGGTATCTTATTTGAGCCGGGGATTTCTAATTGAGTGAATCGGGTGGCTTTAAGTCGGTTGGCTCGTTACTCTGGTTCAGGTCGGAGGCTCGTCCGTTGCTGCTGGCTTCGGGTTCGAGCTTTGGTAGTGGTTCGTTGAAAGTGACCATGTAGGGGGTCAGGCCGAAATCGCTCCAGGAGTAGCGCAGTTCGCCCGCGCCGGGTTGCCCCCAGTACGGGTCGTTCACGATTAGCCGTCCGTCGGCGGTATAGCCTTTGACTACCACGATATGCCCGAAGCCTTTGAGCGTTGTTGCCAGCACTACCGGCGCACCATAATTCAGTTCGGCTTCTACCGCCAGCCATACGGCGTTCTGACTTTGGGCGCTTAACCCGTGATTAATCGCGTACTCCGCCATGAGCCGTCCAGAAGGCTGACCCTGGTTGAGACATGCGCCATAAGCTCCGGCGAAATTGCCAGTTCCCCGTGGCGCTGGTTGTGTCCTGGCAAAATTAGAACCGGCTGGCCCGGTGTAAACATTCGATACATAAAACCCGTAAGGACTGGATAAATTGTGATAAATATCAGCACGTGGGTTTAGTTTACCGTAAGCTGTCAGCACCATTACCATTGCGGTTGGGCCAGCCGCCAGTTGTCCATTGAAATTATCAGGAGTGTTAAATAACTGGTGAATATATGGAACGTTGAGGTTAACGACTGGTGGTTGCGTGAACATAGCATCTCCTGTGTATAAGCTAGTAAAAGTGAAACTGTGAAGATACTGGTAAACCACTCAAAATGATCTGAGTGTGTTAACCAACTGATTTTGAGTATCTAAAAGAGCATAAACGCTAAACGAAAACGTTTTGGATTTCTGGTCAAAATTCCTAAAATTTAAACTGGATTGGGTGGCCTGGCTTATTCAAGAGGCTATCTCAATCCCTACCAACTTTATGTCTTATTCGCTAATATATATTATAGCATAGTTAAATAGCGAATTAACACCTTGACAAAAGTACCAGTTTGCGATATGCTTAC
The DNA here is from genome assembly GCA_038209275.1 of Chloroflexia bacterium. Classification (GTDB taxonomy): domain Bacteria; phylum Chloroflexota; class Chloroflexia; order Chloroheliales; family Chloroheliaceae; genus L227-5C. The sequence goes on along the minus strand of JBBQXW010000221.1, from coordinate 4,911 downwards.
TTTGAAAAAGTAAGCAGGCTACTAATAGGTTGTTAATTTGAAGGAGGTTAAAATGCAAGTAAAAGAGCTAGGACACGTCGTATTATTCGTGCGCGATTTAGAGAAATCGGTACATTTTTACCGCGATATATTGGGATTTAAGCCAATTGAGCTTGAAGGGGGTATGCGCGGAGCGGCGGTTTTCTCATCCGGGCGGACGCACCACGAGATGTTATTAATCGAAGTTGGGCCGGATGCGCCGTTGCCTCCCAAAGGACGGCGGGCTGGATTGTATCACATTGGCCTGAAAATCGGCGATAGTATTGAAGAATTGCGGACGGCCAAAGCCGAACTCGAAGCCGCCGGAGTGCGTATCGTTGGCATGAGTGACCATCACGTCAGCAAAAGCCTTTATTTGCTCGACCCCGATGGCAACGAAATCGAAGTTTTTGTAGATGAAGACCCTTCACTATGGCTGAATGACCCAACTGCTGTACTTGCCCCGACCAAACCACTATATTTATAGTTGTCAGTCATCAGTTATCAGTCGTCAGTTTTTCGTACTGATTACAAAGGTTTACAGGCTTCGCGGGCAAGCGAGGCCATCAAGATTTGCAATACTTTCGAGGAATCCATTGATTTGATTATAACGGATGTAGTTATGCCTGACCTTAATGGGCCGAAAATGGTGGCCCAACTGCGGGAACGAAGACCGCAAACTCAAATAATTTATATGTCGGGTTATAGTCAGGGATTAGTTGCCAATCAAAGTGTGCTTGAACCCAGGGCTATTTTACTTCAAAAACCTTTTACTTCAGCTACTCTTTTAAATGAGGTTAGGCAAGTATTACATTCCTCCAACATAAACAATAAGGATAATTAAGGCTGTTATACTCAAGAGACCAAACTACCCCTCATTTTCAGACCCTTTAAGACCGCTATGAACCACCTATCTTCCACTCATGAGCTGGAAATGCCTTTTAATCGTAACTCGATTCGCACTCACGGCCTGATTTATGCTAAAATAACTAACTGATGAACTACTTTTGGAGGTTCTTTTAGCTAGTCTACTAATCGTGACGCTAACCGGGTCATCTTGTGGCAATGAGGCCGCTCATAACTAATCAGGTAATAGACGTAACCCAGCCGATTTTTGCCCGTTTATATTAAGAAGGCGGGTTGGGTAGCTGTGCCTGACTATTCTTTAAGATTCAAATTGATGTTGAGCGGAAGCAGGAAAAATAGCGTGAACGAAAGCAATCCTAATAAAAACAATCCAAAAAGCCCAAATTACAAATCGCGTCAAGAACGCACCAGACCAACTAACCTTCCTGCCTCCGGCACGAGACCGCCTGCTCCAACTATCACGAATTCTAAGAAGAAAACTAACGTCACTAATGCCCGCCCGCAGTCTCAACCCAACCCGGCTTCGCGGCAAGTTAACCCTCAAGCTACTAATCCAACCCAAAAGCAACCTGTATCTCGCGCTGCTCGCTCTACTTCCGTCCCGAAGCAAGCGCCCGTTGCTTCCAGTTCGGCCCGCCCAACTTCAGCTAACCGCCCGGCCCAATCCAGTTCGGCCCGTCCGTCAGCTTCTGCCCCGGTTGGCTCTGATACGCCAACTCGCCAAAATAATCCGCGAAACGTCCCGGCCCGTGCCATTCCCTCGAAACTTGGCCCAGACGAACCGACTCGTCTCAATCAGCCCAAGCCAACTCCGCCCGGCAAAAATAAGAAGCCTAATATCTGGCTATGGGCGACTTTTGGAGTTTTGCTAATCTTATCCGGCGTGGGCCTGTTCTTCTATTTTCGCACCAGCACTTTTGTAAACGAAACGATGGGTGCCTATAGCGCGCCGTCGCTGCTTTCGCCTACTAGCCTTCCTGCGACTGCTACGCCCGAACCAACCGCCACCGCCCAACCTGTCCAGGTTCCAGCTCAATCCATTACGGCTACGCCCATTGCTACTGTTACGCCTCGTCCTAGCCCAACCGCCACGCCCGATAATTCGCCCGCCATTGTTCAGCGGATTAAGCGGGGCGAAAAAGTGTCCACCCTGGTCATTGGTTATGGTGGCACAGGTCACGATGGAGCTTACCTTGCCGATACTTTACTCCTGATTACTTACGATCCGGCTAAAAAGGCGGTCTCAATGGTCAATTTGCCGCGTGACCTGTATGTGCTGGTGCCTTATGGTGGCCCAGGCGTGGGTTATTGGGGTAAAATTAATTCCAGCTTCTCCTACATTATGGAGAGCAATAATTCTAGCCAGCTTGCGCGGCGTTACCGCTATACCAACGATACCAATAAAATTGATGCCGCCGCTAACCTGACCAAAGATATAGTCGAGGAAGTTACTGGTATCCCGATTGATTACTGGTCGGTATTTAGTTTCGATGGCTTCCGCCGCCTGATTGATGCAATCGGGGGCGTGGATGTGACGGTGGACACTACTTTTGATGACTACGAATATCCGGCGAACGATAACCCGCAAATTGATGCCAGTTTTATGCACATCCATTTCGATGCAGGCCCGGCCCATTTGAACGGCGAACGGGCTATTCAGTTTGCCCGCAGCCGCAAATCCGCCGAAGATGGCAGTGATTTCAACCGCTCGAAGCGCCAGATGAAAATCGTGCAGGCGGTCAAAGAAAAAATGACCAAACCCGACGTTCTTTTCAAGAGCCTCGATATTATGGATGCGCTTCAGGGTAAGATGCGTACCAGCCTGACCTTCGACGAAGCGCGGGGTCTGGCCGACTATTTCCGTAGCAGCGAAGGCGCGACCAAAACTAATAATGTACTTTTTGTCTCGCAGATTCTAAGCGGCAACTTCCTTTACGACACTACTAGCGCTGCTGCCGGTTATATTTTATTGCCACAAGCCGGGCAGGGCAACTACAAGGATATTCAGGAGTGGCTCAAGCTGGGCCTGATTGCCCCCGAATTGCGGGCCGAAAATCGAACTATTCAGATTCAGAACGGCACGGGCCTTGCCAAATTTAGCACTTCCGCTACCGATATTTTGCGTAGCAAAGGCTTTAACGTTCTCCAGCCTCTCTGGGCCAATCCTGCGCCTATTACTCAAATTCTGGATTATACCGATGGCAAATCGCGCAGTACCGTTCGCACCCTGAACGAACTTTTTCCTAACGCTTACGTCAAAACCGCCGTCCGTCCTTATCAAGATAGCCCCGATGTGGTGGTGGTTCTCGGCAAAGATTATGCCGCTCCTGCCACTAACTCGAATAGCTCTACCTCATCCGAAGTTGCCGACAATTTATCCGGCGGCAATATTAAAAGCCGCGAATCCAACTCTATCTCCGCCAACCGCCCCTGAGTCACTATTGTGGAAAGCTGTGTGATAGTACGGTAGGGGCTTGATTATGAATTTTAACAAAATAAGCCGGGTATAGCGGTAGGGGCGAATCGCATACGCCCTTGAACATTAGGCTAGGTCAACAGGGCGTATGCGATTCGCCCCTACGGAAACTATTGCCCATATAGACGGATTTAGTAATTAATGTTCATTATTAAGCCCCTGGGTTCGATTTATCGAACCCCTACCGCAACACCACATGCTCTAGGGTACTTCTTTAAGATATAGAAGTTCCTTAAGAATAGAACCTCCCCAACTCAAAACTCAAAATTCAAAACTCAAAACTTGAGTTCCTGCTTTCTTGTTAATAATGTTTACCCATTTAACAAATAAAATATGTGGAAAACATATCCCAAAATCTATTGACACTCCCCACAAGTTGTGCTATAGTTCCCCTAGTGACACAACATTTAGGGGATAGGCGGAAACAGGCTTCTCAAAATCGCTTCTTAGCTTGGCGAGGCTGATTGAGAATAACAGGAAAGTAATTAACGGATGAAGTGTCCGTATTGCCATGACCGGGAATCGAAGGTAATAGACTCACGTGATTTGCGCGATGGCGAGAGTATCCGCCGCCGCCGCGAATGTCTTAAGTGTGGCAATCGCTTTACGACCTATGAACGAGTCGAGCCGATTAGCATCCTGGTAATCAAAAAAGATGGCAATCGGGAGGAGTTTAATCGCGAGAAACTAAGCCGGGGCATCCTCACTGCTTTCACCAAACGCCCGACCCGCGCCGAGGAAATAAAACAACTGGTAGATGCGGTTGAAACCGAGATTTTTCGGAGCGGCGAACTCGAAATACCCAGCCGCCGCATCGGAGAACTGGTAATGCAAAAGCTTCAAGCCGCCGACCCGGTTGCCTATATCCGTTTCGCCTCGGTCTACCGCGAATTCGCCGACCTCGACACGATGCGTAGCGAAATGGATAAGCTCGTCGCCCAGGAACGCGAGAACCGCGAAAAGCAGCAATCAACTCAGACCTAGCTCCATCCCAACACCCGTACCTTTAACCCTGGCCCATCACCCGGCCCGGAATTAGATTTGGCTTTATTCTGTTGGAATAAGGGCTTGGTTTGTTGCGCCTTAAAAAATTAAAATTCTGTTTAAGTCAGGCTAAGAAAGAAGCTGATGACGTAAAGCAGTGGTAGACGCGCTCGGCACTTAAGGCCGAGCTACATAGCGCAAGTCCACTGAAGGGACTGAAACCATAGTCAAGCAAAGAGATTTACCAGCCCCTTAAGCGGGCTTTGGCTTCGTAGCTCGGCCTTAAGTGCCGAGTTACCACTTGCTCAACCTACCATCTCAAAAGTGTGTTTTTAGCTTGACACGCATAGTTCTCAAACTATTTATTTTAACCAGAACCCACCCCTTCTGCCAGCACCAATGTCGCTAACGGCAGATTAATATACTGTAGTAATCGTAAATCTTTTACTATTAACGAAAGGGAGAAGTATTTTATGACCGAAACCTTAGAGGGCCGCAAGCTGGCTCTGGCATTGCCCGAAACTATCGTCAAGCGGGACGGGCGCGTGGTAGCGTTCGATATTGGC
>JBBQXW010000220.1:0-12437 GCA_038209275.1 Chloroflexia bacterium | reverse complement strand
CGACCTCTTTTCGTATCCTCTGACCCCGGCAGAAATCCAACGCTTCTTGATTGGGCAGGCGCACTCCCTGGCTGAGATAGAACACGCCCTGCAAACTTCGCCTTATCTTCAGTCTATTCTGGAACAGGCCGAAAATTTTGTATTCATACGGGGGCGTAGCGAAACAATTGCACGCCGTCACGCCCGAACTGACACTTCCGCTCACATCTGGCGCAGGACCAGATTTTACCTGCGCCTCTTGCGGGCAGTCCCTTTCTTGCGTACCGCCCTTGTTACTGGCGCACTGGCCCTCGATAATGCCCCGGCGGACGATGATATTGATTTGCTGCTGCTTACTGCTCCAAATCGGCTCTGGCTCTGTCGTGCCTTTATTATTGCGATTGTTCGGCTGGCAGCCCTGCAAGGCGTAACGCTTTGCCCCAACTATTTACTAACTACCGAGGTACTCGACCTGGACGAGCGCAATTTGTACACCGCTCACGAACTGGCCCAGATGCGTTTTCTATTTGGCAAACCAGACTATCTGGTACTGTTGGAGAAAAATCGGTGGGCGGCGGAATTTTTGCCCAACGCTCTACCCACTAATCCTGCCATTATCCCCGACATTCCTGCGCCCTGGTGGGTAACACAGGTGCAGCGCATTAGCGAAAAACTGTTGGGCGGACGATTGGGTCAACGTTTTGAAGATTGGGAGCGCCAGCGCAAAATAAAACGCTTCAATGCAATGGGGGGCGACGAAACCAATTTTTCGGATAAAATTTGCAAAGGCCATTACAATGGTCACGCCGGACGTACCTTGCTTTTGCTGGCAGAACGAATGGCGGAATTTTCGCCAGGTAGCCGAGGTCAAGCGTGACAGGTAGCCTTACCGAGGAAAAAATCGGCGTTGTTGCTATCCAACCTGCTACTTTGCCCTGGCCCAATCGCCTGCAAACTTGCCTCTACCGGGCCAGCACCATTTGCCTTGCCCTAACTTTGTTGCTGCTACCTTTCCCGGTACGCTTGCCGCTGGTGGACGGCTTTGAGCGCAACTCCCTCACCGCCCTCGATGCTTACCCCGCCGATTTCACCGCCCTCGGCGCAATCGCCTACGCCCTCTTGGGATGGCTTATCAATTTACGATTTACGCACCCAAAGGGTACCCGCGATTTACGATTTACGATTTTTAATTCAAAATTCAAAATTCACCCACCGGGCAACCCTACGGGCCGAAATTCAAAATTTTTGGTTATTTTTTTCCTGCTTTGGGCGGCGTTGAGCTTGCTGTGGTCGAGCGAACCGATTTTTGGCTGGTTAATGTTGGCCCGATTGGGTGGCGGGGTCGGGATAGTGCTGGTTGCGGCGCGACAGTCAGCAGCTAATCGGAAAATGCTGGCGGCGCTACTGGTGACGGGCGGCACAATTCAGGGAGCTATCGCCCTGTGGCAATTTGTCCATCAGGAAGCCGTTTCGCTTATTTTCTGGCCTACCATTTATGCGCCTGAAATAAGCGGGTCAAGCGTGGTACAGGCCGGGCCGGGCATAGATTTTGTGTTGCGTGCCTACGGTACACTCAGCCATCCCAATGTGCTAGGTGGCTACCTCACCTTCGCCATCCTCGCCGCTATCTATTTACGATTGACGCACCCAGAGGGTACCCGCGATTTACGATTAAAATCAGAAACCACAAACTCGAAACTTGGAACTCAAAACCACAAACTCGAAACTCGAAACTTTTTTTCCAATCGTCAATCGTCAATCGTCAATCGTCAATCGTCAATTCTTAAGGGGTTGCTGATTTTCAGCACTTTCGTGATGCTGGGCGGGTTGGTGGTAAGTTTTTCGCGTTCGGCCTGGGTGGGATTGGCCTGTGGCTTAGTCTTCCTTAGCTACCAGCTTTTTTTGAACTTCGCTCGAAAAACATCTCACCATAGTAATGCATGGAAACTCAATAGCTTAAAATTCAAAATTCAAAATTCGCTCCGAAGGGGTGGTCTTCGACCAAAATTCAAAATTCTCTTATTACTGATTTTGCTGTTGGTAGCAGTGCTGGCGACACCGCTAACTAATCGCCTTTTTCGGCTCGATTTGCCGTTGGAGCGCAATTCGCTGGACGAACGAGTCAACTATTTTAATTCGGCTTTTGAACTGATTGGACAACATCCCTGGCTCGGAGTTGGCCTGAGCAATTACACCGTTTATGCCGCTACCCGACCCGATTCGGGTCGGGCGGCACGCTTCCCGGTGCATAATGTGCCGCTTTTGCTATGGGGCGAACTCGGCTTGCCGGGCGTTTTGCTCTGGTTACTGATTCTACTGATGGCTTTGTGGCGGCCCGGCCCGGAACTAATCTGGCCTGCCGCGCTGGTGGCTTTTGCCGCGATTGCCCAATTTGACCACTATTTGTGGACACAACCGCAAGCGCAGATGCTTTGCTGGTTGACGATTGGGCTGTGCTTTGCAGCAAAGCGCCATCCGGCTGTAAAATACCTTAACTCATCATTTCGGGGCGATAGCGAAATGGCCCGAATCTAATAGAGTGGCTTTAAGGAGATAGAGATTATGCACGAAAAACTGGACGTTTTACTGGTCTCGCCCTACACCTTGCGGCAAGACCCCAAAGAGCAGCAGATAATGAAGCCGTACCCGGCGCTGGGTTTGCTCTACATTGCCGCCGCTTTGCGACAAGAACCGGGCCTGAAGATTGAGATTTACGACAATACTTTCACAAAGCAAGATAGCGAATTTAGCCAGACCCTCAAAGCCCGCAAGCCGCGTATTGTCGGTATCCATGCCAACATCGTCTGCCGCGAAGCCGCCGGAAAAATGATTCGGGAAGCCAAAGAAGCCGGAGCAATCGTCATTACGGGCGGGCCAGACCCATCCACTTACGAGGACATGTATCTGAACGACTTTGGCGCGGATTATCTGGTGCTGGGCGAAGGCGAAACTACCGCTACCGAACTGGTACGGGCGCTGCTGGCGGGCGAAGATATAACCCCGGTGCAGGGCGTGGCTTTTATGAAAGAGGGCAAAATCTTCCGCACTCCCGCCCGTGTGATGGTTAAAGACATAGATGTCTTCCCGATGCCCGCCTGGGATATGATTGATATGGAGCCTTACCTGACCAGTTGGCGCAAGAAACACGGCTACACCTCGCTCCATATCATGACCAGTCGGGGCTGTCCGTTCTCGTGCAACTGGTGCAGCAAGGAAATTTTCTCGCGTACCTTCCGCCAGCACTCGCCCAAACGAGTTACCGATGAAATGGTCTATCTCAAGCAAACTTATGGCATAGACCAGCTCTGGCTGGCGGATGACCTGGTGGGCGTAAACAAGAAATGGATGGCGCGCTGGCGCGAGGAAGTGGTTAGTCGCAACGCTGCCGTCCCTTACGAATGTCTGACCCGCGTTGATTTGGTGAATGAAACTTTGATGGGCCAGCTTAAAGATACGGGTTGCTGGAAAATTTATTACGGGGCGGAATCCGGCTCACAAAAAGTGCTGGATGCGATGAACAAAGAGACCAGCCTGGAAGAAATTTACAAGGCGCGCAAACTTAGCCGCGAGTTCGGGATACAGGTTGGCTTCTTTATGATGTTCGGCTACCCTGGTGAAGAATTGGCGGATGTGAAGCTGACCGAGAAAATGCTCATGGATTGTCTGCCCGATAGCGCCGGGTTCTCGGTGGCTTACCCGCTCCGAGGTACGCCTTTTTATGAGCAAATCAAGGCCGAAATGCAGCCGCAACAGCATCAGTGGAGCAGCACCAACGAAAACCGTCTGCTCTTTACCGCCCGCTTCCCTAATCAATACTACACCCTGACCATTCGCTCGTTGCTCAAACGGATGCAGGTCAAACGCGATTTGCAACAGCGCAAGCTCAAGCCAGCTCTGCTACTCGATTTCGGCAAAATCGCCGCCTACGAAGGCGGACGAGCGGCAGTATTGTGGCGCTCGGAATGGCACAAGAAGCGCAAGGCTACTATCAAGCAAAAAGCCGAAGTGGTGGGCTAGATTTTGTTTAAAGAGGCTGGAAAAATTGGATAAAGTAGAAGCTCAATATAGTGCTACCGCCGCCGGTTTCAGCGAAGCGGCCCGCACCTACGACCAGGACGAAGCCGGGAACTTCATTCTGGCCTGGATGCGTGAGCGTGCCGCCCAGGTAATGACGCGGACTTTTCCGCCGGGCAGTCAGCTTTTAGAACTGGGCTGTGGCACTGGCATAGAAGCGGCCCGGCTTGCCGAAATCGGGCAGCGTCTCGTGCTGACCGATGTGTCGTCGGCAATGCTGGAACAGGCTACCGCCAAAGTGCGTGAGACTCGATCCAAAGCGCTGATTGGCACACATCAAATGCCCGCCGCCAAAATCGGCACACTCGTGGAACACTACGCGCCGGGCAGTTTTGATGGTGCATATAGCAGCTTTGGCCCATTAAACTGTGAGCCGGAACTAGAAGCCGTCGCCGAAGGGCTAGGCAAACTGGTTAAACCGGGCGGGCGGCTGGTCTTTTCGGTTATCAACCGGGTTTGCCCAACCGAAATGGCCTGGTTTGCGCTGCACCTCGAATTTAAAAATGCCCGGCGGCGACTGGGCGGCCCGATTCTGGCGCGGGCTATGTCGGGCGGGGAACTTTCGGTGATGACTTATTATTATAGCCCTGGCGATTTTAAACGGGCCTTTGCGCCCGCTTTTCGGGTGGTAAGTTGTCGGGCGCTGCCGCTTTTGTTGCCGCCACCTTATCTGGCCCATCTGGTGAAGCGCGCCCCCGGTTTCTTTCGGCTAGTAGGGCGGGCCGATGATGCTTTGGCGGGTCTGCCTTTGCTGCATAGCCTGGGCGACCATTTTCTAATCGAATTAGAGCGGTGCTAAGATGGCCCGGTCAACCTCACTTGCTGATTTAACCAAACAGAGCCAGCCTCGCCTCAAGATACGGGTGGAACGTTGGTTGCCCTGGTTGGTCACGTTTGGCAGCTTTAGTCTCAATTTCCTGACCGCCCGATTTTCAAGCTTCGATGGCCTCTATGGTCAGGATGCCTACGCCTATTTTGTCCACGCCGCCGAACTGCGTGAACACGGTAGCCTGTTTCATCACTGGCAATGGGAGGCCGAACCGCGTTTATTATTTTGGCCGCTTGGCTATCCCGCGCTGGTGGCTTTGCTTTTTCTAATAACGGGCGTATCGGCTCAAGCGGCTCAATTAGTCAGTATACTCGCTCTGGCTGGCACGGCAGGCTTAACCTCGGCCCTGACTTTGCGCCTTAATTTGAGCAGCACTCCCCAATCGCGCTATCTGGCGGCTCTTTTCGCGGGCAGTGCCGTCACCCTTTCGCCGCTCGGCAGACAAGCCGCGCTCACCGTTATGTCGGATGCCACCGCCCTGTTCTTTACCTGTCTGGCTCTCTGGCTCACCATCGAATATTATTTGAGCAAACGCGGTCTCCTGTTAATCGCTGCCGCCATAGCTCTCGGTTTCGCCGCCACCACCCGTTATGCTGCCCTGACCATTCTTCCGGCGCTCCTGATTCCTTTGATTTACGATTTATGCACCCAAAGGGTACCCGCGATTTACGATTATAAAAAGGCCCGTCTCAACGCTTCTCGCGCTACTAATCAATCTGGGCAACTCAAAATTCGCCCCAAAGGGATGGTCTTCGGCCAAGACTCAAAATTCAAAATTCTCTTTGCGGTGCTGACCCTGGGGTTAGTAGTGTTGCCACAGGCGGTTATAAATTTCGCATGGCCTCAGCCTTTCTGGAATCATCCCTGGTTGACCGGCTGGTCGCCACTCAACTTCATTCACACCAGCTTTGATACGCCTGATGGTCACGCGGCCTACAATGCGTCGCCCCTGGTCTTTTATGGCCTCGAACCGTTCTTGAATTTGCGCTTTTTGACTCCGTTCATCATCCCATTGGCCCTGGCTGGATTTATTAAGCTCTGGCAAAAGCAGCGCCAAAGCTGGCAAGGCTGGACGCTGGTTTTATGGTGGCTTGGCCCGCTCCTTTTCTATAGCGGTATGCCCTACGAAAACGAGCGCTTCACTCTTACCCTCCTCCCACCCATCGCCGCTATTGCTGCCATCGGCATCACCGCCCTTTACGAGCAGATTGCGACCTATTTCGATGGAAGTCAGAAGTCGGAAGTCGGAAGTCAGAAGTTAGAAACTCGAAACTATCGCTTCAAAATTCAAAATTCAAAATTCGCCCCAAAGGGGTGGTCTTCGACCAAAATTCAAAATTTTATCCTACTGTTGGGTTTGGTCGGGCTGGGCTGGGCGGGGCAGCGCCATATGGAAGGGTTTTTCGCTTTTAAAAATCGTGAACTGGCTACCGCACGGGCTACCGAACAGATATTGCCGTCCAACGCCCGGCTCGTTACTTTCGGCATCAGCCTGACCTACGACCATTATTATCCGTCGCGACCCGTTTCCGATCTGTTCACTATGACCGAAGCCGATTTTGCTCGTCTTGCCAGTCAGGGCAACCCGCTTTATCTATTAGTCGAACCCGAAGTAATCCAAACGCAATTCACTGGTACTCCCACTGGCACAATCTACCAACTCGTCCGCACCCACGCTCCCGACCCACCTCTGCTCCAAATCGGGCGCTACCAACTGTGGAAAATCGAATTTTGAATTTTGAATTTTGAATTTTGAATTTTGAATTTTGAAGGAACACAGATGAACACAGAGAAATTATAACTAGAAACTAGAAACTACTCCTTGCGAACTTGGAACTTGGAACTTGGAACTTGGAACTTGGAACTTGGAACTTGGAACTTGGAACTTGGAACTTGGAACTTGGAACTTGGAACTTGGAACTTGGAACTTGGAACTTGGAACTTGGAACTTGGAACTATCGTGAAACGATTAAAATTGGCCTGGGTAGTACCGGGCTTTCAGGCAAGTGAATATGATCGGTGTATCCCGGCTTTGACCGATTTGGCGCATCAGGTGGCGGAGCGGCACGATTTGACGGTGGTTGCTTTGCAGTATCCGGGGCGGGAGGATTGTTACAAGGTTGGGGCGCTGAAAATTTATTCTTTCAAACCCGGCCCACCTGCGGCTGTGCCGAAATTACGGCAAGTTGGCCCACTCTGGCGGGCGCGACGGGCTTTGCAGGCCGAACACCGTAGCCAACCTTTTGATGTGGTTCACGCTTTTTGGGCGGCTGAACCCGCCTGGTTAGCCTTGCAGACGCGGACAAGTATGGAGGGTAGGCCACCAATTGTGGTTAGCGTTATGGGCGGCGAAGCGGTAGCTCTGCCCAAAATTGGCTATGGTGCGTACCGTCATCGCCTTGACCAATTTTACCTGAATTACGCTGTCCGGCAGGCCGATTATTTGACGGCAGGTTCACAAACTCTGGCTGACCTGCTGAAATCGCGCTATCCTTCGCGCAAAATTGGTCTATTATCTATGATTAATTCTTCATTGAGAAAAAGGATTGGGAAACCCAACCCCTACAGTGATAATGAAGCCCACCCGGTTGGTAGGGGCAGGGTCTCCCTGCCCAATTCTGTTCACGACAACGGCACTTCTGTAGGAGGGGGCTGCGCCCTCGATAATCACCCGCCCCAAAACAATTTTGTAGGAGGGGGCTGCGCCCTCGATAATCGCTTGCGGGTGCTGCCGTTGGGGGTAAATACCGAAATCTTTTCACCCGCCCAACCGCGACCACCATCCAAAATAATAAAAATTCTGGCGGTTGGCTCATTGTTGCCAGTCAAAGGTCACGCCAATCTTATTTGCGCTTTTGCCCTTGCCCGTTTGCAACTTCCTGATTTAGAATTACAATTGAAAATTGTGGGTGAAGGGATATGTAGGCCAGAACTCGAAAAGCTGGTGGCGGCGCTTGGCCTATCCAAAAATATTACCTTAGCCGGAACAATTCTGCCCGAACGAATGCCGGACAAGTATCGCGCCGCCGATTTGTTCGTCCTTTCGTCCTATTACGAAAGCCAGTGTGTCGCGCTATGTGAAGCTCTCGCTTGCGGCTTGCCCGTACTGGCTGCCCCGGTTGGTCTCGCGCCCGAATTACTAGACACGGTAAAAATCGGTCAGCTTGCCAACAGCAACCAACCCGAAGATTTAGCCGCCGCTCTGCTGCAAATCTTAGACCGCCGCGCCAACTGGCCCGAAATGAGCAACGCCGCCCGCCGACTGGCTGAGGAACGATTGAGCTTACAAGCCTGCACATCAGGCTTTTTGGAAATGTACAACCAACTCAAGCTAAGTTCTAAGCTTGGAGTTGATAAACCTGTGAAGCTCGCCCTGGAATGAATTCCGGGCTACGTAGCCCAAGTGGATTAAAATCCACTGATTACTCAATGGCCCTCACACCGTATCCAGTGGTTTTCAAACCACTTTAGCTTCGTAGCCCGGAATTCATTCCAGGGCGGGTCAGCACGAGTCACCATTTTGGGTGTAGTTCCTTAATTTGATGGGTATGGCACTAATTGCATTTATCTCTTGAGGCGAAGAAAGAAGCATAAATTGGCTAGAAAAGTAGATTTGATTAGCTTAATAGATAAAGAACGAACAAATTGGAGTAAAGATGATAATTCTGTTTAATCCACAAAGCGCGCCGCCCGGCAAAACTTATTTACCGTTGAGCTTGTTGGCGCTGGGCGCTTTTCTGGAAGACCGTTACCCTTATGAAATTATAGACGGCAATCTGCTGCCCGACCCAACCAACCACATCATCGAGCGGGTGCGCCAGACCGATGCGAAAGTGCTGGGCGTGACGGTTATGCCCGGCCCACAGCTAAAGCAGGCCGTCGAGGTTTGTCGCAAAGTGCGCGAGGTTTTGCCGACGCTGCCGATTGTCTGGGGCGGCTATTTCCCGACTGAACACCCCGATGTCTGTTTGAAATCTTCTTACGTGGACTATATCGTCAAGAGCCAGGGCGAACAAACTTTTATCGAATTACTTGAATTACTGATGCGGCCTGGCGGCGAACGACCCGGCGCGATAGAATTATCCAAAATTGCCGGAATTGCTTTCAAGCGGGGCGATTTAATTCAGCACACCAGAGAGCGTAGCCTGATTTCGCCGCAGCAACTCCCGCCCATGCCGTATCACCGCGTGCCGATGGAGCGTTACTTAATCGAAACTGCTGTCGGCAAGCGCACTTTGCCGCATAATTCATCGTATGGTTGTCCGTTTTTGTGTAATTTTTGCGCCGTCGTCAAAATGGTGAACGGTGGTTGGCTGGCCCAGACCGGGGAACAAACCGCCGCTTCGGTGCGCCATCTGCACGATAAATACGGAGCGGATTCGATTATTTTTGTGGACAACAATTTCTTTACTTCGGAGAAACGAGTGCGGCATTTTGCCGAATCACTGCTCAGGGATGGCCCGGTCTTGCCCTGGTGGGGCGAAGGCCGGATTGATACGTTGCTGAAATATAAGCCGGAAACCTGGGAACTGATGCAAAAAGCGGGCTGCGACATGATTTTTATGGGCGCAGAATCCGGCTCGGACGAAACGCTGGCCCAGATGAACAAGGGCGGCAAGGCCAGCACCGCCGCCACTCTGGAAATGGCCGAATTGATGAAACGCTATGATATTGTGCCGGAGTTCAGCTTTATCATGGGCAACCCGCCCAACCCGGATGCCGACATCGAAAATACGATTAACTTTATCAAGAAAGTTAAAACGATTAATTCGGCAACCGAGATTATTCTCTATCTCTACTCGCCAGAGCCAGTCGAGGGCGATATGCTGGAAGCGGCTCAATCCGGCGGCTTCCGCTTCCCCACTTCGCTCGAACAATGGGTTGGTGACGAGTGGGGCGATTTCGCGCACCGCCACGACCCGCACACTCCCTGGTTACGTCCGGCCCACCGCCGCCGCGTTACCGATTTCGGGCAAGTGCTGAACGCCCGCTTCCCAACCTCGACTAACCCCCGCATGGCAGGCTGGCGCGGCAAAGTGGTGCAAGCTGCCGCTTCGTGGCGCTACCAATCCGGCTTCTATCGCTGGCCCTACGAACTAACCCTGCTTGACCGCTTGCTGGCCTACCAGCGCCAGGATACACGGGCTTGCTAGAAAGATAAATAATTCACCAGGGAGGCACGGGGAAATTTTGAGTGATGAGTGATGCGAAGTGCCTATTTGTGAAGAGGTGCATTTTGGTAGGGGCGAATCGCATACGCCCGTTTGACCTAGCACAGCGTTCAAGGGCGTATGCGATTCGCCCCTACCTCGTCCAATTTCGGCACTCCCGAGTGATGAGTGATGAGTAGAAATCCATTGGCGGAGCAATGTTCCACAGCTTCGAGCTGATTGAAGCCGGGACACAGTTCCCATGCCCGGTCTAGTAATAGGGGCCAGGTTGCCTCATAGATGTCAAGTAAATGGATTTCTACTCATCACTCATCACTCAGATGCTTGAGTAGCTCGATGGCTTTTGAGGCTACGTCTTTGGCTTTGCGACCATCGGGGGTCAGGCGGGTGGCTTTGCGCTCGAATTCCTCCAGGGCGGGCAAGGCGCGTTCGTCGCCGATGTCGCCCAGCGCCGCGGCAGCGAAGCAACGCACATTATTTACCGGGTCTTTCAAAGCGGCAATAAGTGGCTCAACCGCCCGGCGGTCAGCAATCAGGCCCAGCGCGACGGCAGACCCGGCCCGTTCGTCGCTATCGCTATCTTGCAGCCCGCTCAGGCAAAACTGAAAAGTCTCGTCGTCGCCCAGCTTACCGAGAGCCACCGTTGCAGTCAGGCCAACCTCGCTATCTTCGTCTTCCCGGTCAAGCAACTGGTTGAGCGGCTCAATCGCCCGCTTATCCCCGATGCGGCCTAGCGCCGTCGCTGCGTGCGAACGCACAAATATGTTTTCGTGTTGTAATGCAGCAATGAGCAGTTCAACCGCCGCTTCTCCTGCCTCGACCAGTGCCACCGTCGCATCCATCCGCTTATCCCTGTCTTCATGGCCCAGATTTTGGATAAGCGCAGCTACCGTTGGCGCATCCTTTATTTCTTCTGTTTCATTCACCGTTTAGATTTCCCTGTAACAATTTGCCTAAAGATTACTTCAGAGATGACGGTAAGAGCGAATCGCACACGCCCCATACGCATCAAGCTAAACTTCAAGAGTATACTTAGCTTTATATGTATAAAACCTATGCGATTCCCCCTACCACTCGGTCAACTTCCAGGCAAATTGCTTCTTAACTCAAAACTCAAAACTCAAAACTCAAAACTATTTAAGCCGTTTTGACCTTCGCGACTTCTTCCAGGCCAAGCTCCTTGATAAGGGCTTCGCGCAACTCGAACTTTTTGACCTTGCCACTAACCGTCATCGGGTACTCGGTCACGAACTTGATATATTTCGGAACTTTGTAGCGACTGATGTTGACGAGACAATGCTGGCGGATTTCGTCTTCGGTGGCGCTTTCGCCGCCCTTGAGTTTGAGCAAGGCCACCATTTCTTCGCCCATATAGGCATCGGGTACGCCTAGCACTTGCGCTTCGGCAAGCTTGGGATGGCGCATCAGGAAAGCTTCGATTTCGGCAGGGTAAATATTCTCGCCGCCCCGAATAACCATCTCCTTCACGCGGCCCGTGATATTGATATAGCCCTGGTCGTTCATAGTCGCGAGGTCGCCGGTATGATACCAGCCGTCGCTATCTACCGCTTCGGCGGTCTTTTCGGGCATGTTGTAATAACCCGTCATCACCGAGAAGCCTTTGGTCAATAATTCGCCGCGTTCGCCAAAGCCGACGATTTCGCCGCTCTGTGGGTTGATAATTTTGATGGACATGTGGGGATAAGGCTTGCCGACGGTTGAGGATTTTAGCTCGAAGCTATCTTCATCCAGCGTTACGGTAGATGCGCCCGCCGTTTCGGTCATGCCAAAGAAAATTTTGACATCCGAGTTCATTTTGTCCCTAACCTGCTCCATCAATATCACGGGAACAGCCGCGCCGCCCGTAAAAATCTGGCGCATCGAAGACAGATTGAACTCACCCGCTAAAAAGCGTGGATTGTTCAGCAGAGCCACAATCATGGTCGGGACACAGAAAGAACATGTGCCGCGCTCGGAGTCGAACAGTTGGAGTTCCTTCACCGGGTCGAAGGCAATCAGAGGGATAAGCGTCGCCCCGCTCATGATTGACCACATGACAAAATTTGCTCCGGCCACGTGAAAGAGCGGCATGGCGCTGACCAGCCGTTCGTCCGAATAATCTTTGCCGCGCCGTATCATGTGTAAAGTGTTGGTGATATTGGAGTGGGTCAGCATCGCCCCTTTGGGAAAGCCAGTCGTGCCACTGGTGTACATTATCATGGCTACATCGTCCGGCATAATGGTGGCTTTGCGAGCCTGCAACTCTTCGTCTGAAACCCGGCTTCCCAGCGCCACAATTTGCGAATAAAGCAACCAGCCCGGTCTTTCGGTCTGGCCCAGCAAAGCTACGTGTTTCAAGCGCGGCAGCTTTGCACTGTCCAATG
>JBBQXW010000219.1:0-12549 GCA_038209275.1 Chloroflexia bacterium | reverse complement strand
TTGATTATAGTCTAAAAAACGTGATTTTTAGCCAATGTTAGCGTATAATGTAGCTGTAGAAAGATTATAGTATATTTGAACAGGTGTCACTTTTTCGGCTTCACTTAAAATAAAACGAACCAATGAGGTGAATTCACAATGGAACATATTGCTATTCTCAGTCACAAAAGTGTTCTGGACAAAATATTAGCCGGACAAAAAACGGTGGAATCACGCTTCAGTCGCCTTAAGAGTTTGCCTTTTGGACAGGTGAAGGCTGGCGATGTAGTTTACTTTAAGCTAAGTGGCGGGCCAGTACTTGGCAAAGCCTGCATCGCCAAAGTTGAAGAATACGAAAACCTCACCCCTATCCTGGTTAGCGAATTGGCCCGGCGTTATGCTACCGAACTGGCTATTTCGGAAGATTTTTTGGCCCGCAAACTAGAATCAAAATATGCCTCCCTCATTTTTTTGGAACAGGTAGAGCAATGCGAACCCTGGAATTATAAGCAAGAGGGCCGGGCTGGTTGGATTGTGCTACCTGCTGGTACAATTCTTGCTATATCTAATTCGGATGAACCAACGCAACTTCAGGATTTTCGCGCAATGGGAATTAACAACTAAAATCGGAAAGTAAGTAATTCGCGGAAAAGAGCAATTCTAGCTTTTCCAATGGTTTATTACTGCTACCTGTTTGTCCTCACTATTATATACTTAATATTGAGGCTGAACGCTACTATTAAAATTCTGTGCGTTTTAAATCCACTAAATTACTTCAGACGTATTAGAGTTTGTAGCTGCAAAATGTATTAACAATTTGCACGACCAGAGTCGGAGTAACCCTAAAGTTGCACTGGCTCGAAGCGTAACTATGCTACTTACCCATCGAAAAAATTCGGAAGTCTACTCAAACGAGGAAGGACAATCAGGAAGGGTTGTCTTTAGCTATTAGTTTTGGGTAGGCTCTAAACTCCTGAGTGCAGCCTCGGTTTATTAGGGCTACATTCAAATTACCTGCACCACAACCTTAAGAGTCGGGTGGCTCTTATGACGAGAGAACAACCAAGAAGAAGAAAGGACAGAACCAATGACCAGGCGAAATCTTTCCTGGATTGCGTTTATTGGAGTTCTGGCGTTTATGGCAGCGAGCTTTGGGCCAATGTTTCTATCTCCCGCCGAGATAGAAGCCTCTAGCCACCGCGAAGCGCCGCTTATCAGCCAGGACCCAGTCGCTGACGCAACCGACCTGTACGCCTTTGTCAGCCCCGACCGGCCTGACTCGGTTACATTTATCACCAACTGGATACCTTACCAGAGTCCATCGAGCGGCCCGAACTGGTTCCGCTTTGGCGATGATGTGTTGTATGAACTACACATTGACAATGTCGGCGATGCCCAGGATCACATTTCGTTCCAGTTCCGCTTTAAAACCAAGATTGTGAATCCTAATACCTTCCTGCTCAGTACCGGGCCGATTGCCAAGCCAGATGATGCTCAGTACAATGTGCGCCAGTATATGGACGTAACCCGGTTGGATGCTCCTACCGATGGCAGTTGCAAGGACAAGCCTCTGGCGAATTGTGGCACAGCCCGCCGCACCACCATTGCGACGGATGTGCAGATGGCTCCGCCCAACGTCGGGCCGTTCTCTTTCCCGATTTATGGGCTAACCTCGGCCTTATCGGTAGCTAACGCTGGAAACGGTATCAAACTGTTTGCCGGGCCGCGCGCCGATTCGTTCTTCGCCGACATCGGTTCGATATTCGACCTGTTCACCCTTCGCAATCCGGGAGTAAACAACTTCGCGGGTTACAACGTCAGCACAATTTCGATGCAAATTCCAATCAGCCAGATTACCAATGATGGCTCCCGCCCCAGCGACCCCGCTGCTGCGTCTGCCGTAGTTGGTAGCTGGATTACCAGTAGTCGCCGCACCACCACCGTACTTTCTGCTGGTGCTACCAGTGCCAGTGGTGAGTGGGTGCAAATCGAGCGGTTGGGTATGCCGTTGGTCAACGAAATAGTGGTGCCGTTGGCGCTGAAGGATGCTTTCAATAACCTGAAGCCCTGGCAGGATGCCACTATTCCGGCGGTAGTCGGCGTAGTGACCGACCCTGAACCGGCCCGGTTGTTGAACGCCCTCTACGGTTTGAAAGTACCGCCGACCCCGCGCAATGACGTACTCGCAGTCTTTGCAACGGGCGTAAAAGGCTTGAATCAGCCACCCAATGTCGTTCCTTCCGAGCAATTGCGCTTGAACGTGGCGGTTCCGCCTGGCTTCAAGAGCAGCCTGGGTGTGTTGGGTAACGATTTGGCGGGCTTCCCGAATGGTCGTCGGTTAGCGGATGATGTAGTGGATATTGAGTTGCAGGTAGTGGCGGGCATCTTGGTGCCGGGCTACAGCGGCTACAATCTGGGAGATAATGTGAACGCCCCGGCAGTTCAGATGTCGCCCAACTTCCCCTACCAGGGACTGCCTTATAGTGGTTTCTACTACTATCCGGCTAATTCGTTAAAGCCGTAGTTTTTAGCAACATGGTTCAGAATCAGGGGTTGGCGAAAGCTGACCCCTGACCTGATACCTGATTAAAACTTTCAAAACTCATAATTCATAAATCCAGAAACAAAATTGCAACGTAAACTTTTTGAGAAGCAAAAACCAGCAAAACAAAAGATAAAGAAAAAGTGGCTTGAGGAGAGGTAAGAGAATGCAACTTTTGAAGCGTTACAGGCGAGAAGCGATCATAGCCGGAGGAGTGTTAATTACGCTGGCGGCGTTGCTGATTATCACCTTACCAGGGATTAAACCGAATAAACCCGATGCTTCGTTGAGCCAGGTACTTGGATCGGGCAATCGCAGCGCGGTTGGTGCGCCCGCCAATGCTCAAACCACCGATACCCAGATTTCGGTTTATCAAGATAAGTTGCGGAAGAAGCCCGATACCGATAGCTATGCTAAATTAGGGCTGGCCTATCTTCAAAAGGCCCGCGAAGCAGGCGACCCGACCTTTTATACCAAAGCCGAAGGAGTTTTGAAAAAAGCGCTGGAACTGGATGCCAATAATGCCGAGGCGTTGGGCGGACTGGGTTCGCTCTCGCTATCGCGCCATCAGTTCGCACAAGCTCTGGAATGGGGGCAGAAGGCCCAGAAGTTACGCTCTTATACCTCCTATAATTATGGCGTGGTGGCGGATGCGCTGGTCGAACTGGGCCGCTACGACGAGGCCGCCCAGACGGTGCAGCAGATGGTAGACTTGCGCCCCGACATCAGTTCGTATGCGCGGGTTTCCTACCAGCGCGAGTTGCACGGACAGTACGAGGCCGCGATTGAGGCAATGAAACAGGCAGTAGCGGCACGAGGCCCGGCGGCGGAAAATCTGGCCTGGGTTACATACCAGCTTGGAATGTTGTATTTTAATCGAAACAAACTCGAACAGGCCGAAGCATCTTTTCAGGAAGCCTTGAACACCCTGCCGAATTATGTGTATGCCCAGGCGGGGATGGCGCGAGTAAAGGCGGCACGGGGCGATTTGGGCGGCGCAATCGGTCTGTACAATCAGGTGACACAGCGAATGCCCTTGCCGGAATTTTTGATTGAACTCGGCGATATGAACACGCTGGCAAACCGGGCCGATGATGCGAAAAAGCAATACGATTTAGTACGGGCAATCCAAAAGATTTACGCCGAAAACGGGGTAGATACCGATTTGGAAATGGCCCTGTTCGATACCGACCATAGTTACAATTTGCCGGAAGCGCTGGCAAAGGCAAAGCAGGAATATCAGGCTCGACCCAGCATTAAAGCTGCCGATGTATTGGCCTGGACGCTCTACAAAACGGGCGATTACACGGGAGCGGCGGAAGCTTCCAAACAGGCGCTCCGCCTGAATACCCAAGACCCCCTGGCGCTCTACCACGCCGGAATGATTGCCACCAAACAGGGCAAAACCGATGAGGCCAAAAATTATCTTGAGCAGGCGCTGACGCTCAATCCCAGCTTTTCTTTCCTGCACGCCACCGAAGCGCGCAAAACGCTCGGCGACCTCGGCGGGGTAGCGGCGGGTAAATAGGAAGAGGACTGAGGACTGAGGAACGAAAGATAAATGAGGAGGCAAGGAATTTATTTATGATTAAGCTGGTTGGTTTCAAGAGCAAAGCGGTTTCTCCAGGTAAAAGCGAACAAGGTAAAGGCCGGAGATTTTCCTCAGTCCTCAGTCCTCAGTCCTCAGTCCTCAAAATCGGTTTGTTGGCTGGTTCGCTGGTGATTTGGTTAGCGCTACCATTGGTGGCATCGGCGCATCCGTTGGGGAATTTTACGGTTAATAAATACAGTCGGCTGGAAATCGGCGCGGCGGGCGTGAAGGTGCATTATGTACTGGATGTAGCCGAAATTCCGACTTTTCAGGAAAAAGATACGATTGACCAAAACCGCGACGGGCAAATTAGCGAGGCGGAACGGCTGGCTTATCTGGAACGAAAAACAAAAGAATTACAGGGCGGGCTGAAATTGTCGCTGGACGGCGTGCCGACTGCCTTGAAGTTAGTAGGGCAAGACTTGAGCTTTCCAGCAGGGCAGGGCGGTTTGACTACGATGCGCC
This sequence comes from Chloroflexia bacterium, assembly GCA_038209275.1. Taxonomy (GTDB): domain Bacteria; phylum Chloroflexota; class Chloroflexia; order Chloroheliales; family Chloroheliaceae; genus L227-5C. Next base: position 7,972 of record JBBQXW010000219.1, on the reverse strand, counting down.
TGACTGCCACTTTTGAAACGGCGGCTTTGGGTGCAAATGCAACAAGACTGAGTTATCAAGATGAGAATTACAGTGACCGATTGGGCTGGCGCGAAATTGTAGTACGGAACGCAACTGGCGTGGCACTGCTAAATTCGAGCGCACCCGCTACCGACCAGAGCAATGAATTGCGGGTGTACCCCGAAGATATGTTAGCCAGTCCGCTTGCGCTAACTTCGGCTCAGGCCAGTTTTAAGCTGGATGCCAGCATGGTAGTAAATAATGCGACCTCGGAAGCTGGGTCAGTGGTCAAGACGCAAGACCCGTTGGCGGCGCTGGTGACGGGCGAATTAACTCCGTTGCTGGTATTGATTGCGCTGGGCGGCGCGTTGGTATTGGGGGCGGTTCACGCGCTTTCGCCAGGTCACGGCAAGACGGTGGTGGCGGCTTATCTAATTGGCACACGCGGCACCGCCCGCCACGCCATGTTTTTGGGGCTAACGGTGACGGTGACGCACACAATAGGCGTGTTTGCGCTGGGACTAATTACGCTGTTCGCGTCACAATTTATTTTGCCGGAAAAATTGTATCCCTGGCTGGGTCTGATTTCGGGCTTGATTGTGCTGGGTATGGGTGTGACGCTTTTGCGTTCGCGGGTGCGCTCGGCTCTAGTCAGTACTTCGGCCTCAAAGTCTGAGCATACTCGTGTCGGGCATGAACACTCGCACGACCACGACCACACACACGACGAACCTTCCCACAACCATGATAATGAGCATAGCCACGAACATGAGTTTGCTTATGCTCAGGCGGGTCAGGCTAACGTCGGCATCGCTAATAAAGCAGCACCAAGCGCCCCGGCTATCCATGTTCCGCAAGTTCATGACCACGAGCATCATGAGCATAGCCACGCTGACCACGAACATTCTCATGACCAAGAACACGAGCATAACCATGCTGACCACGAACATTCTCATGACCAAGAACAGGCGTATAGCCACGCTGACCACGAACATGTTCAGGAAGACGGAATGCACGTTCATTCGCACGGTGGAAAGGCCCATTCTCACCTGCCACCAGGGGCGAACGGCACGACCCTGACCTGGAAGCGCTTGCTACTGTTTGGAATTTCGGCGGGGCTGTTGCCGTGTCCTTCGGCACTGGTGTTGATGCTCAGTGCAATTGCGCTAAATCGGACAGCGTTGGGATTGATAATGATTGTGGTCTTTAGCCTGGGTCTGGCGGCAACCCTGACCGGGATGGGATTACTGTTTGTCTACGCTCGCAAGTTGATGGCAGGCCGACAGATGGGCCGGGCTAACTGGCTGCTAAAAGTAGCCCCGATAGCAGGTGCGTTGGTAGTAGCGGTGGTTGGAATAGTAATTTCGTATCAGGGATTGATTCAGACCGGGATTTTGAAAAATTAGGATTGAGTTTTGCCTTTTTTCTGAAATATTCCCCACCTAAAAGGTGGGGAATATTTATTTTATGCACCGAATTTGAGCTTAACCATTTACGTTTGAGAACCGACCATTCACCTTCGCCAGAGTACGCTTCGCGGTTTATGCTATAAACAACGGCGTATATTGTGCTTTAATTAGTTGAACAGACGTTTAAAGCAATTGAGCAAAGAAAGTGAACCGGGCGTATGGCAACGGCGCATAGTACAGACCTTTTAGCATCTCTCAAACCTAACAAGAGCGGACGACCCTTGCTGTTGGGCATTGTAGGCGATAGCGGTAGCGGTAAAAGCACCCTGATTCGAGGAATTGCGGCTCTTTTCGGCCTTGAAAATGTTACTGAAATTTGCCTCGATGATTATCACCTTTATGACCGCGTCACTCGCGCCCGCCTGGGACTGACGGCCTTAAATCCTGCCGCCAACAACCTGAGTTTGATGTGTACCCACTTGCGCGGCTTGCAGGCTGGCCTACCTATCTTTAAGCCAATCTACGACCACTCTATCGGTACTTTTGCCCCAGCAGAATGGGTGATGCCTCGCTCAATCGTGATTGTACACGGGCTGTTCACGCTCTTTACGCCTGAACTCGCCAGCCTTTTCGACCTGAGTATTTATCTAACACCCGAAGAAGAATTACGGCTGAACTGGAAGGTGCAGCGCGATACCCAAAAACGCGGCTATGATTTGGAAGAAGTTTTGCGCCAGATTGAAGAACGCCGCCCCGATGCCGCCGCTTTCATCGAACCACAGCAAGCGCGGGCCGATTTGGTGGTCAGCTTCCATCGTCCCTACCCAGGTGCGTCTTTCGAGCCGCTTGCGGCCCAACTTTTTCGCCGTGCCGGAGCGCATACCTCGCAGCTACAAGAATGGGCTAATACCTCACTTGATTACCAGCAACTAACCGACGGCGAGATGTTGATTATTCCGGCTACCCTGGAAGCTTCTCGCATCCACAGTTTGGAGCGCCAATGGCAAAGTAAGGCCGGATTGGTAATGAGCCAGGAGAATAAGCTAGGCCAATACCAAACACCAGAAGGCGAATGGCGACAAAGTTGTTCGCTTATCCTTACTCAATCACTCATCGCCGGATGCTTGCTACAGCAGCACGACCCGGCTTTGATGGTAGCTTGAATAGTTCAAAGTTCCAAGTTTCAAGTTCAAAGTTATTAGTTTTCAGTCATCAGTTTTCAGTTTAAGGATTTTGGTTTTAGTAGTAGCGATTTCAATCGCTACTACTTTAGTTAAAACTCAATCAGGGAAGCGGCTTTTTGAGCTTGAGCCAGTGCGTCGGCGGCAGTGCCGCCCGGCGCAAGCACGGTGATATGGCCCATTTTCCGGCCCGGACGCGAAAGCGTTTTGCCGTAAAGATGCACGTTCGCACCTGGCACAGCCAGCGCCTGCTCCAAACCGTGTGGAATCGCCTCGCCCGCGTTAACCCCCAATAAATTCACCATTGCTGCCGGGGCAATTAAATCGGTTGCACCCAGTGGCAACCCCGTTACCGCCCGCAAATGATTCTCAAACTGGCTGGTCAGGCAGGCTTCGATGGTATAATGCCCGCTATTGTGCGGGCGCGGCGCAAGTTCGTTAATTAGAACCGTATCGTCTCCCGTCAGGAAAAACTCCACCCCGAAAACTCCTACCCCGTCTATCGCTTCAATCGCTTGTTGAGCTATTTCTACCGCCCGGCGATTTGCTTCCGGCGTGATGTTGGCGGGCGCGCTGACGCTGTGGCAAATATGATTTTTCTGCACTGTTTCTACTACCGGGTAAACCGCCATCGCTCCATCTATGCCGCGCACTACCATTACCGCCAATTCTTTAGCGAACGGTATAAATTGCTCCACCATTAAAGTGCGTTCAGGCCAGCCCAATCGCTGAAAGCCTTCCTCGGCATCCTCCGGCAGTTTCAAGGTGTAGTTGCCGCGCCCGTCGTAGCCATTGCGCCGAGCTTTAAGTACCAGCGGCCAGCCATAGCTCTCGCCAAACTCGATTACTTCTTCCAACGATGCAACCGGGGCAAACGCCGGAACAGGCAACCCTGCCGCCGCCAGGGTCTGCTTCTGTCGGGCCTTGTCCTGTATCAGCGCCAGCGTCAGGCCACCCGGATAAACTCGCCGCCCGCTGGCTTCCAGTCGTTGCAGCACATCGGAATCTACAAACTCATTTTCGAGCGTAATTACTTCACATTCGCTCACCAGCTTTTCCAACGCAGTTAATTCGCTCCAATGCCCCACAATTTCAAAAGCCGCTATTCGCCCCGCCGGACTATCTTCTTCGGCTTCCAGCACCGCAATTTTGATATTCAGACGGCTGGCAGCCTCAACCGTCATGCGGGCCAGTTGCCCTCCACCCAAAATACCAACCGTCCAGTTTGCTACGTTCCGCTCTATCTTCAAAATAAGCCTCTTTGGGAGTTATCAGTCGTCAGTTTTCAGGCCAAGACCATTCAAATAGCCGCTGAATTTGCTGTGGGAGCGAGCTTCCGCTCGCGATTTTCCCCTACCACCACATGAAATCGCGAGCGGAAGGCCAGCCTACGCTCGCTCCCACAGAGGTTTATTTGAATGGTATCGCCCTTAAAACTGATAACTGACAACTGATAACTATAAAACAAGTTCCATAGCGACACGGGCCAATGCTTCTACGCCTGCCGCCGCCGGTTCGATTTCAATCCATTCGTCGGTACGATGAGCATTAGCTCCGCGACTGATGCCCAGGCAAACCGCCGAAAGGCCCAGACTGAGCGCAAGATTGGCATCGGTGCTAAAACCGACGTAAGTCGGTTCAAAACCCAAATCGCGATAAACCTGGCTACAAATTTCGACAATCGGTGAATTAGCCGGAATACCGCCCGCCGGACGATTGCCTACCAGTTCGGTCTTGACACTAATGTCATCTGCCCGAAAATCTTTAATTATTGTCGTCATTTTGTTGAACGTTTCGGTCAGGCTATTTTCTTCGACCGAACGCACTTCAAAGACCATGCTGGCACTGGGCGCAATAGTATTGACCGAAATGCCACCCTCGATAGTGCCGATATTAAAGCTGGTGCGGGGCCTGGCTGGAATAGCTATTCTGGTCATGCGCTCCATAATTTGAGCCAGCGCATGAATGGCGCTGGGTCGGCTGGCTTTGTCCCAGCTATGACCGCCCGGCCCTTCTACCGTCACCCGCATTCGACGGCTACCGACTCCCTGATGGCAAATATTGCCCAACCCATGCCCTTCGATGGCAATGAGCGCTCCCGGCGAACGTTTTTCCGCTTCGTATTTTTGCATCAAGGCGCGGATGCCCCGCAAATCGCCCAGCCCTTCTTCGCCCACCGTCGCCACAAACAGCAAGGTGCGACGCGGCCTGGGATAATTGCCCTTGAAAAAACGGGCCACTGCAAGTAAGGCGGCTACTGCCAGACTATTATCGCCAACCCCCGGCCCGTTCAGCCGCCCATTCGCCTGCCTGACCGTTAAATCAGTACCATGCGGGAAAACGGTATCAATATGCGCCGCCAGCACTACCTCGCCACCGTTTTCTTGCCCCGGCAAATAGCCCAGGACATTCCCTACTGAGTCGAGTTGAACTTGCTCCAACCCAATTTCATCAAAGCGGCCTTTCACAAACTCGGCTTTGCGGCCTTCGTCAAAGGTCGGCGATGCTATTTCATTAATAATTTTTGTATCGGCTACCAGTTCTTCAAGCTGGAACTGAAAATTTTGAACTCGCATTTGAATCTACTCTTTCTTTACCGAATAGCCTACTTTCGCTTTTGTACCCGGTACTCTTCCTAACCATTTAACCTATGCCTGCCTTGCAAGCCTGAACTTTAGCGGCTACAGGCAATAGCCTGAGAATAATAGCCCGAATCGCTCAGTAATTCAAATCTGGATGCAACTTTTCTCAGGAAAACAGTCAACCTTTTAGCTTGATGTTTATGTGACGCGCCCCTTGGGTGAGCGTCAATTTTTTGCAATACCCGACCATAAATGGTCGGGCTAAAAATAAATGAGCTTCCCGTTCTTAGCCCGACCATTCATGGTCGGGTTCTCTTTAGCTCGATGCAAAGAATTGGCGCTGACCCCTGGCAATAGCTCGGTTGCCGAAAGCAGCTAAAGCTGTTAAAATTTGCGCTATATCTTTTCTGCTCATTGCGAAGTGTAGGAGCAAAGTATAAATTTCGAGAGCAACAAAACGCTAACTCAAACGTTTTATCTTGCAGAGAAATTTATTCGGAATGAGCCGGGCTGCCCGGCTGCGTCAAAAATTGGTGACAGGAGCGCGTTCGCTTGTTAGACCGTGTTAAGTTAGAAGAAGATGCTGATAGGGCAACCTTACCCAACGTTGCTCCCGGTTTAATTCCAGGCTCAAATTCCCCGATTAACTATGTTCCAGCTTTGGCCCAGATAGCGGCGAAAGGGCGCAAGGTGTTGTTTTCGCCGTGGTGCGCCGCCGTGGTGCTATTGGCGCTGGCCGCAATTTTTCTGGCTTACCTTTTTAACCCCACTATGTATATCAAGCTCGGCGGGGGCTACGACCGGCCCTATTTGAATATTGCCGAGGAGGGCTTTAACTACGCCATTCGCTACGACTACGACGATGGGCAGAGCTTGCTGGTAAACGGTGCAGGACTAGAAAACGAAAATTATCGCTGGACGCGCAGCCGCCCAATTTTGCTCTTGCCGGGGGTTGGCAACTTAAGTCAGTTGCAGCTACGGGCGGCAGCTTCGCCCGTCTATCCCACTGGACAAAAAGTAGATGTTCTTTTAAACGGGCAGAAGTTCACCAGTTTTGAATTACAACCGGGTGCGCCAAAACTGTACACCTTCGATTTGAGCCAGACAACCCAAACGGGCAATCTGGCAATCGAGATGCGGGTGACGACAAAAGGGAAAGCCGAAGGTCAGCGACTTTACATAAAAAAGGCAGATGCTGTTGCTTACGATGAAGCCCGCACCAGACCAGCCGACCCAAAAATGCAAACGGTTGAAGTGCCGACAGACGGCTTTAAGCTGTATGATGTATGGCTAACCCCGAAAAGCACGGGCTTACCGCCGTTGGGAGTGGCGCTCTCATTAATATTAGCGGCGCTCGGTTTTTACTGTGGGTTAGCCTATTGCGGATTGGCACGGCACTGGGCTTTTGGGGCGGCGGCGCTATTTATAGTTGCGGCGGCAGTAATGCTGGCGGTGTGGAGGCTGGAACTAACGGTTTATAGCGGGCGACTGGCTCTTTTGATGCTGGTGGCGGCTTTATCATTGCCGCTACTGGAACTAAGTTTGCCGCGTTTGTTCCGGCGCTGGGGCGTGACTTTGCCGCAATGGGCCTGGACAGGTCTATTGGTGCTTTTTCTGGCGGGACTACTATTGCGGGGCGGCGGTATTCTCTATCCGCAGGCGGTGGTGATTGATGCTCCGGCGCATTTGTTGGAAATCAATCGAATTAATCAGGGGTTGGTCTGGGAACAATATACTAACCGCAATCTGTCCAAAGTGCCGGGACAATGGAATTCGTCGGCGATTATTCCTTATTCGACCATAAGCTATTTTCTGTTAGCGCCTTTTGCGAAATTGCCGTTTGACCCGAATATTAGCGTCAATCTGGTGAATATTTATCTGGATGCGGCGCGAGTTTTCGTCATTTTTGCCCTGGCAATTGCGCTGGGGACAGGCGCAAGGGCGGCGCTGGTGGCGGCGGGGCTTTATCTATTAATACCATGTACCTGGCTGATGAATAGCTGGGGAAACTGGCCCACTACGCTAAGTTTTTGGATGGCAATTCTGTATCTGACGCTGCTGCTGGTGCTTTACCGGGGATTAAACCAACGGCGAATCTGGTTTAGCCTGACGGCTCTGTTGACTGTTACGATGATGGTCTATAGCGTTACGGCGGTCTTTATGGTGCTGTTGCTCTATAGCTGGGCGGCGGGGCTGTTCTTTTTCGTGGGACGTAGCGATAAACTGGCCCGGCGCAACGGCAAGCTGATTTTTGCCTCGGCGACGGTAGCAAGTTTGGGAGCGGTGGCGCTCTATTACTGGCAATTCCTCTCCGACATTACGCTGACGCTGACCAGCTTTGACCAGTCGTTAAGCAGTGGTGAGGGACTAGGATTGGGTGCGAGAGGTTTCTTCCCTTACCTGGGCCTTTACACCGACCACGTTTTCAATAGCTATGGTGTAGGTGTGCTATTGGCGCTGGCGCTGGCAGTATTTGGCTGGGCGATTTTCGCTCCACACTGGCTAAAATGGCAGGATGGCGCAATAGCTGCCGGGCCAGATGAAGCCACCAGTTTGCGGAGCGGACGAAACCTGTGGCTAATCGCGGCGTGGTTTATGATTTTTGGGCTGTTTGGAATAGCCCAGTGGAAGATAGATATGGTGGACAAGCAGGTCTGGTTCACCGTGCCACTAATTTGTGCGCTGGCAGGGGTGGCATTGCTCTTTAGCTGGCAGAAACTAACGCCGCCTGCCTTGCGCTACGGGTCGCGCCTCGCAATCGTCGCGCTGACGGGCTGGCTGACCTATTCCACCATTTCGC
>JBBQXW010000218.1:0-12642 GCA_038209275.1 Chloroflexia bacterium | reverse complement strand
ACGACGGCAACGTTGCAAGATGCCTTTGAAACTATTCGCTGGCAGCAACCTGATATAGCGCTGGTGGATGGCGGTTTACACGGCGAAGGCATCCATGAATTACTGCGCCGCCTCAAAGCCGATTTTCTGACTAATGATATTAAAGTGGTGGTGCGGGTAATTGAGCCACTGACCGAGCATTATAATCATTCCTATGATAAAGCAGTATTCGTGGATAATTTGAAAGATTTGTGTGCAGCATTGCGGGACTCGGCTAAACCTGCGCCTTTGCCGACATCGAAAGCGTCTGCAAAACCGCTTTTCTTCCCGCCAGTCAAAGATGAGCAGTCGGCGGATTTACCGATGCTGCTGGCTAATGCGCGTCTGCGCCATTTTGTAGATGCGGTGATAGATAGCTGGCCTACTTTGCTTCTGGCGGGTTGGCTTGGGCAGGAAACCGATGCGTTGGTGAATGTCGAAATGCTGTGCTACCAGTTTGACCTCTGCCTGGAGGAAAGTTGCCGAGCCATTTCGCGACTGGCTCAGGTCGGTTATATCGAGCCACTCGAATTTGATAGCGCTGACCCGCTCTTTGGCCTGGTCGTTAATCACGAGCAAGAAGCGCTCGTGACCGAGTTTGGCGCAGCCCTCAAAATCCCGGCCTATCGCATGGCCCTTGCCACGCTAATCCTGGCCCGCGAACGAAGCGTTCATTAAGTTTTGAGTTTTGAGTTTTGAATTTTGAGTTGTGGAATTGAGTCAAATATTAATATTCTAAAGATAAGTTTTGCATCTTGAATTAAAAGATTCCTTAACTCAAAATTCAAAACTCAAAATTCAAAATTATTAAATCAGGTGGAGGCTAGGGGGGCGAAGTCCAGTTCGGCGCAGGACGGGCGCGGCGACGTTGTAAACTGGAACTCCACCTTTGGTAATGCCGTTGTAGATGCCGAAGTGAGCATGACCGTGAAAAGCGACGGTTGCCCCATGTTCATCGAGCGGCCCGGCCAGCAGTTCGCTCCCCAACAGATTGATTAGTTCTTCCGGCTCACCTTTGAGGGTTTGGCGAATGGGGGCGTAGTGCATTAGAACTACTTTTTCGGGCGTACTGAGCGAACGCAACCCTTTGCTAAGGCGGCGTACCTCGCGTACCGTTTCGCTAATTACTTCCTTGACCAATGGTTCACCAAATGCGCTTATTCTGCTCGTACCAAAGCCGCCCCAAAAACCTTTTATGCCACAAAAACCCATCCGTTCGTTCAAGATAAAAATATTATCGTCCTCGAAAAGCACCTTGATGCCAGCCTGTCGCAGCATTGCTACCAACTTTTGTTGCTGCCCGCCCTGATAATCGTGGTTGCCCAGAACAGCCAGAATAGTCAGCTCACTTGCAAGGGCATTTTGTAAGCCTCGCAGTAATACTTCAAGTTCGTTCGGACGACCCCGGTCAGTTATATCACCGCACAGCAACAACACATCGGCTCGTTCCTCCACCTCGGCAAACATTGCTTTGACCATTTTTTCCGAACGTTCGGTACAATGAATATCACCTACCGCCGCTACCCTTACGTGAACTGGTAAATCTTCTTCTTCGACACTCACTTTTATTTTGCTAGAATGCTTGTTTGAACTAATACTTTGGCTCATGCAGAACTCGCTATTCTTTAACGATTTGATTTGTAATTGAAATAACTCACAAAGACTAATATGATTTTACACGTAAGTTGATTGTATGGCAATTCTTATTTCTAAAAAATTTAAATCTTAATCAACTTCGGTCAGACTGAGTGTCAGTTTTTTTGCAAAGCCCGGACGTGAACGTCCGGGCTAAAAAATTTGGCTCATTTATTTTTAGCCTGGACGTTCACGTCCGGGTTGGTTTGACTTGGTGCAAAAAATTGACGCTTATTCAAAAGCGCAACGCTTATTGTACGACCGTAGAAAAAGTGGTAGAATAAAACCGACCTAAATCAGAATAAAAGTAGTAAAATAAATGACAAAGTCGCGTCTTGTAGGACATTGCTCCGCCAATGGAAAATCAGCTGACGGAGCAGCATCCTACAAATCAGTCCCGAACTGGTGGGACATTGCTCCGCCAATGGATTTTCCGACTTTGTACAAATGACAAGGGAGTCGAGCAGCATGGATTTTAAACTAAGCGAAGAACACGAGCTATTTCGGTGCAGCGTACACGCGTTTGCCGATAAAGAAATTGCACCGCATGCGCTGGAAACCGACCAGACCCACGAATTTCCCTGGGAAAATATCAAACAGATGACGGCGCTTGGCTTGATGGGCGTTCCCTACCCCGAAGAACTGGGCGGTAGCGGCGGCGATACTTTGATGTACGCCATTGCGGTAGAGGAAATGAGCCGGGTCTGCGGCACTACTGGCATAACTCTGGCGGCGCATACTTCGCTCGGTACGGCTCCGCTTTATCTCTTTGGCACGCCCGAACAAAAGCAAAAATATATGATTCCGCTGGCCCAGGGTAAAATGCTCGGTGCGTTTGGTCTCTCCGAAACTGGCGCGGGCAGCGATGCCGCCGGAACGCGCACTACTGCTGTGCTGGATGGCGACGAATGGGTCATCAACGGCTCGAAGAACTGGATTACCAGCGGCTCAATCGCCGGAACGGTCATCTTCACCGCCATGACCGACAAGAGCAAAGGTACGCACGGCATCAGCAACTTTATCGTTGAAAAAGGCACGCCCGGCTTTACCTACGGCAAAAACGAAAAGAAAATGGGCTTGCGTGGCTCTGTCACCAGCCAGCTTTTCTTCGAGAATTGCCGCATCCCCAAAGAAAATATTCTGGGTAGCCCCGGCGACGGCTTCAAGCAATTTATGCAAATCCTCGACGGCGGACGCATTTCTATCGGTGCAATGGCTCTCGGTCTGGCCCAGGGCGCTTACGACATCGCTATTCGTTACGCCACCCAGCGCCAGCAGTTCAACCAGCCCATCAGCAACTTCCAGGCGATTCAGTTTATGCTGGCGGATATGGCGACCAACATAGAAGCTTCTCGCCTGCTGATTTACAAATCGGCCTGGCTCAAAGACCAGCACGAGCCTTTCGGTAAGGTCGCAGCAATGGCAAAACTTTTCGCCAGCGAAATGTCTGAAAAAGTTTGCCGCGACGCAATACAGATTCTGGGCGGCAACGGCTATGTAGAAGAAAATCACGTCGAACGCATGTACCGCGATACTCGTCTGACCACCATTGGCGAAGGAACAAGCGAAATTCAGCGTATTGTTATCGCTCGGCAACTTCTTAAAGAATTGAAGTAGGCTGGAAATCCATTGGCGGAGCAATGTCTCACAAGAGCAAGGCTGATTTGTAGGATGCTGCTCCGTCAGTTGACCGAATTTACTCATTACTCATCACTCATCACTTCCCCAGGAGTAAACACATGGATTTAACCTTAACTCCCGAACAAGACATGATTCGGCAGACGGCGCGGGAGTTCGCCGATAAAGAGCTTTTGCCGACGGCGGCGCACTACGACGAAGCCCAGGAATTTCCCACCGAACTCTGGAAAAAGATGGGTGAGATGGGTTTTATGGGCATGATGATTCCCGAAAGATGGGGCGGCGCGGGCGCGGATACGCTGACGTATGTGGTGGCGCTGGAAGAAATTGCGCGGGGCAACCCGGCCCTCTCCACCGTCATGTCGGTCAACAATTCGCTGACCTGCTACGGGCTGTGGCGCTTCGGTACGGAAGCACAAAAAGAAAAATATCTTGTACCGCTTGCTTCGGGGCAGAAGTTGGGCGGCTATGCCTTGAGCGAACCGGGGAGCGGCTCGGATGCGGTCAAAATGAAAATGACCGCCGAATTAGTGGGCGACAAATATTTCCTGAACGGCTCGAAAATGTTTATCACCAACGGGCAATCGGGCCATATTTATCTGGTTTTCGCCGTTACGGACAAGACTAAAGGCTCAAGCGGTATCACCTGTTTTATTATTGAGAAGGGGATGCCCGGCTTTAAGGTCGGCAAGAAACTCGATAAGCTCGGTTTGCGGGCCAGCGACACCACCGAACTGATTTTTGAAAATTGCGAAGTGCCAGTCGAAAACGTGCTGGGCAGCGAAGGCGAAGGCTTTAAGCTGGCGATGCAATTGCTCGACGGTGGGCGCATCGGTATTGCGGCGCAGGCGCTCGGCATTGCTCAGGCCGCTTACGAACTGGCCCTGAAATACGCCAACCAGCGCGAACAATTCGGGCAACCCATCTACAACTTTCAGGCGATTCAGTTTATGGTGGCGGATATGGCAACTCGCATCGAGGCCAGTCGTTTGCTGGTACACCGCGCCGCTAGTTTGCGCGATGCCGGAGAACCGTGTGGTCGGGAGGCAAGCATGGCAAAACTTTTCGCCAGCGAAACCGCCATGTGGGTCGCCACCAAAGCCGTCCAGATTCACGGTGGCTACGGCTACATCAAAGAATACCCAGTCGAGCGCTACTTCCGCGATGCCAAAGTTACCGAAATCTACGAAGGCACTTCCGAAATTCAGCGCATGGTCATCGCCAAGCATCTATTGCGCGGGGTCAAATAATCAGGAAATTCGATTCGATTTGGTAATTCGGTTTGTCCCGTTTGGGCCAACTCTACTGCATGATTAAACCGGGCTAAATCAGTTGAGTTCATGGCTGCTTTCCTATAGTACTAAAACCGTAGTACGGTGTTATTGGGGCTAAACTTCAAAATATTACTTGAGCAAGCTCACCCTGGAATGAATTACTGGCTCCGTCGCTCAAGTGGATTTTAATCCACTGATTACAAATTAAGAGAGTGTCTGTTTTTGCAAACAGTTTTGGTAGGGGCGAATCGCATACGCCCTTGAACACTAGCACAGGTCAAAAGGGCGTATGCGATTCGCCCCTACCAAAACTGTTTTCGGCACTGCCCAAGCTAACACTAGCATCGTATCCAGTGGTTTTCAAACCACTTGAGCGACGTAGCCCGCAATTCATTCCAGGGTGGTCTTGCTCAAGCTACCCATTCGGGCTTATTTCCCTGGTCAACTTTAGTCTAGCGATTCTTCCGTAGCCACTCCCGGAAGCCACTAGCCAGAGGGAACGGGTCGTTGATGGCGACATTGGCGGCGAACAAATCTATTGAGCCAACATCGTTGCCACGATTGCGCGGGTCGCCTCGGTCTACTACTCGCACCAGCACCGGGAAGCCGTCCCAGTCCGCCCCGTCATCGTCTAGCGGCGGCATCTGCACCACCACGTTAAACGAAGTAACGCCCAGGCTTTTGTAATAAGCTAAAGTATTATAGAGCGCTTCGCCCAGTTCCGGCGAATAAAGGTCGGTTACTAGCACAATTTCGCGGTCACGGTTGGGCGTGAGGTACATCAGCGCCTTCACCATATCGGCAGGGTCGGCGGTCAGGCCAAGCGCCCGATGCACCTGCACCAAATCGGTAAAATAGTTGCGCTTGTAGCGTTCGCGGTAAGCCACCGCGTCGCGCCGCAATCGCTCGATTTTGCCGTAGTGCATATCGCGGCCCAGACACATCTGGGCGTGACCGTGAGTAACCGATGACCCGGCTTTCCACAGACAATTCCACAAAAAGATAAAATACAGTGCTTTGGGGTCTTGGTGTCGAGCCTCTTCTGCCCATTCGCGGGCCGTCATTAGATAATCAATTACCTGTTGCGAACTGAACTTAAGCGGATGAAATTCATTAAAAACCGTTACGCCGTGCCAGACTTCCAGTTTGGCAATATTCGAGCCAGTAATAGAATAAGCTCCTTCGATGCGCCCGAAAGTATCGAGGGCCGTATCAACTAGCGGCTCGTTGAACGGGTCATTTTCGCCCCGCTCTTTGGCAATTTCCTGCTCTAAATCCTGGCTTTCGTTTACCTGCTGCGGACGTTTACTTCTTAGCTCGTTGAAAATAGTAGTCTCGAAGGTGACACGGTTCGTGACCCTGACTATTTGCTGCTTTTCAACCGCCGCCAGCGACCCAAATTTCTCTTTCACCCAATCTTTCTTGGGTGGCGGAATTTCCAGATAACCTGTGCCAGCGCTAACATGAAAAAGCCGTTCACATAACGTGCGCTCGGTTGGCGGTAATTTAGCGATAAATTCAGATAATTTTGTAATCATGATTGCAATTATAACAAAAGAATAAAAAAAGCGCTACTCCATAAAAGAGTAGCGCTTTTTGTGGTGCGGTTGCACCTTGCCTCTACATGCTCGTCCCTGTCCCGTCAGTTGGGGGAGTGTAGTTATCATTTTTAGGAGTGTTGCGGTTACGATTGAATAAGCCGCCCACAAAGTTTCCAATTAAGCCATGGTCATTTGCGTCGCGCTTCGGCCTGAGCAAATTACCGATTAGCCCATGGTCATCCGGCGCACGGTTTGGCCTGAGCAAGTTACCAATTAGTCCGTGATCATTCGGGTCACGATCTTTACTCCAAAGTCCTTTTGCCATTTCAGTTACCTCTTTATTCTTAAAGTGATGAGTAATGAGTGATGAGTAAATCTATTGCACCCATTTAACTACTCATTACTCATTACTACATTAAGCCCGAATACGAGCGCCTTGCCCGCTAAACATCCGCATCAACACTACCAGTAGCACCGCACCTGCGGTTGCTACCAACAAACTCTCGATATTGAAGCCAGTTACATCAAGGCCGAACAGCCAACCGCCAACTAAATCACCCACGATTGCTCCGGCAATACCGACCAGGATATTACCAATAACTCCAAAGCGGCTATTAGTAACAAACCCGGCTATCACGCCCACTATCAAACCTAACAAAATTGCTACAATAAGACTCATGTGGTTTTCTCCTTTTCCCGTTTATTTCCCCGATAACTATTCTTCTAAGCGGCTTGGGCTTTCCTGAACCTTCGCCCGAATAGTTACTTCTCCTTTTCCTGTCCTACTTCATTATTAATATACTTTCTGGTTGCCGGGTGATTAAACTTTTTATTCTCCGACACAATACACTAATGCACGAAACGTGCCACTAATATAACTCAAAGAAATTTCGCTGGTAATTTCTTCTCGTAAGAACTCTGTCTTTGCCAGAAACTAATATTTTATCGTTCAATTCTACGCTATACTTTGGTTTCAGGCTGTCAAGTAATGACAAAGGAAGGAGAATCAGGGATGTCTAGTAAGGAAAAGGAAATAAAATTAAGTTTTACGGCTGAAGTGCATAAAGAAGAAAACTGGTACGTTGCAACTAACCTTGAATTAGGTATCGCCAGCCAGGTCGGACTGAGCAAGAGGCAGTAGAAAAACTAAAGGAAGCCACCGAACTTTACCTTGAAGATATGACCCCCGAAGAATTGCAAGCCATCCCTTAAAAGCATAATTCAACAGGCCGGAGTTACCCCCCAGGAATTTATAGATAAACTTTAGACCTTATTATAAAACTCCTTGGCTTTACGGTAAAGCTCGATATATTGGACGGCGGAGGCGTGCCAGGAATAATTCGCCAGCATATCACGGCGCATGAGGTTTTGCCAGAGTTCGGGGTATTTGTAAGTTTCGAGGGCGCGGACAATCGCAGCGTAAAATAGCATAGCGTTGTATTCGCGGAAAGTGAAGCCGTTGCCATGACCGTGGCGTGGGTCTAAATCCTTGACCGTATCGGCCAGCCCGCCCGTTTCGCGCACCACCGGGATAGAGCCGTAGCGCATGGCACTCATCTGGCCCAGTCCGCACGGTTCAAAGCGCGAAGGCATCAAAAACATATCGCTGCCCGCATAAATTTTTTGGGCAATCGGATTACGAAAAGTCAAAAAGAACGAAGCTTTATCGGGATAGCGTTCGGCTACTTGCCGGAACAAGTCGTGGTAAAGCGGGTCGCCCGTTCCCATTATTACAAACTGAATATCTTGCTTCATTAACGGCTCGATAATTTGGGCCAATAAATCAAAGCCTTTTTGGTTTGCCAACCGACTAATCATTGCCAGAATCGGCACATTCGGATTTTGGGGTAGCCGCGCCTCGCGCTGCAAATCGAGTTTGTTTTGTACTCGTTTATCCAACGAGTCGGCATCAAAATTAGTGGCAATGTAGCGGTCAGTAGATGGATTAAATACGTTGGTATTAATGCCATTGATAATGCCAAAAAGTCGCTCACTGCGGCTATTGAGCAGCTCTTCCATATGTTCGCCGTATTGCGAGGTCAGAATCTCGCGGGCGTAAGTTGGGCTGACCGTACTGATAACGTCGGCACTGCGAATACCCAGACTCATCAAACTGACCACCCGGTTCGCATCGCCCTGTTGCGGATAGACAAATTCGTACTCGCCGATTCCGGCAATTTCCAGCACCCGATAGCCAAAAATACCCTGGTAAGCCAGGTTGTGAATAGTATAAACACTCGCCATATTTTGATAAAAAGGGTTGTGGGCGTAAGTTGTCTTCAGCCAGTGAGGAATAATCGCGGTATGCCAATCGTGGCAATGAATAATATCGGGCTGCCAGTTTAGTATGGGCAACATTTCGAGGACAGCCCGGCAAAACAGGATAAAGCGCTCGTCGTCGTCGGGATAGCCATAAATCCCTTCCCGGTTAAAATACTTGTCGTTGTTGACGAAATAGACTGGGACGTTTTTGCCAATTTGTCCCTCGGTAATCTCCACCTTCTCGCGGTGCGAATCCATCGGTACAGTTAGCTGATGCAAATTGGCTAGTGGCTTTAAATCGAATTTGATTGGGTCAATCTGACCATAGCGCGGCATCGCCAGCCGTACATCGTGGCCCAGTTCTTTGAGCGCCAGCGGCAAAGAACCGACCACTTCCGCGACATGCCCCACTTTGGCGAACGGTACGGCTTCCGCCGCCACCACCAATATTTTTAATGCCTGGCTGGAGGAATTGGTTTCTTCAAAAGAGGTTGAAGTTGAGTAGTCGCTTGTCTCTTGCATATTATTAAATGACCTTGCTTTGGGGCTGACATAGCTAATTGGGAACGACTTAGTTCGGATTATCAAGTTACTGCACTTACCTACCAAAATTTTATCACAAAGCCAGTCTAAAAGAAAGTATCGTTGAACCTTCTCTTATTTCAAAACAAAAACTGCACGAAGATTAAAAGAAGCTCCGTCAACAATTGACGAAGCCTCTTTGAAAGGTGGGAAAGAAGGTGAGGAGGAGGAAATATTAATCGAAATTTCGGATTAAACTTTTTTATATCCTCTAAGCAGAAAGGTTAAATCAGGTAAATGAGGCTGTACTGAAACCTCACTAAATCCGGCGGTCTCCATTGCCTCTTTAAGCTCACTTGTAGTATATGCCTGGCTCTGGGCGGAAACGGCAAGCTGCCCGAATAAAAACATTGCCGTGTTGCGTGGGCCGCTACGGTCAGGATAAAAGGCGAAATCGTGAATAATTATTTGACCACCTGCCGGTAGATAGTTATAGGCTTGCCTTAGCAACGTCTCCACAGTTTGCGGGCGATAACAACTCAGGATGTAGGAGAGTAAAATCAGGTCAGCCTTCGGCGGCCAGGGGTCGGTTAACAGATTGCCCACGGCTGTAGTCACTCGGTCTGCTAGTTCTTCCTCTTTGATGATTTTGTTGGTTATGGCGATTACCTGGGGATGGTCAAGCACAATAGCTTTTAATTGGGGAAATTGACGCACCGCCGCCAGCGAAAAAGCGCCCGAACCTCCTCCCAGGTCAAGCAGAGTGTGATATTCGGAGAGGTCAAGCGACCTAGCCAGCAAATAAGCCGGGCTGCTTGAACCAGCGTGCTGACCACGAATAAATTCTTCGGCCAGCTCCGTGGTTTCGAAAAAGCTGGCGTAGGTCGGAACACTCTCGGCCCGCCCTTCCAGGATAGCCTGAATCTGGTTAGCGCTGTCATAAAGGGTAAGCTGAATCTGGCGCAGATAATAATCACCAATATAGCTGCGCGAGGTCTTGACCAGGTAGCGTTGCGAGGCGGAACTATTTTGATAGTGTTCGCCGTCCCAGCTTAACAACTTTAAGGACAGGCAGGTAGTAAGTAACACCCTTAATTGAAGGGGGTCTACCGACATCGTCAGCTTGCCGACCAATTGCTGGAGGGTAAGCGGTTGCGCGGCAAGCCGACTAAATATTTCCAGGCGCAGGGCCGAAAATAGTGCTTGAGAACCCAGAAAACCATAAGCAATTGCCGAAATGCTGCTGATGGCTTCTTTGGTATCATTAAGTGGGGCAGAAACATTGGGCTGGGGCATATCCGACATAGTTATTTTTCCTTCCAGATCTAAGAATTTCGGTTTGGGTTTAATAACCTGTTTGTAACTCAACCTTTATAACCTTAGTTCGCCAGTTTGATAAGCGTGCGCCCCCGAATCTTTCCATTAAGAATATCGTTGACCGCCTCTGGCAATTCTTCCAGCTTTATTTCATGTTTGATTTGTTCGGCAACACCGTGTAAATCAAAATCATTGGCTAACTGCTCCCATAATTGTTGCCGTAACGAGGGTGGGCAGGAAGGCATGTCAATTCCTAGAAGGTTAATCCCACGTAAAATAAAAGGGTAAACCGTAGCCTTTAAATTAGCCCCGCCCGTCAGACCAATCGCTGCAATCGAACCACCCTTTTTAGTGGTACGGGTTAAATAAGCCAGGGTGCTGCCGCCCACATTGTCAACACTGCCCGCCCAAAGTTCGCTTTCGAGTGGGCGCGGGCTTTCTTTTGCTATTTCCTCTCGATTGATGATTTGGCTTGCTCCCAGCCTCGTTAAATAGTCTCTTTCGGCCATTTTGCCGGTACTGGCGACCACAGTATAACCACGTTGGGAGAAAAGGCTAACCGCCAGGCTGCCGACGTTACCAGTCGCGCCAGTTACTAAAACTGGCCCGTTTTCTGGTCGTAGCCCATTTTGCTCCAGCCGCATTAGAGCCATTAGAGCCGCCAGCCCCGCCACATTAATAATAGCCTCTTGCAAAGAAAAGCCACTGGGCCGGGCATAAAGCACCCGCGCCGGAATACGGGCGTATTCGCTGTAGCCACCATGCCGGGTAATCCCTATTTCATTGTAATCCCCAGCCATTACTTCATCACCCGGTTTAAAGTCAGGGCTACTCGATTCAACCACAATTCCGGCGATTTCCATACCCGGCACCAGGGGATAACGGCGGGCGACTTTACCGTCAGGACTACAGACCAGCCCATCCTTGTAGTTAAGGGTAGAATAAACTACCTTGACCAGCACTTCACCTTCTGGTAAATCGCTCAACTGCAATTGTTCAATTCCCAACGTGAAAGTTTGCTCGGTTTTGTTTACTACCAGCGCCCGGAAAGTATCAATCATAACTTGCACTCCAAAATAGTAGTCTGCTATCTAAGCAATGAAACATTGCTTAGATAAGCGTTCAAAACAACACTTATTACTTAACACAGCCTGACCATTAGCACATCTACAAAACTACCCATTTACTCAGGCAAGTTAAAAACCTTTCAATAGGTAATGGGTAAAATACCCTATTAATGTGAGGTTGAGGTACATTACTCTGCCATTAGCTCAACCAGCTAAGAACCTATCGCAGTAGGGGCGCAATGAATTGCGCCCAAGTTAGGGGTTTGAAAGGGCAAACCCCTACTGAGATAGGTTCTTAGCTGGTTGCAGAAAGATTGAGCCAGGGTTCTTGGTAGGGGCGAATCGCATACGCCCTTGAGCGCTGGGCCAGGTAAAACGGGCGTATGCGATTCGCCCCTACCAAGAACCCTGGCCTGACCAGTTGAGCTGTTACAGCCTCAAAATTGGTTTGTGAAAAACTTAACTTGACACCTATGAGGTTTCCTCGCCCCTACCGAGAAACCGGGTTTGGGAAGGTAGGACTTCCTTCAAATCACTAGCTTACTAACGGCGTGCTTTCCGCCATACTCTTGTTGGTGGCCTGCCGAGTGCGTAGCACATAAGCGACGATAGAGGCCACGATGAGCGACCCGCCTCCGACGAAGGCCATAATCAGGGGTGCGTTGCTGGCTAGAAATTCGTTCTGCATAAACCGCAGACCAATTTCCAGGATGATGCCAGTTAGCAGATAGACAGTAGCGAGGATATAGAATATCTTGCCGACCTGCTGGGCCGTAAAGATAAAGCCGATACCCAACAAGACAAACCAGACGGCAGGCATATCTTCATAAAGATTCGAGTCCTGAATATTGGCCTTCAAAGCCAGCAGGGTAAAAGCCCAGGCCGCAATGATTGTTCCGGCCCACGCCAGGTTGTTCGGGGTCAAGCCGTTCACGTAAGCCAGAGCTTGTCCAGCTGCGCCCAGCAGCGTCACCACTGCCCACATGACCAAAATGCCATCCAGGTCTAGCTTGCCGTACTGCTGAATCAGTCCGCCCGCCAGCAATAATACGCCCCAAACTGCCATCACCAAAAAATCCTTCGGAAGCGGGCCAAACTTTACCTCATCTTTATTCAACATTTGTCGGACTCCTTTCAGGAGAATTTTCTCCCAATTTTCCTTAACGTCAGCCGGAAGATTACACAAAATTTAACTGATTACTTAATTTACGTTTTTCAGCTTACCTCTGGATGCTTCTTGTCACACCGTTTGTAGTAATCTGTGACCTTACTATAACACCCAAAGTGAAGAAAAGCATTATGGAAATCCTATATATATGCCAATGTATATGCTCAAACTCTGCAAATTGGTACAAAACTCCCTTTTAT
>JBBQXW010000217.1:0-12654 GCA_038209275.1 Chloroflexia bacterium | reverse complement strand
AAGCGGCCCAGCTTCGTGACCCTTTTCCTAATATTCTTAGGTTTCCCAACACTAACATGAATGTCCGGGCTAAGAAATAAACCAGCCTTTTTTAGCCCGGACATTCATGTCCGGGTTCAGATGTGGGTAAGAGTCAGCCATTTATGGTCGGGTATTGCAAAAAATTGACGCACACCCGGAGTGATGAGTGATGAGTAGGATAGTTTGGTCAGCTGACGGAGCAGCATCCTACAATTCATCCCGACCTTGTAAGATTCACACAATCTCGATTGTATATTCTGGTTAAAGTTGATATAATTGTGTTATAATAAGCTTAGTTTCCAATAGAGTGAGAATAGACCTTTTTTAGTTTCCCCAGGTTGGGGAAATATTTTGCGACGTTACCCAAAAGCAGGTATACGTATAATGAACGAAACTGAAGCACTGTTTCAGCTTATCGTAGTAGGTGCTTCTGCTGGCGGAGTTGAAGCTCTTTCAAAACTGGTGGCGGCCTTGCCCGCCGATTTCCCGGTTCCCGTAGTCATTGCTCAACATCTTGACCCTCGCCGACCCAGCCACCTGGCCCAAATTCTGGGCCGCCGTTCATCCTTGCCGGTGTTAGTGGTCGAGGAGCGCGAAGTGCTTCAACATGGCACAATTTATGTTGTACCGTCCAACCATCATATCGCCATTACCGAACACGATGTAAGTGTTTTGCCCGATGTAGATGGACGGCCCAAACCCTCGATTGATTTGCTACTCAGTAGCGCGGCGGAGGTTTATGGTGAAAAGTTAATCGCCGTTATTCTGACTGGCACTGGCTCGGATGGTACACTAGGAGCGAAGACTGTCCATGAGACCGGCGGTACGGTACTTATTCAAAATCCGGCAACCGCCGCCTATCCTGGTATGCCTGAATCAGTCGCATCTGAAACGGTTGACCTGGTGGCTGATTTAGAGCGGATTGGCCCACTGCTGTTCGATTTGGTTAGCGGCCACCCTGTACCGCTTCAGTCTCATACCGCTCGCGAACTTGAGCCATTTCTGGACCATTTGCGCGAACATAATGGAATTGACTTTCGTACCTACAAACCGGCTACTATTCTACGCCGCCTCCAGCGTCGGATGCTGGCGACCGATTGTAGCGATTTGACCGAATATAAGCTTTATCTTCAGGCTCATCCTGAAGAATATGACCAGTTGGTTAGCGATTTCCTGATCAAAGTTACCGAATTTATGCGCGACCCGACCTTGTTTAATTATTTGCAGGAACGTGTGCTACCCGACCTGATTGAGCGTAGTCGGACGCGCGAACGTGAGTTGCGCTTCTGGTCAGCCGGATGTGCAACCGGCGAAGAAGCCTATTCGCTGGCAATCTTGCTATACGAGGTGCTAGGGGCGGAACTGGAAAATTTCCATATTAAAATCTTCGCGACTGACCTGGACATCAATGCGATTGCTTATGCCCGGCGTGGTCTTTATCCGGCCAAGGCGTTAGCCAGCCTGCCGGAAGAACTGGTACAACGCTACTTTACTCGCAATGGCGAGGATTACGAGGTAAAAAAACTGCTTCGCAATTTGATCGTTTTTGGCGAACACGACCTGGGCCAGAGTGCTCCCTTCCCGCGCATTGACCTGGTAATGTGTCGTAATGTGCTGATTTATTTCAACCGGGAACTGCAACAACACGCTCTGCAAATCTTCGCCTTTGCCCTGCGCGATGGTGGCTACCTGGTATTGGGTCGTACCGAAACGACCAGCCCGCTGCCTGAGTTCTTTGCTCCGCAAGAACCGCAACAACGGATTTACCGTCGCCACGGCCACCGTCGGCTAATCCCACCAGTCAGCCCCAACAGTTATAAACCGCTGACCGTACCAAACTTGAGTCCGCCGCGCCGCAACCGGATCAGTTCGGCCTTATTTCAGGTACGACCGCCGCAGAACTGGTCGGCCAAAGATAATTTGTTGCTCAAGCTGCCAATTGGGGTGGTGGTAGTAGACCAGCGCTTTGATATTCAGGAGATTAACAGCGCGGCGCGCCGTCTGCTCTCAATTCACACCTCGGCGATAGGTGAAGATTTTATCCATCTGGCTCAAAATATCTCACCGCGTGAGCTTAGTACGGCGATTACCCGGGCTATCCAAAATAATACTGTCACCACGCTCACCAATGTAGAAGTTCCGCATTTGACTACCGGGGAAGCGAATTTTCTGCAAATTACCTGTTATCCGCATCCGGCTACTATTGGGGAAGATGAAACTGAGGTTGCCAGCAAGTACACTCTAATTTTAGTGACAGATATTACTGCCGCCTACCAATCCCAGCGCAAGCTGGAACAGTCCAATTTTCAGCAGGCCCAAATGACGGCGGAACTGGCTCAGAGCGTTACAAACCTTCAGCACACCAACCTGGAATTGCAACAGAGTAATGCCCAGTTGCTTCAAACCAATGCTGCCCTGGCGGAGGCCAAACAACAGACCGAAGAAATGGCTTTACGCCATAAGCGGCAGATGGAACTATTGGTTGAGAGTAACCGAAATTTGCTGACCGCCAACGAAGAGCTAACCACACTGACCGCCGATTTACGCGCTAACAACGATGAATATATGATGCACACCGAGGAGGCCCAGGCCGCGATTGAGGAAGCCGATACGCTAAATGAAGAATTGCAGGCCACTAACGAAGAATTTGAGACTCTCAACGAGGAGTTACAAGCTACTGTTGAGGAATTAAACACTTCCAATGCTGATTTGGCGGCACAGGGCGACGAATTGCGCAAGAATAGTGAGGAACTGAACCTCCAGAAGCAGCTTAGTGAGCGAGAACGAGCGCAGTTAACCGCTCTTTTAGCAAGCATGTCCGATGCCGTAGTGGTGGTTGACCTTACAGGTAAAGTTTTGCTGACCAACCGGGCTTATGAGCAGCTATCTGAAATAGCGAAGGGAATGATTTGGTTGGAGGAGGGCAGTGATGAACCCCTTCGAGCTGAAGATATGCCACTGGCCCGTGCCACCAGAGCAGAGCCATTCAGCATGACCTCTAGTTTCCGGCTATCTGACGGTAGTCAACACTGGTGGGAAGCGATTGGTCAGCCAGTGCGCGGCAACGATGCCCCCGATTGGGGTGTGGTTGTGTTGCGAGATATAACCGAACGCAGTTTGCGCCGCCTACAGGAGCAATTCTCGTCACTGGTTAGCCACGAATTGAAAACGCCTTTAACCGTAATTAAGGGCTATAACGAATTGATCCAGACCTGGCTCGAAAAGCAGACTGGCGATTTCGCCCGACCACTCAAAAGTGTCCAGCAGTCTCTCCTTCAAATCGGGCGGCTCGGACGGTTGATTGAGGATATGATTGATGTCAATCGGCTGCAAAATGGCAAATTCAATCTGCACTTTACTCAGCTACGCCTTGATACTTTACTTGAGCAAGTAGCCAGGGATGGGCAGATGCTGACCACCAAGCAGGTAATAAACTTCGATAGCAATAACGAGCCATTAGTAGTCAATGGCGATGCCATGCGACTTCAGCAAGTAATTCTCAATTTGATAAATAACGCTATAACCTACGCCTCGGATAGTCCAAAAATTGATCTATGTCTGCGGCACCTGGACAATGAACAGGCGGAAATAAGGGTGCAGGATTACGGGCCGGGCATTAAAGCTGAATATCAGGCCGCGCTATTCTCCCGGTTTTATCAGGTGGCCCGCGCCGATGGCGGTAATAATGCGGGACTGGGTTTAGGCTTGTTTATCGCCCAACAAATCGTAGTTGCACACGGCGGCACGCTCCGAGTCGAATCGAGTGAAGGCGAAGGGGCTACTTTTATTGTGCAACTGCCGTTAGAGCCTAACAAAATTGGGGTTCAATGAATTGAACCCCAATTTTGTTAGGCTCTAACGGCAGCGCCCCTCCAAAAGACTTCTTCCGAAATCGCTACTACCAATCAACACTAAAATATTCAGCTTGCGATAAAAGTGCGGCCTCCCGCCACAATAATGCGGTCTTCGGTGTGGGCGAGGACGGCCCGCGCCAGCACCACGCGCTCAAGGTCGCGGCCCTTGCGTATCATATCCTCGGCGCTATCGCTATGCGTAACCCGGATAATATCCTGCTCGATAATTGGCCCTTCGTCCAGTTCGGCAGTCACATAGTGGCTGGTTGCGCCGATGATTTTCACGCCGCGTGCGTAAGCTCGGTGATAGGGTTTTTCGCCGGGGAAGGCGGGCAAAAAGCTGTGATGAATATTTATAATGCGCGAAGGGTAATTTGCCAGTAGATATGGCGAAAGTATCTGCATGTAGCGGGCCAGCACGATAAAATCTACCTTAGTTTGCTCGAATAGTTCAAGGACGCGCTGTTCCTGGGCCTGTTTGGTGGTAGCCGTAATTGGCAGATAGTGAAAAGGAACAGCGAAAGTTTGGGCAACCGGGGCAAGCAGTTCGTGATTGCTGATGATAAACGGAATATCCACCTGTAGTTCGCCGGAATGATGCCGCAATAGCAAATCGTAGAGACAGTGGTCGTAGCGCGAGACCATGATTGCCATTTTTTTCTTTACGTCGCTGTAACTGAGCCGCCAATTCATTTTAAATTCAAGCCCAATTTCGGCAATTGTTTGCTCTATTTCACGCCGCGAG
This sequence comes from Chloroflexia bacterium, assembly GCA_038209275.1. GTDB lineage: Bacteria > Chloroflexota > Chloroflexia > Chloroheliales > Chloroheliaceae > L227-5C. The sequence goes on along the minus strand of JBBQXW010000217.1, from coordinate 8,034 downwards.
ATAGTTACTCCGCTCAAGTCAAATTGTACTCGCATAAAAAAAGTATTGCTGGACGGTTCGCTATGCTGTCCGGCCTCGACAATATTAATATTCTGGGCTGCCAGAAAGCCGGAAATACGGGCGACAATACCGGGCCTATCAGGGCAAGTAAGCAGCAAAGTGCCATAAACCGGGGCAGACATAGCTGTTTTATCCTTCTCTTTTCACTTTACATAAAATTGGGAGATTAGCATTAGTTTTGATTAGAAATAGGAGAGAAATTACTGCTTTACACTTTTATTATAGCATAAAACTCCTCAAAAGTCTGCAATCTAGCTCCTATTTTTAAAGCTGGGTTAGTGGTAAAATACCCTTATCTGTGTCTCAAAATTAGTTACACAGGCAGCGCGAGAGGAGGACAGCGAGTTTGATTGAGACCTATTATGACCGGCTCAAAGTCCCGGTTGATGCTACTGAAAATCAAATAAAGATGCAGTATCGCCGCCTGGCAAAAGGCTGTCACCCCGACCTCAATCCGAATAACCCGGAGGCGACCAAGCAGTTCCGGGAATTGCACGCGGCTTATGTGGTGCTATCGGATAGTGAAAAGCGGCAGGCTTACGATGATAGCCTTTCCTTGCCCGGCAAAGGCCGTACCGAGACGAAAAATGGCAATGGCTATCGCTACACTCACCAACCTCAGCCAAAGGTGCGAGTACGACGTGGCCCGCGTCGGCATATGTTCATGCCAGACAAGCCGCGCTCCAGCTTCTTTAATTATGAAGTTCAGCTCAGTATTCAGGAATTATTCAAGGGGGCGCGGCGCAAACTGACTATCGGACAGACTCATACCTGTCCACGCTGCCGGGGCAAAGGGGTGCTGAGTACTGGCGAAAAGTGTCCACGTTGTGGCGGCTATACTTTTTTGGTCAGTTACGAGCAAGCCGAAATCCTTATTCCGCCCGGTGTGTTGCCCGGTACGCAGATACGGGTTGAAGTAAACGGGGATTATGCCACTGAAGCGCTATTCGATGTGCTTTACATTGACCATGTGCTGGTGACAGTTGAGGCAAAAGAAGACGAGCAGTTTTCTATTGGTCAGCAACATTTGTACATCACTATTAAAGTGCCACCAACGTTGCTGGAAACGGGCGGCAAGTGGGAGTTGTCTGCCCCAGAGGGGGGCGAAGTAATTATTAATATTCCGCCGCATAGTGTTAGCGGTACCGTATTGACGGTGCGGCGGCATGGCCTAAAGAATGGCGCTTCGCAACGGCGCGGCAACCTTTATTGCACCCTGGTAGCCCAGGAATAAATTCAATCAGGGCGGTTGCAAAGTCGCCAGAATAGGCTGTAGGAGGGCGCTGTGCGCTCGACTTGACCCTGGCGTAGGCTCACAAATCGAGGGCGCAGCCCTCTCCTACAACCGAAAAACCGACTTTGCAACCACCCTGTAACCCCAATTCTGCCTTTGCAAGCTAATTAAAATTAATAGTAACTAATCAGCCTCGTCACGCCCCTTTACGGGGTGTGAGGTACGAAGCATCGCTGGTTGCCAAAGTAAGCTGCTAGGGGTAAAGCCGAGACCCTTCCTGCGTCAGGGTGACAGTCCCACTGCGCGATATAATTACCCTACCTTTCAATAAATCGTCAATCGTCAATCGTCAATCGTCAATTTGTGGGTGGGCCTTGTCGCTTCGCATTCATCGAAGCGTAATAGCCGGGCATCACTTCTTTACGCATTTCCTGGGGCTTGAGGGTAAAATTCTCGATTAGCTCGATGATGTAGTGCATATCGCCCGCCGGAATGACCACGAAAAGTTCGCTCGGTTTTAGGCTGTTGTGAATCCGTCCGCCGCCATCACCAATCGTAAAAAGGCTGCGACGAGTGTAGTAGGGTAAGGCAAAGAGTGAACTACAGACCGACCAACCCAATTCGCCTAGCGGAAATTCACCGCCTCGTGTCATGGCCGACCCCGCCAGCATCATAGCTCGTTGCGGGTCACAGATTACTGCCATCAAATGTACTGGCACATCCTCTGGCACTTCGTTTAGCGGGGCGGCTGCCAGCGCCCGGTAAAGATTTTGCGGCAAATTGGGCGTGGCGGTCTTGTTATTGCGCGCCCCTTCATCGGTGAACATACCCTGCGCCATCGTCAGGTAGCGACCTTCTTTGATTAATTCGGTGCCGGGGTGCAAACCAATATGGTACTGCCCGACCAGACAGTCCTGGGCTTGCCCGTCCACAAAAACTTTACGACCCGCTGCTCCTTCTTTAATCAGGGCGCAGGCGGGCGCACCGAGCGGTTCATAACCCGCCGGAGGGCCATCGCTGCAATAGGTTATCGCCACCGGGCGGCGCTCAACCTTCATTTTGTTTACCACAATATCATGCAAATAATTCAAGTCTACTTTGCTGCGGTCTAGCACTTCCGGCGCTCGTCCCGCTTCCTTTTCATCGGCATCAGGCCGCACATCCAAATTTTTCTCCACACTCATCACAATCCCCCAGGCGATTTACGATTTACGATTTACGATTTACGATTTTAACTACTCAAATTGGAATAAAGAATAACCGCCAAGACACCAAGAACGCCAAGTATTTCAAGTATTTAAGAAATGTTCCCTGATAATTTCTTCAAAGAAAAATTCATCTGTGTGTATCTGTGTTCATCTGTGTTCTATAACTCAAAATTCAAAACTCAAAACTCAAAACTATAAAAATCTGTGTGTATCTGTGTTAATCCGTGTCCATCTGTGTTCCTTATTCAAAATTCAAAATTAATCTTAGTTCTTGAGAAAATTAGAAGCAGTAGTTAAAACTACCCGAAACTATGGTAAAATCTTAATGTGATGGCAGTATATTAAAAGGTTCAAAGAGCCGGGACAACGGGCTAAGGGACAAGGAGCAAATTCGCTATGTTAGCAACCTATTCTACCAATGATAAAGCGCTTCTAAAGCAGCTTTTGATGGAGCGCAACGAATCTCCCGAAAACAAGGGTGAGATAGACCAGAAAATCAAGCAATCATTCGAGCGCGAAGTGGCAATTATGGTACTGGATATGTGCGGCTTCTCGCGTACCGTGCTAAAGTATGGCATCATCCACTATCTGGCGATGATTGCCCAGATGGAGGAACTGGCAACTCCCGCCATTGAGGATAATAATGGAAACGTGATTAAGCAGGAAGCCGACAATATTTTTGCGACCTTCTCGACGGTAGAGGATGCCGTCAATGCCTCGCTGGATATTTTTCGGGCTTTCCGGGCCGCCGATACCGTGTTACCCAATGACCGCGATATTTACGGCAGCATCGGGATTGGCTTCGGCCCAACGCTGGTGATTGATGACCACGATTTGTTCGGCAACGAGATGAACCTATGCTCGAAGCTAGGCGAAGATTTAGCCGAAAGTATGGAAATTTTGCTGACTTCCGCCGCTTGCGAGGCTTTGCCAACTAACAAATTTAAATGCGAACCAACCAACTTCCTTATCAGTGGTTTGGAGTTGAGTTGCTTCCGGCTTTTGCAGGGGAAGAAATAATAGTTTCAAGTTCCAGGTTTCAAGTTTCAGGTTCAAAACCAGAGCATCCGATTTTAGGTCTATTGTTTTGAGTCGAAAATTAGAAACTGAAAACTTGAAACCTGGAACTTGAAACAGGATTTGTATGACGACAACAGAAATTCCGATAGGGCTGGCCGAGATTGAGGCAGCTTACCGACAAATTGGCGGAGTGGTGCGCCACACCGATTTAATTTATTCGGAGGTGTTTAGCCGCCAGTGTGGAACAGCCCTTTATCTCAAGCTGGAAAACTTGCAAAATACCGGCTCGTTTAAAATTCGAGGCGCGTCTAATAAGCTGGCGCGTTTGATGGCCCAGTCGCCAGAGGCGCGGCCCAAAGGGGTGATTGCGGCTTCTGCCGGAAATCATGCTCAAGGCGTGGCGAGTGCGGCGGCGGCGAACGGCTTACCAGCCACCGTGGTGATGCCACAAGGTGCGTCGCTGACCAAAATGCGGGCTTGCCGCGAGATGGGGGCAACGGTCATTCAGCACGGCGTAACCCTGGAAGAGGCCGCAATTGAGGCGAAGCGGTTGGCTGCCGAGCAGGGTTACTTTTTTATGCACCCTTACGACGATTGGGATGTGATTGCAGGGCAGGCCAGTTTGGGCCTGGAATTGTTGGAAGATTTGCCCGATGTGGAAACGGTGGTTATTCCGCTTGGCGGCGGCGGATTATTAGGCGGGACGGCGCTGGCGCTCAAGCTGAAAAAGTCATCGGTGCGAGTAATTGGGGTACAAACTGAAGCAGTTTCGCCGTATTTTGGTTATATCCAGAGTGGGCAATTTTCGACGATTAAGCCGGGCGCAACCACGATTGCCGATGGTATTCGGGTGAAATTACCGGGCGAGAAGAACGCTCAGATTATCCGGCAATATGTAGATGATGTGGTGACGGTAGACGATGGTCAAATTAGCGGCACGATTGTCGAACTGATGGAGCGCACCCATACCGTGACTGAAGGAGCGGGTGCGGTAGCGTTGGCGGCGCTTTTGCATCATAAAATCCCGGTGAGGCCGAATGAAAAAGTAATTGCCGTTTTGAGTGGCGGCAATATTGATGTGACGCTGGTGGGCCGGATTATTGATTTTGGTCTGGTTTCTAGCGGGCGCTATATGGTGGTTTCGGTCATTATTCCCGACCAACCGGGCCAGTTAGTTCAGCTTTTGAATACCGTTGCCGACCTGGGCATGAATATTCGCCAGATTGAACACCGGCGTGGCGAGATGCGCGTCCCGGTCGGTCTGACCGAAGTAGTTTTGCAGGTCGAAACCAAAGACATGGCGCATCAGCAGCAACTTCTGGCCCATTTTCAAGCAGAAGGATTGCAGGCTCACAAGTTAGCTGTGTAAGGGAAAAAACATGACCCTTAAAATTAAGGATTTATCAAAATTAAATAAAGTTACTCAAGAAAACTAGCTAACCATTCCTCTAAAGTTGCGCTTGTAGCGATAGTATCAGCTAAATCGGTCAGTTGCTCCAGGTTGTAGCCGCTGAGTCTTGTTTCCAAATCTTGCGGCAAGTTTTCTGCCCCGAAACGGCGTTTGGATTGCCTTAGCAAGATACGCTTTACAGCTTCAAATTTTCCTTCAGTACGACCTTTAGCTTCGCTCTCGGCCCGCCATTCTTGAGCTTGTGGCCCGACGATTTGCTCGGCGTTTTGGCGGGGAGTGAAGAAATCGGCGACTTTGCGCTTCCAGCCCGGCAAAAATTGTTCGCAAGTGATTTCGTCATCCTCACTATATTCTTTGGGCTGGTCGGGATTGGTAGCCTCATAGACCCAGATTTTGTGTTTTTCTGGTTCAACATCCCAGACTATCAGCGTACCGTTGGCAAAGTAACTTTCGCGCTTCCGGCGTTCCTCGGTGCGCCGATTGGAAGGAGAACGTAGCTCCACCGCCAGTTCTGGCCCACCGCGCAACATCAAATGCTTGTTGCCTGCCTTCGCTGGCTCTACCAGGGTTTCAGCGCGTTGATGCGACACCAGGCAGACATCCGGCTTGACCACATCGGGTTTGATTTCATCAGGTTCGACCTTATCGGCATCGCCTAAATCCGGCTTGAACATTTTACATTCCACCTGGTCGGGGTAAGCCTGTCCCCAATCCAGGGCGCGGGCGGCTAAAGAAAGAATTTCCTGAATAATTCCGGCAATGCGCCTTTCTTCCCAATCGGTCATCGGTTTCTCGACCAGCCAGCCATTAAAGAGTTCAAAATATTCTTCTCCAAATATATGTAGCGCATTGGGAATGGTGTGGGGGCCGGGTTCGCGGGCATAGGCTTCTTCTAAATCAGCAGGCCAACTCGCTCTGTCTTTAAGGCTGGCCCTTCGCTGTGAGGAAGGTCGCGCACCGTTTTTAGTTGTTCTCTGCTTTGCCGCAGTAGTTACCATTGTTAATACCCTTGTCCTTGCCGTCCGCGTTAGTGTTTATTCCCTAATCCAGGGCTTATTATAACATAGCGGCGGTCAGGAACATTACTTATCAAAAGGAGAAAATTATTATGCAAGCTTTTGAACTCTCCGACCTGCTGGCGCAAGCCGCCGCTTCGCAACGTTCGTATCTCGAATTTTTGCGTGTTCCCTCACTTAGCACTGGCCTATACCTGCTTGCTGCTAACGCCGTTGATGGTCAGCAACCCCATACCGAGGACGAAATTTATTACATCATTAGCGGGCGTGGCACAATTCGGGTTGCTGATGAAGACCGCGCTGTTGAGCCGGGTTCAACTATTTTCGTTGGCGCGGGCATCGAACATCGCTTCCATACCATCACAGAAGACATGACTATTCTGGTCATCTTCGCCCCGGCAGAATACACACTTGCCCCGACTGGTGGTTAATTTAGTTCAAAGTTGAAAAATTCACCACGGAGACACGGAGACACGGAGATTTTAACGCTTTAAATCATCCGTGTTAATCTGTGGTTCTCTGTGTCCATCTGTGTTCTTTCTTCAACTCAAACGCTACAAAATCTGTGTGTATCTGTGGTTCTCTGCCCACAGGGAACCCTTCCAGGGCTTGTTCATCTGTGTTCCTAACTCAAAACTCAAAATTCAAAACTCAAAACTATTTCCAGAGTTTTTGCAGGTTTGGTAAGGTGCTGTTTTCGGCTGAGGTTTGCCAGTACCAACGCGAACGCGCCCGCACCAGCACCGTACCTTCGCGTTCGACCTGCTGCAAACGCTCGAACTGGCTTTCCTGACCTTCGACTGGCTCGAACCAGCTATGTACTTCCAGCATTTCTGCGGCTCTGGCACTGGCTACGTATTCAATATCGTAATGCAATGGCACTGGATAGGCCGCTCCGCCATCCGGCAGCACACCGATTTGAGCCAGGGCTTCCCAGGCCGCGTTGTCCAGCAATTCGACATAGGCCGCGTTATTCATGTGGCTCATCACGTCCAGGTCGGAAAAGCGTACCGGGGCAGTGGCGACAAAAGGCGGACGGTTGGTAGGCAATGCGGGCAACGCCGCCTCTTCTTGCTGAAGCGGGCGCGGCCCTTCGGGTTGCCACGTTCCAAAAAAGCTCTGCGGCACTCGCGCCGGACGACCTCGCGCATCCAGGTAAACCCATAGTGTTCGGGCTTTTATTACCGGGTCGGCGCGGGCTTCGGTTTCGTTTTCCCCGACTAAACGTACCTCGTAGCCACGCAACCCGGTTACTTTGGTCAGGCCCAGCGAAAAAGTTTCGACCTGCAAAGTAGCACGGGGCGCAATCGGTGCTAGAAATTCTATAATTGTCCGCCGGGCTACCCAGTAGCCGCTTTCACCCGCGTTAAATCGGCTGGCGTGCAGCCCGGCTATATCTTGCAAATAGCGCAACATTGCCGTTGGTGTTACAAAACCATACAGATTAACTTCGTCATACCGCACCTCGTAAGTGTGGCGCAGCCGTTGTACAATACTCAAAACTTATTTCTCTCTAGCGTTTATTATTTGCCTTGCCGGGCAAAAAATAGCTCTACGACCTGACTATGTAGCGGAAAAGCCAGCGTTTCCGGCGCTTTTATTATCGCACATTCTAATGTCTCATCGGACAGCACAAAAGGCGGCAATTGCGCCGAGGTGGTAGCCTTTGCCAGTCCAAAAATCAAAACCGTGCCGTCCGGCGCACTCAGCACTTTGAAATCTTCAATCCCCTGCGGGTCAACCGTAAGACCCGTTTCTTCAAAAACTTCTCGCGCTCCCGCCTCTTGCCACGATTCGCCCATTTCGATAAACCCGCCGGGCAGCGCTAACATTCCCTTGCGTGGCTCAATTCCGCGCCGTACTACCAGCAACCCATCATCTACTGGCAGCAATACCACCGCTACCGGCATTGGATTTAAATAGCTTGACCGCCCGCAATTAGCACACTTGCGCGGCCAGGGCTGGTCTTCCTCGAAAGCGTTACCACAATATGAACAATGCGAATTTTTCTTCACTACCATAACCGTTCCTCTTTTCTGCTACGTTCTTGCGTCCGAGCGTGTTTGATTTTACTTTACATAAAAC
>JBBQXW010000216.1:0-12763 GCA_038209275.1 Chloroflexia bacterium | reverse complement strand
TACTAAGTTTATCGGGGTCAGCCAAAATGCCGATGGTGTAATCCGCCGTGCCGGTTACTTGCAAGCGGACGGGCTGAACGTCTGCCTGTTCTCCGGCGGCATTATACAGCACCACATCAAAGCGCGGCTCGTAGCGGGTCGGCAGCACATAAAGTAAAAAACGCTGTTCTGCTCCGCCCGCCAGTTCTACCGGGCGAGTGAAAGTATAACTGCTGTCCGGGCCGTAGGGCAAGGTAGCTCGTACTTCGCCGCGCCAGGGTTGCGGCCCATTGCGTAATTTGATTTCCAGCACCGCCCAGCTATTGTCACGATAGCGCCCATCAAAAAGTGCCTGCACTTTAAATTCAGGCGTATTGCCGGGTGCATCGGGTAAGGCGCTAGAAATAATCATGGCCTGGGCCGGGGTAGTCCCACTCAGTGTGGGCCAGCACAAAAGGCAGCCAAATGCCAGGATAGTCAGTAGTCGCCGCATCCTTGAACGTAGCATCATAAAAACTTTGCTTCTAAAGTTTTGCCAGGCCATGATAAAACCTCTGCCTGTATCTCTAACTTAAATATTCGATTGTCTGGTTTAAAACCCTAACCTGAATGAGCCAGACGAAATTTTTATAAAAATTTCGACCTGAGCCTTATTTCACCACTAACTTAAACCTTAACCTTACAATATATACTTATATACGGATGCGGGACTGCGGAGGTCAATTACTTTCTTAAATTCATTACTGGTATCGAATATAGCTCATTACGGCCAGATTGTCAAAGAATAGCGAATTACGCGATGCTAAAATGTTTACGCTTCGGCAACGCTTTCGGGCAATGTGGTTGCCGGGGTAAAGTTGGCGCGTTCGACGCGACGGCGCTCCAATTCGGTTTCACAAAGTTGGCGGTAATGGTCAACAATCGAGCGAGCGCGTGGATTGAGGATGAAGCGGCCCATTTTGCCCATTACCCCATCCATGCCCACGTGGACTTCGAGCAGCACGCGACTGTGATTAGGGCCATGCGGTAGCGTTTGGGTATAGGCAGTTGCCTCAAAATGAGTACCAAGTATACGGTCGTGTGCGCCGCCTTCGAGGACAACTCGATTAGTGGCTGGTTCTACCAGCTTAATCTTTAGTTCGCCCTCAAAAGTAAAAGTAAGCGGCCCAATCTTTATGCGGGCCTGACCCACAAAATGATTCGGCGCTTGTTCTTTAACGTACACGAGGCCGGGCAACACACTAATCGGCCCAGGAAAATCCGTAAAAAATTGCCAGGCTTCAGCGTGCGGTACTTTGAGAATAAACTCTTCATGGAAAATCATACTACCACTGCTTCCGTTTGAATTTTGAATTTTGAATTTTGAATTTGAGTTTGAATTTTGAGTTTGAATTTTGAGTTTGAATTTTGAATTTTGAGTTATAACTTCTCTGTGTTCATCTGTGTTTTTAATTCAAAATTCAAAACTCAAAATTCAAAATTTTCTAAAAGGAATTCCAGGGTCAGACGGTTGAAAGCTTCGGATTGGTCGTACATCATATCGTGTGTACCGTCTTCGATGTATCCCAGGCGCACGGGCGCTTTGGTTATCAGGGCCGCGATGCGTGGCCCTAACAGGGGCGGCAGTACCGAGTCGGCTGTACCCCATACCACCAGGGTAGGCGTTTGCAAACTTTGCAGGCTCAGGCTGGCCTGTTTACCATCCAATACTATTGCGTTCAGGCTATAGAGTAAAGCCAGTGCATCGGTACGCATCGTGCCAGAGGCAATCGTCAGCACCTGTTGGAGTGGCACTTTGACCCGCGGCGCTTTGACAAACCAGTTCAAACGCTCCCTCTGAGTAGGCCACAGGCCGCTGGGCGCTGCCAATATCAAGCGCTCGACGCGCTGCGGCGTGGTAGCGGCTAACCGGGTGGCTACCTGTCCACCCAGGCTATGGCCCAGCAGGGCTACACGTTCCAGCCCGACCAAATCGAGCCATTGCCGCACGTAATCGGCTAATCGTTCGATAGAGTAAACCCGACGCATTCGCCAGCTTCGACCAAAGCCCGGCAAATCCAGGGCGTAAGTGCGGAAATGTTGAGTGAAGGCTGGAAGATTATTTTCCCACCAATTGACGCTGCCACCAATACCATGTATGAGTACTAGCGGAGGTGCATTTACTGGCCCGGCTACCTGATAATGCAGGCGCGTTCCCCCGGCATGAATAAATACCTTTTCAGTTTCGATTCGCTCGATTACTGCTTTTGGTTTGGTAGCTACTTCGGTCATTCCAGCTTCTCTCTCATTAGTTGCCTGTGATAACTTACATCCTGAATAAATGAATTATAGCAGAACAAGCAAGCGTCAGGAATAAACGAAGCATTGAAATTTGAAATGGAGTTTACTCTTTAACCCCATTCTCTTGATTGCGATTATTGCTCTGTTCGGCACCAACCTCTGCTTGCTTAAAAGCTTTTTCTACCGCCGCCAGCAATTCATCAATATCAAACGGCTTTATGACTATATCAATTTTCTTTTGTTTCAGGTGGCCCTCCAATTCTTTTAAGGCTTTAAGAGCGGAAGAGCAGACCACGATTGGAATATGGGCTGTATCTCGGTTCATCCGCATCTTTTGAATCAATTGCCAGCCCCATTTTTCCTCGCCGAATAACTGGTCAACAATTACTAAATCCGGCATTAGCTTCCTGACCATTTCTAAATCTTGGATCTGGTAAGAATGTAGGCTGACCCGATAACCTTCTTCGGTAAGAATTTGCTCAAAAAGCTCCAATACTTCTTTTGTCAACGTAGAAGATATGTCGGAGGAAGACTTGCAGATGCAAAAGAGGGAGTTTGCGGAAGCAGCTCAATCGAACAATTAATCAGTGTGTTAAACCGCCAAAACCACTCAAATAACGTTAAATTTGCTGTGGGAGCGAGCTTCTGCTCGCGATTTTCCCTTACCACCACCCGAAATCGCGAGCAGAAGCTCGCTCCCACAGAGGTTTATTTGAATGGTTTTGGTATTAAACCGCCAGAAAGCTACCAATTACTTCGGGCAACACCGCCAGCACCCGGTCAATTTCGGCTTCAGTGCTGGTTTTGCCCAAAGTGAAGCGGACGGCGGTACGGGCTAGTTCCTCATTCAGGCCAATGGCGGTGAGTACGTGGCTCGGCTCGGTTGACCCGGCGGCACAGGCCGAGCCACTGCTGCACAAAATGCTCCGCTCTTCCAGTCCCAGCAAAATTGTTTCACCATAAATATCCTTAAAACAAAAACTGGCGTGGTTGGGCAGGCGCAGGGGTGGCGCTGCCCCGGTTAAGATTGCGTTAGGTACATTCTTGCGTACTCCGGCAATAAGTTTATCGCGCAAAACCTCTATGCGCTGGCTATCCTGTTCCAACGTCAGGTAGGCCAACCGCAAAGCAGCTGCCATCCCGATTACACCAGGTAAATTTTCTGTTCCGGCCCGGCGGTTACGCTCCTGACTGCCGCCCTGGATTTGGGAAACAAAGGGCGTACCGCGCCGCAAGTAGAGCAGGCCCACGCCGCGTGGCCCATAAAATTTGTGGGCCGACAGACTGAGCAAATCTACCTTTAAAGCTTCAACATCTAACGGCACAGCGCCGCCCGCCTGCACTGCATCGGTGTGAAAAGGGACACCGTGCCGCCGGGCAATTTCGCCAATTTCGGCAATCGGTTGCAGCGTGCCGATTTCGTTATTTGCCATGATAACGCTAATCAGGGCGGTATCGGGCCGAATAGCGCTTTCCACCTCGGCTGGATTAACCCGCCCGGTGCTATCTACTGGCAAATAGGTCACGTCGCAGCCGTGTTCTTCCAGATTTTGGGCGGCATATAGCACCGCGTGATGCTCGACTGGCGTAGTAATCAGGTGGTGGCGCTCCTGCCCCAGGCTTTTCCAGCCCGCAATTACTCCCTTCAAAGCCAGATTATCGCTTTCGCTGCCGCCACTGGTGAAAATAATCTCGGCAGGGCGGGCTTTTATAAGGGCGGCACAAGTTTCGCGGGCCGCTTCCAGGGCGCGTTTATTGGCTTCTGCCGGGCCGTAGCTGCTGGACGGATTGTAGAATAGCTCGGTAAAGTAAGGCTGCATCGCCGCCAGCACTGCCGGGTCTAACGGGGTAGTTGCGGCGTGGTCTAAGTAAATAAATTCGTTCATATTATATTACCGCCGAAGGGCCAAGCCGGAAATCCAGCCCAATATCTAGCGCCGGGGCGGAATGGGTCAGTGCTCCTACTGAAATTAAATCTACGCCACTTTCGGCAATCGCCCGAACTGTTTCAAGGTTTACGCCGCCCGAAGCCTCGGTAATGGCCCGTCCGTTGATAAGGCTTACTGCTTCGCGCAATTGCGACGGGGTCATATTGTCCAGCAAAATCACGTCCGCACCGCCCGATAAGGCTTCCTCAATCTGGTCTATGCGGTCTACTTCTACCTCGATTTTTACCAGGTGGGGCAGACGAGCGCGGGTTTGTTTTAACACTTCCGATAGCTTTAAGCCGCCCGCCGCCAGTGCCATCAAGTGATTATCCTTCAGCATTACCCCGTCGCTCAGGTTACGACGATGATTAAAGCCGCCTCCGGCTCGCACCGCGTATTTTTCCAGATCACGTAGGCCCGGCGTGGTCTTGCGGGTATCCACGATACGGGCCTTTGTGCCTTCGGTTGCGGCTACATAGCGGGCGGTCAGGCTGGCAACGCCGCACAGCCGTTGCAGAAAATTGAGGGCTACTCGTTCGCCCCGCAAAATGCTCTGGGCTTTACCGCTCACGCGGGCCAGGATAGTACCAGCCTCTACTGCTGTGCCATCGGCTACTAGCGTTTCAAAGCGCAAAGTTGGGTCGGCGGCCTGATAGACTGCCGCCGCAACTGCTAACCCGGCTACGACTCCGGCCTTGCGGGTCACGAAGTTGGCGGAAGCAGTCAGGTCTGCCGGAATAAAGTAATCGCTGGTGACATCACCCCAGCCCAAATCTTCTTCCAAAGCGCTTGCCGCAATTCGATTTAATTGTCCTGCCGTCATTCCTAGCGTCATGGTCTCATCTGTCTTCATCACCCGACCTGCCTTTCTTTGTGTTATAGTTAAAACTACAATAACTCTTAGTGACTATTATACACTAATTCAAAGCGTTGTAAAGAGGCAATTTTGCGGGCAGTACCTAATTTTACAGAAGCGATGGTGGTATTGGCTTATGGTATATAATCTGCTATGCGCTTGACCGTAACTTGTTTTGAATTTAGGTCGGTATTGTTAGGTGATTTTACCCATTGGCTGTGTAAGAAGCTTTTATTTCCTTAGTGACAAAATAGGTGATTTTATAGATGTACTGAGGAGCAGGCTGTGTTAATAAATAAGGGTTGCTTTTTATATTCCAAAACCGGGCAGGCAACTCGACAAATCTACAGGTAAGTTTCCGGGTTTCTTAATCGCAGAAGGATGGTTATTTGAATTGAATACTCAAACCAGAAATTACAAATCCAATCAAAAATCTGAACCTGATAAAGCTCCATTGTCTGCTTCTCGGCCTCAAGCTGATAATACTGAAAGCTTGTCTGCGAATTTAAACTTTCCAACTGCAAGGACTGTTCCGACCCTTGAGCGGGTAGCCAATCAGCTACAGCGTATCCAGGGTTCAGAGGCCCGCCAGACCGCTTTTTACTCGCTACAACGCCAGTTGGGTAATAATTATGTTGCCCGCCTGGCCCGGCAGCTACATGAGGCTAAACCTCCGGCGGCTTATGTTGCCAGGGATGGTGCAGCGGTCGAAACTAGCGCCGTAGAGGACTGTAAAAAAATCGCAGTGGGCCAGATGGGTGCCATACTTAAAAGCCTGGCTGCCCTGCCCGTTGACCATCTCACAGACATGTATAAAGCGACCAATGACAACAGTGTACCCGGAATTGATAAAGAGCGCTTTAGCGCGGCTCTCGATGCGGTATTATCCAAAAAATCGAGCGACCCGCTTAAATCCACAACACTTAACTGGCTGGTTAATAACTCAACAAACCATGCTGACGAGGTAATAGCTATTAAAAACATGGTGGGTGTAGCCGCTTTTGAATCGGCTTTTGTAGAAATTGTACAGTTTTTAGGGGATGCCATTTTACTCATTCGGACTTCTTATAATTTAGCAATCAATAATACCACTGTAAGCACCGATGACAAAGGAAACGAGGATCCGCATACCGATAACGAGAACCGTCGCAAAAGGACAGTCCTTTTTCACGAAACGGCCAAGCCCTTTTTAGAATCTTTGAAAAAAATAACCAAAGACCGCCCGGCGCGCTACCGATGTGAAGATACAGGAATAGAAGACGCGATTCTAGCGGCCCTGCAACTAGAGGTCGTTTTTAATGCCGAAAAAACATTGGCTTCGCCTGCTACGGCGCGGGCAGATTCGGCTAAGGCAGTGGGTATGGATAGCAGTATGGAATGGTGCGGCGCTTTTGTTGCCAAGAGTTATCTAGAATCGGAAGTGGTTGATAAGATGAAGTCTGGCTTCCCTAGCACCGAAAGATTGGAAGCCTTTTTCCATTATCAACAATATATAGGAACCGAGCCAAAGTGGGTCTACGACGAGAGTGAATGGAAAGATTTGAAGGAATACCACAAAAAGCGCGGTTCTGAGCGCAAATGGATTGACGATACAGCTATTTTCGCCAGAGGTAAAAGCGGCGACCTGGATATTCGGCCCGGCGATGTAGTATTGCTAGACAATAATACAACTAAGCGGGCCGAAGTAGAAGTGGAAGTGCCGGACAGCAAAGACCCCACCAAGACCCATAAAGTGGTAAAAACTTATAAATATAATGCCATCCCGGCTGACGGAACCATAAAGCGGGTTATTGAAGGAGAGAAAGCCGACCACATTCAAATGGTGCAATCCTGGAACCCGGCCACCCGCGAACTATTTGTAGTCGAGGGTAACTCTGATGGGTACATTATAGATACTGACCCGGCACATCCGGCTATAACGGGGGAAAGCGCCGCTGATGGCAAGACACGCCAGGAAATAGAAGCGGCTACCGGCACAAAATTGACTAAAGGTAAGGACTATAGCCATGTGGCGGCTGGTATAAACAACCTGGCCGATCAACCTGACCCTAGCAAACTCAAAGCTGGTCGTTCGGCACGAGTATATGGGATTGGCCGATTATCTATCGTAGATTTTGAAAACCAGACCTACAACAATTCAACCAAAAAACCAAACCCTCCCAAAGTCAAAGCCTCCAAATAGTTTCTTCCTTGATGTAAATAAACGAACAGGCCAGTGACAGTCTGTTCGTTTATTACTCAACCGCTGGCCCTTGTCAAGCCTCTTTGTAAAGCCGAGAATAGCTGTTTCGATTGATGCTCTTTTATATTTCTAGCTCCATCTGGGTTGCCAGACCGGGGGAACTCTGGAGGAAGCCAGGATACGTATATTATCCGGCTTGTTGCCAAAGGGCATGGCGTAAAGTTGACCGCGCTGGTTTGGATTAAAATCTACCAGATGTCCGCCATCTACCGTAAAGCTTGGCTGGTAGACTCCCGTCAGACAGCTTGCCCCGCCACCGCTTATGCTAACCACGCAAGTGGTATCGTTGCCACCGCCATTGACGTAGAAATAGACCGAGCGCCCGCTAGGTGTCCAGTGCAACCGTTCGCCGCCGCACTTTGCCCCAGCCTTGCCGGGAATAGTGACGGTGGGACGGGCCAGCGGTTTATTTTTATCTATCGTGCCTTTGTTCAAATCGTAAATTACCGGGCCGTTTGGTTCGAGTACCGCCAGTTTATTGCCGAACGGCGATAGTCCCGTCGCGACACAGGTATTTTCGTAGGGCAATTCCAGCGTATTGAGCAACGTGCCATCCGGCGCGACAATTTGATTTTGTCCTATTAGCAGGCGCGTTCCTTCCTCGAACCACTGTGGGCGCAAGGATTGATATTCGTCTTCGAGCGTAACGGGCGATTGAACAAAGCGCTTTTTCAAATTTATCAAGGCTGGCTTACCCTGCTTCAACCCGTTCTTACTCCTGACCGGCCCGGCCAGATATGCCATCGAAAGGTCATCCGGCGACCAGACTGGCCCAAAACCTTCCGCCGCGAAATTTAGTTTGCCATCGTTGCGATTAGTGATGTCAAAGAGATAAATCGCATAGCCGCCCGTCCCAGTGTTCTGACCCGCCGCCGCTATCCAGCGGCCATCGTGCGACCAGACTAATTCTTCCCAGCGTATGCCGTTAGCGACGCTATCTTTGCTCAACGACACCTCGGTGCTGCCATCGCTATTAACCAGATGTATCTCGCCATCCTGATTACTAACATAGGCAATCCAGCCCGGCGCATTTACGGTTAGCGGGCCGGGTGTTGCCGGGACGCGGCTAGACGTTGGCGAGGGCAAAGCGGCTGCCGTGGGAGTGGGCGGTAGCGAAACTGGGGCTGCCGTGGTCGCCGGGACAGGAGTGGCGGTTGGCGCTGCTGTTTCGGTTGAGGCAGGGCTAGTCGCTGGCGGAGCAGCAACCGTCGTTGTCACCACTGGCGCAACCGTCGTTCCCGTTTCTGCCGTTGGCGCAGTAGTTGTGGCGGGCGCAGTAGTTGCCGCTGCCGTATTGGTGGTTGACGCTATCGCTACTGTTGGCGTAGCCGTTTCCGAACGGGCTGTTGAAGGTGCAGCAGTAGACGAATTTGGCGTAGGCGTGGCGGCTGCGGCTGGTTTGGGTGTATTTATCGGAGCGACGGCGGCGGCAGTAGTTTGCCGGGCTGCCGTAGTTTGCGCCGGGTTAATCGCCGCCTGAGTTGTTTGACCCGCACTCGCCGTGGTCGCTGCCACCGTAGTTTGGAGTGCCACCGTAGCGGTTGGTTCAGCCGTCAGTGCCACTGTTGGAGTGGTAGTAGGGAGCGGACTGGGACTGGGCGGGCTGGTTGGTTCGGGTGTTTGGCTCTGGCTTGCCACAACGGTTTGGCCTGTTCCGGCGGGCGGTGTGCCGTTATCGCGATAAATTAGCACCAATCCAACAATACTGACCAGTACCAGCATAGCGGCTATCGCGCCACTGAACCGCCCTACCATCGCCGGGGTGAGCCAACGGTTGCGCCCCGACGAAGCCGGGCGCGTCGGACGCGCTCCATAGGCCGGAACTAAATCATCAAACCGCTCTGTTGCCGAATTATGTCTGGTTTGCCCGTTCAAACTAAAAGAGGGCAACGGACGCGGCGCTCCAACCTGATCCAGATAACCTTGAAGCTGGGTCTCCACTCGGTCATAGCCGTCCAGTGCTTTTCGACATTCGGCGCAGGTAGCGAGATAGCGCTCTACCGTCAATTCTTCTGCTGCCGAAGTTTCCCCATCCTGGTAAAGGGAAATTAGCGGCTCAAGCATCCGGCGATGGCGCGGATGGTCAGCCGTATTGAGGTTAGCCTGGGCGTTATTGGGATTTGGCTTGAAATTATCGTTTTGCCTGGTCATCTTAATCACCCTCCCCCGCTAATTCGGTAGAAGGGTTTGCCAGGCTGGAAGACCCCAGCGCCCGGCGCAAACTCTCTTTAGCTCGAAATATCTGGGACTTAACACTTGGCAACGAGTCGCCGGTAATCTGGCAAATCTCTTTATACGAAAACCCGTCCATATGTAGTAACAAGGCGGTCAATTTGTCGCGGCCTACTGTGTTCATCGCTCGGTCTAATTCATCGCGCAAAGCCGAGCGCGCTTCGACATCGCCGCCCGGTTCAACCGTGGCAAGGTCGGTCATGCCATCAACTTCTTCTTCGCTATCGCTAGTGGCAGAGCGTTGCCAGAACGAAAAAAAGCGCACGACCTTATGGCGGCGCATTTCACTCAACGCGGTATTTCGGGCAATGGTATAGAGCCAGGCCGAAATATTATTGTTCGCCGGATTATAGCGTTCCAGTTCGTCATCCAGTCCGGCTTCTTCTGCCGCCTGAACTGCTTCGGCCCGTTTTAGCAAACTTTTGTAAGCCGAAAGAAAGGTATCCTGGGTTAAATCATGGGCTGCTTCGGCCTCGCCCACCATAGCATAAATAAAGCGGTAGATGCGCGGCTGATATTGCACCACCACCCGGTCAAAAGTTGCCGGATTCCACTCTGACCCCGACTCGTAATCGGTATTTTTGGCTTTGGACATCGCGCTAACCGTAACCGAAAGTTGTGCCAGTTGTTCGGTTGCCGCTTGATTTTGCTGCTTCCCCTGAGTTCGGCCCGGCGAACCTGTTCCGGCTTTATGGCTTGTTTCATTAACAAGAAAGGTTCTGACCTGCGTCCCCAGGGCTTTACTATTGAGCATTTTCTCGCCCTGATATTTTTCCGCGCCTGTCCTGGCCCCTACTACTCAACGTGCAGGCCGAACTCGATTTATTCTAGCGCCATAAAATTTGGTTTATAGTTTGTGCAGTTGTGCTACCTGGTTTATCTTGCCTTACAAACTATAAATGCAGGAGAGAAAGCAAAAGTTGCGGCGTTTCTGGCAAAAATGAAAAAAAGCTTATAATTCCTTAAAGTTATACCTTCTTTCAACTGCGGCTGCAATTGGCTGAAGGCTCAACCTATTATAAGCCCTTTGGCCTAGTTAAGCTACCCGACTTTGAGTTTTGAATTTTGAATTTTGAATTTTGAGTTTAAGCAAGTTTTCAATAAGTAAAGCGGGGAAGGTTTGATATTGAAGTTTAACAAAATAAACCGAGTATGTCAGTAGGGGCGAATCGCATACGCCGTTGAACACTGTGCCACGTTACGCGGGCGTATGCGATTCGCCCCTACGTTAAACCTGGCTCAATTTTTCTGCAACTTGCTATAGTTCAGCAAATACAAGGCGATTATTATAATCGCCTTGTATTTGCTGAACTTCTGACTTCTGACTTCTTACCCGACTTTGGATAGCGTCGCGTCGCCTGCCATTGTTTTGGGTTGCTTGCCTTTGAAATCTACGAAGTAGGTTGAGCAAGCACTGTCAATTAAATCGGGGTTCATGGTAGCCGGTTCGATGCTATATTTGGCAAGTGCAACCATCTGGTCGAGAATGTCGCGGGGTTGGCACATACGCAAAGGTCGGTTGAACGGCTTGTACCACTTCTCAATCATATAGTCGAGTGCTTTGTCATCGTAAGGGACTTTTTTGCCTTTGCAAACCAGCGCCCAGATTTGTCGCCACTGCTTTTCGTCCGGGTCGGCAACATTGACCTTGTACTTGATGCGGCGCAAGAAAGCTTCGTCGGCAATATCGGATGGGTCGAGGTTGCTGGAAAAGCAGATTAATTCATCGAAGGGCATTTCCAGCTTTTTGCCGGTAGCCAGGGTCAGGTAATCGTAGCGCTTTTCGAGCGGCACAATCCAGCGATTGAGCAAATCCATCGGACGGCACTGCTGGCGACCAAAGTCGTCAATCAGGAAGATGCCGCCATTGGCCTTCATCTGGAAGGGCGCTTCGTACACTTTGGCGTTCTCGTTGAAAATCAGGTCTAACCCGGCCAGCGTCAGTTCGCCACCGACCACTACCACCGGGCGCTTGATGCGTACCCAGCGGGCATCATACTCCATCGTTTCTTCGCCAGTGGTATCATCGAGCGCTTCGTGGGCAATAGCGTCGTAGAGCTTGATAATCTGCCCGTCGGTCTCGATGGCGTGCGGCACAAAGATAGAGCCGCCCATTAGCCGGGTGATGCGCTCGGCAATCGAGGTCTTGCCGTTGCCCGCCGCCCCAAACAGGAAGATAGAGGAAGCCGAATTGACCGCCGGGCCAATCTGGTTCAGCACAAAATCGTGAATAATCAAATCGCTGAAGGCCCGCCGAATGTTGGTGTGTGTTACCACCACGTTTTTGATAGTTTGGGCTTTAATCGAGTCAATCAGCATATTCAAAGGAACGGGCATCGGCCCGGCATAGGCCGTTTTTTGCATCAGGCTTTGGGCGCGCTCGATACCTTTGTTGGTCAGAGTAAATCGGTAGCCCGCTTCGCCCAGGCCGTCCTGTCCGTTAATATCGAGTAGCTCCTGCCGCCGCAATTCTTCGATGCGTAGCTGTAATACATTGTAAAACGGTACGCGCAAAACCATGCTGAGGGCGCTTCCACTGATATTGCCCTTCAGATAGAAGATACGCATAATCATTTCATCTACAAAATTTTCGTTGAGGCCGAGTTCTTCCAGGCTCATGGGAATTTCGGGGAAATAGGCTGGTTTGTCCTGATTTTTGGTTTCGTCATCTTTGCCGACGACGTGCAGATAAGATGGATATTCTTTATGCGGTTCAGGGCCAAGGCCGCTCCGGGCGCGTTCGATTTCTTCGGCCCAGGCTTTGACCTGCTTTTCGTGCAACATCAGGTGGGCTAACGCCGCTTTATCGCCGCGCTGTTTGGCCTCGTTGATGGCAGCATACAGGGCGCGAATTACCAGACATTTTTCGCCGCCCCGGTAAAAATGGTGGGGGTAAAGATTATCGCGGACATAGCAATCGGGCGACAGGTTCTCCTGCATCATTTCGTCAACGGCTGCCGCCTCTACCAGGAACTGCATATTACTCTTCTTCCTCTCAATTGTGTAACTCTAGCATAAAGTAGGCTTCAAATAAATTGAGCCTCGGCTGAAATCAGGCCCGAACGCAAGCAACAGCGTGTACTCCTTTAGTTTAAAAGATGAACATTACAAAGTACATAACCCTTCAGCCGCTATTTCTCCTATTATTTTTTCCAATTTATCCAGTACAGGTACTAAGGACTGCGGCGCTAGTAGTGAAAAAGAGCCATGTACGCTATAATTTGGCTGGCCTTTAATGAAGTATAA
>JBBQXW010000215.1:0-12824 GCA_038209275.1 Chloroflexia bacterium | reverse complement strand
CAGTCGGAAAAGCGCGTAAAGTAAAAGGCACGAGGTAACTCCTTTGGTTAAAGTTTTCAGTTATCAGCACCTGAAAGTATGCCACAGAAGTTACCTCGCTGCTTGTTCGTTTCTTATTTGAATGGTATTGGCCTTAACCCTGAAAGTTTGGGCGAAGGCGACGAGTTGAGCGGCGAAGATGTAATACCGGGCTTCAAGCTGCCAATCAGCGAAATCTTCGACTATCCGCCCGACCCAAACCCCCTGCCCGACTCTAAACCTAAGAAAAGAGATACCGCAGTCTAAAAACGGTAACAAAAAAAGGTAGAAGTTCGATAAATCGAACTTCTACCTTTTGGTTGAGTTAACGTGGACACTCGTTAGTGCCTCTGGCATCAAAAAAGCAATTGTTCTCCTTATCCAGAAACACAATTGTTTCAATGGTTGGAAACTGTTTCAAAGTTGCTTCCATTGTCTTCATCATCCGAACATCCGAAATTGTACCAGTGCGGTTAACTGCTTTGCAAAAACGCAGGGTAGCTTTTTTGTTGACAATGCTCAAAGAAAAATCTTTGCCGCCGCAATTGGACGGGCCAGTAAGAACTAAATCAGTATAGTAGCCCTGATTTTTTTCCGCCGGGGTCGGGCCAAGAATAAGTTGCTCCATTACAAAGGTCGCTACGTCCGGGCGATTGGCAACCGTCCGCATAACCGGGTAAACTTCTATTTCTTCCCGATTGTGGTTGGAAAAGAATACCTTTAACAAAACAGGATTGCCACTCGAAATCGGCGGAGTAGTGGGTGCAGGCGCAACCGTAGTTGCCGCCGTTGTAGCAGATTGTGCCGTAGTCGCAACAGCCGTAGTCGTAGCGGCTGCCGTAGTCGCAATAGCAGCCGTAACTGTTGGTATCGCCACCGTAGTTGCAACAGCCGTAGTTGCCGCCACTGTAATAGTTGCGACGGGAGTCGCTACAACCGTCGTAGCCGCGATGGTAGTTGGCGTACTGGCTGCCGGAAGAGCGCTGGTAGCAGTAGCTTCGCCGCAAGCCACCAGCATAAAGCTTAAAGAAAATAACGCGAGTGCTACTAAAATAAATCGCTTCATGGAGATTTTGTCCTTGAACTAATTAATATCCCCGCTTGCGGAACGGATAGACTAACTGGCGGAACAGGCCACGCGGCATTATTTCGTGGTTGAGGCCGTATTTTTGCGGACGGCGGTCTCGCGGGAAATAGGCGGTGCCAAAGAGGTAATCAAAAAGCGGGAAGAGGCCGCTAAAATTTTTGTCCAGCGCTTCTTTATCCGAAGAATGATGCCAGCGATGAAAACCGGGGCTGGCGATTAAATAGCTGAGTGGGCCAAGATTCCAGCGCACGTTAGCGTGCAGAAAGATAGGATAAACCGCCAGGAAAGGGGCATAAGCCGCCAGCACCCCCGGCGAAAAGCCAATCAGGTAGAGTGGCACGACGGCGGCTACTTTGTGCAAAATGCTATCGAGCGGATGAACTCGACCTGCCGCCAACCAATCCAGTCTTATCGGGCTATGATGCACCGCATGAATCCGCCACAAAGCCGGAACACGATGGGTAAGACGATGCACCCAGTAAGCGATTAAATCACCCAGTAACAACACTGCCAGCATTTGCACCCAGCCCGGTAGCGCCGTGATAAAAGTTGCGCCGGGACGAGGAATCGCGTAAATCGTCAGGGCAATAGCGATAACAATAACCAACGTCGTCACAAATTTGGTGATGAGACCATTGAAAAACCAGTAGGCCAAATCGGTCAGACTATCGCCGCGCCACTTCGGTTGGGTACGGTCTTCGGGCCAAAGCGATTCAATTATCCAGAATAGTCCGGCTAAAACTAAAAAACCAACGAATATTCTAACAATTTCGTTCATCTGGCGATACCTTTTCGGTATATTTTGGGATTTTCGCGGAAATTTCCAAAATATACCAGAAGAAACTTCTGGAACTCAGCAACAATTACGAATGAGGGTCGAAAAAGTTTCGGATGCGCTCACCCCGCCGCTTTGTGATAAAATAGATTAAAGCGAAACTGCCGCTTTAGAAGCTTTTTCGGACAAGTATTTAACAAAGCAATTCTTTGCTTCAAAAGATACAGCAAGCATAAATTTATGGAAGCAATTCATATTGGCGAGAATGGCCCGACAAAAGAAGCCGAGGCCGAAACTAAACTAAAACCAAAAAACGGACTGATAACACGTTTGTTACAAGCACCGCTTTTTATCAAGGTGCTGGTAGCAAATTCGCTTATCGTCGGGGTAGGCGCGTTCGTCGGAACGTGGCTGACCGAAGCGGTAACAGGTGTGCGCGGCCTGGAACTGGAACTGGCCTTTTTCTTTACCATCGTCGGCGTTACGCTTAGTGCGGCGGTAAATTATGCCGTCTTGAAAACCGCTTTTCGGCCCTTAATCGGCTTGCAGCGCACCGCCAGCGCGGTACGAGCGGGAAATTTGGCGGCTCGCGCCGAACCTTCGCAATTGAGCGACCCGCAAATGGAGCAACTTTCCGATACTTTCAACACCATGCTTGATACGCTGGAAGAGCGCAATTCGCAGTTGCGGCGCGTAGCGGCCCAGGTAATCGGAGCGCAAGAAGAAGAACGCAGACGCATCGCGCGTGAACTGCACGACCAGACCGCCCAGGCACTCACTAATCTGCTGGTACGGCTCAAACTACTGGAAAAGGCGGACTCGGCGGAAAAGCTACGGCAAGGGCTAACCGAAATGCGGGCGCTGGTATCGTCTACAATGGACGATGTACGCGAACTCTCGCGTAGCCTGCGACCTACTCTCTTGGACGATTTAGGCTTGATTCCAGCGCTGGAAGCCTATTTTACTAACTTGCGCGAACGCACCAGCGAGAATATTAGCTTCAAAGTTACTGGTTTTGAGCGGGCCGGACGGTTGCCCGATTTAGTGGAACTGGTCTGCTACCGGGTAGTACAGGAAGCTGTAACCAATGCCCTGAAATATGCCAGCGCCCACAATCTGAGCGTAACGCTGGAACGCACTCCTACCCGGTTGCGTACCACCATTCAGGACGACGGCAACGGCTTTGACCTTGATGAAAGCTATCAGAACAAGGGATTAGGCTTGCTCGGAATGCGCGAACGCGCTCAACTAACTGGTGGCAAAGTAACCATAAAATCCAGTCCAGCCCAGGGAACAATCGTTTGCCTCGATATTCCCCTGGCCCAACAGGACTTTAAATTGACAATTTAAGAAAGTTTTGAGTTTTGAATTTTGAGTTTTGAATTTTGAGTTTTGAATTTTGAATTCAATAAAGGCAAACCAAACGGTGTTTGTCAAAAAAAATCGTAAATCGTAAATCGTAAATCGTAAATGGAGTAAGCGTGGGCGATAAAATTCAGGTGCTACTGGCGGATGACCATGCGGTGTTACGGGCGGGTTTGCGGGCGCTGCTCAATGCCGAGCCAGATATAATAGTGATTGGCGAAGCCGGAGATGGCGAGGAAGCGGTACGTCTTACGCTCGAACTCAAGCCGGAAGTGCTAGTGCTGGACTTGAATATGCCTGGAATGGGCGGACTGGCTGCTCTCAAAAAATTGCGGGAGGCAGGTAGCGAGGCGCGTATTCTGGTGCTGACTATGCACGCCGAAGAACGCTACCTCTTTCAGGTTTTGCAACACGGCGGCAACGGCTATGTCCTGAAAAGTTCGGCGGATACCGACTTGCTTGAGGCAATCCGGGCGGTGCGTTCCGGCGAGGTTTATTTGCATCCTGCCGCTACCAAAGCCTTGCTGAAAGGCTATCTGAACACCCGTACCCGACGCGAAGGCGAGGAAGTAGCCTTGAGCGAACGCGAAGAGGAAGTGTTGCGACTGACCGCCGAAGGCTATACCAGCCATGAAATCGGCGAGAAATTAGTTATCAGCGCCAAAACGGTAGATACTTATCGCAGCCGGATTATGGAAAAATTAAGCCTCAAGCATCGCTCCGAATTGGTGCGATATGCCCTTAAACATGGTTTACTAGAAGCGCCTTTGGACGAATAACAGACAACTAAAGATTACTGATATTTTACCCATAGTTTGCTGATAAAGCGGTTCCTGAAAAAAGCTTTTGGGAAGAGCTGGCATAGAAATTGCAGATTCATCATTAGGATAATTTTTACTTTTCTCAAGTCAATTAAATTATATGGGAAATATGTCGGTGATTAAATTGTAATTTAATTTTTATTTTGTATTTAAAGAGTGTAACAAAATTCCTCTTTCAGTGTTAAACTATGCAGAACGGAGATAAATAAGAATGACTGAAATGAAGCACCTGCTCCCTCACCAAAATTTTAATATGGCTAAAGATAGCATAGTTCGAATAAAAGACGCTAATCAATTGGTTGGAGGCGAAACACTGAGTATACTAACCACTATTTTCGAAAATACTCCAGTGCTAATGAGTTTTCTCGATACCAATTTCAACTATGTAATGGTAAGCCGTAGCATGGCTGAATATTTTGGATTTTCGCCAGCCGAAATGATGGGACTTTCGCCATTTCGTGAGCAGCCCGAAGCGGAACAAAAGTTTGGCCCAATAATGCAACAAGTGCTGGAAACCAATCAGCCAGCGAGTGGCAAAGAATACGCTTCGCCTTATCCATCACCTCGTTTTCCCGACCACCCGGAAAGCTACTGGAATTATAATTTCACACCGATTTTCGACGAGAGCGGACAGAATTCGGGCCTGTTTTGGATTATGGAAGATGTAACGCGGCAGGTTTTGCACCGTCAGGGATTGGAGCAAAGCGCTAACCGGCACAAAGAAAGAACGGTTCAGCTAGAAACTATTGTCAGCAGCCTTTCGGAAGGTCTGGTCGTCATAGATACCGAAGGTACGATTATTATAGCAAACCAGATGGTAGACCAAATCCTGGGACGAAAGATGCTGGGGCAGAACCCCTACCGGGACGGCCCAAAAGTTTTTAACCGCCGCCACCTGGATGGTACGCCGATGCGCCGTGAAGACACTATGAGCGGGCGAGTGCTAAACGGCGAAACTTTTCAAGATTTTCGCTATTTACTGAAAGATGGAACGGGCCGAGAACGAGTAGTCTCATCCAACGGTACGCCGTTGTACGATGAGACCGAGAAACTTAGTGGCGGCGTTTTGCTATTCCGCGATGTCACCGAACAGGAACGGCAGCAGCAAGAATTGGAAGAAACCAGCCGCGCCACCGAAGAAGCACAAGTGGCCTTACTCGAAATGGCAAACGCCGCGGCTGGTATTGCCGATTTGCCACAATTACTCAACCGCATTGTCGAAATTATGCCGCAGGTGACGGGTTGTGACCGGGTGGGTATTATGTTGTATGACGCTCAGACCGAATTAAGCACTCCGGGAGCAGTTTATGGAATTTCCGACGAAGAAAAACTACAATGGATGCAAGCACCGCCAACCCCGCGTGACCACAATTCGCCTTACGATGCAATCTTTTTTGAAGAACAGCGCTGGCTGGTGATTGATATGGAAGCCTTGCAAGCGGAAGCAAGGAAGAAAGGCGAGGAAATACCCAATCCCTTTGGCGTAAAGACCCTTTTTGCCGCGCCACTGGTCTACAAAAGTGAAATTATTGGTATTCTTACCCTCGATCATCTGGGAGACCGACACGAATTTGTCCCGCGCGAAATCCGGGTGCTGGAAGGAATGGGCCGACTGGCGGCGATTGCCATCCAAAACGTGCGCTTGTTAGTCGAAGCAAATCAGGCAACCACTTTGCGTGAAGCGAACCGCCTCAAAGATGAATTTTTATCGCTAGTAGCCCATGAACTCCGCAACCCGCTCACCGCCGTACAGGGCTACACTCAGATGACCCAGCGCCGCCTACGTAAAGCCGGGATTCCCGAAACTGACCTGAAGCCGCTTGAAACCATTATCGCACAGGCCCAGCGTATGACCCGGTTGGTGGATGATTTGCTCGATTTATCTCGTATCGAAACGGGCCACCTTGAGCTTCGCCACGAAGAAACCGATTTGGCTGAACTGGTAAAACGTCAGGTTGAAACTTATCTGACCGACACCACCAATCACCAAATCCCTTTAGAACTGGTCAATGGCCCAGACCACGCCCTTTACACTGGCTCGTATGATGCCACTCGTCTCGATCAGGTTACGAGTAACCTGATTTCCAACGCCATGAAATACTCGCCCGATGGCGGTGCTATCAATATTCGGCTCGAACGAAAGAAATTAAGCGCGCTTGAACCAACTACTTCTGAACCAGCCGCCGAGGTGTTACACTTTTCGATTCAAGACCAGGGCATCGGCATCCCGCTAGAGCAGCAAGCCGATTTGTTCGAGCGCTTCTACCGGGCCAATAATAGCCGCGATAGCGGTTTACCCGGTCTCGGTCTTGGCCTCTATATCAGCAGCCAGATTATTACACTGCTCGGCGGGCGAATGTGGGCCGAAAGCGCCGGAGAAGGACAGGGCAGCACCTTCCATTTCACCCTTCCCGTAAACTAGATTGGTACAACCTGGAATTAAAGGTATGGCATTGGCTCATACTATTCGCCCTTCGGATAAAGTAATTGTCTGAAGGGCGAATGTTATGAGCCACTACGAAATTACCGTATTCCAAATAGGCACTCCCAAATCAAAGAGAAGTACTTGTCCGTGAAAAGGTAATTTGGAATCCACCAGTACGAACACTTTATGCGCATCCACGCCAAAGCTGCGGCATTGCCTCATTCACGCGGGTATGATGCCGCCGATATTAGCAAGCTAACTAAATTTTTTAATTGAAGTTGGTAGGGCGCTGGTAGACACGCTCGGCACTCAAGGCCGAGCTACGAAGCCAAAGCCCACTGAAGGGGCTGATAAATCCTTCAACACCAGAAGATTGTAGTCCCTTTAGTGGATTTACGCTGTGTAGCTCGGCCTTGAGTGCCGAGCGTGTCTACCACCACTCTACCTCGTTTGCCTCTTTCTTAGCTTGATACGTATAGGCTGGGACGCTCCACCCCTGAATACTTCGCCACGTCAAAAGAGCAAATGCAATTAGCCCTAAGAATCGATTAGATTTCACTGTTTAGCCTTCCAAAATCAAGTAGTTATGTAAAGTAAAAGCAAGGTTGAACAGAGTCAAGCGCTATAGTATAATAAAGGAAGCAACGAGTAATGAGCCTGAGTAATGAATAATTCAAAACTCGCCCCGCAGGGGTGGTCTTCGACCAAAACTCACAACTCAAAACTATGTTAAGAGAGAGGTAGAATTTGGAAGAAAAAGAGCCGCGTGAAGGCGACGAGAGCAATAGTAAGCCGGAAATTCCAGAATATGAAGCTCCGAAACCTCGCGACGAAGTTCCGCAAGCTGAGACCAGAAAATTCGGCAAAGCCGATTTACATATGCACACTACCGCCAGCGATGGCATGGGTACAGTCGAAGAAGTGTTGGAATGGGTCGAGCATAAAACTGACCTCGATGTAATCGCGATTACCGACCATGACGAGATTCGGGGCGCATGGGCGGCGCGAGAATTAGCAGCCAAACGCAAATATCGCTTTGAAATTATCATGGCGCAAGAAATTACCAGCCGACACGGGCATATCCTGATTTATGGCGTGGAAGAGCAATTCAGAATGTTCCAATCGCTAGAGCAAACGGTCAACTGGGCGCACGACCGGGGCGGCGTAGTGATTATACCGCACCCTTTAAGCTATATGACGTTGAGTGTGGGCGAGGGCCAGTTGCGTTCGCTTTTTAGCAAAGATTTGGCGGTAGATGGGATTGAAATCTTGAACCCCAGCATTGCGGGCTACGTGCGGCGCGAACGGGTCAAAGAAATCAACACTAACGAATGGCACCTGGCAGAAATCGGCAACAGCGATGCTCACTTCCCGCGCCATATCGCGACGGCTTATACTACCTTTGAAGGCCATACGGCGGCAGATTTGCTGACAGCTATAAAAAACCGCACCACGACTTCGCACGGGCGCTACCTGACCATCAAAGAACAGTTGCAGGGAGCGGGCAAGCAGAATTTACGGAGTCTGGTGGTACTGCCCGCCGATAAAATCCGGCGCGGGGTGGCTACCTTTAGTCGTCGCAAGAATAATCCCTAAAAGTTCAGGAATTAAACGCTATGAAGATCTGCCTGGTCTCGCCCTATGATTTTTCGCGCGAAGGCGGCGTGAACCAGCACATCCTGTGGCTGGCCGAAAATTTTCGCGCTATGGGCCATGAAGTCAAAATAATCGCGCCAACTTCGGCAGATGCTGAAGATGTGAGCGAGGTTGGGCCGGGTATTCCAATTTTTCACGTCGGCACGGTTGTGCCGATTAAGGCTAATGGCAGCGTGGCCCGCATTACCCTCTCGCTCAATCTTTCCGGGCAGGTCAAGGCTATCTTGCGGCAAGAATTGTTTGATGTAGTGCATCTCCACGAACCATTGATGCCCGCCCTTCCTCTGACGGTACTGGCTCATTCTAAGGCGCTCAACATTGGCACGTTCCATGCCTTTGCTCAATCCAACGTAGCTTATTACTACGCCCGACCAATCTTGCGTATTTTCACCAGCAAGCTGGATGGCCGGATTGCCGTTTCAAAACCGGCTGAACAATTCATCAGCCAGTATTTCAAGGGCAACTATGAGATAATTCCAAACGGAATTGACCTGAGCCGCTTTGAACAGGAAGTTGAGCCATTACCGCAGTATAATGATGGCAAACTTAATATCCTATTTGTCGGGCGCTTCACCGAACGCCGCAAAGGTCTGAAATACCTGCTAAGAGCCTTTAGCTATGTAAAACGGGAAATTCCAAACGCCCGCCTGATAATCGTGGGCAAGGGCGACCCAAAGGGCTACCGACGCTATCTGGCTCGCAATAATATTCAGGATGTAGTTTTTACTGGCTTTATTTCCGACGAAGAATTGCCGCGCTATCATCGTAGCAGCCAGGTCTTTTGCGCTCCTTCGACGGGCGGCGAGAGTTTTGGAATTGTGCTACTGGAAGCAATGGCAAGCGGTCTGCCGTTAGTTGCCAGCGATATTCCAGGCTATGCCAGCGTGCTTGACCACGATAAACAGGGCGTGCTGGTCGAGCCAAAAAACAGCGAAGCTTTTGCCATGAGCCTGATTCATCTGCTGGCGGATGCCGAATTGCGACAAAAGATGGGTCAGGCCGGACGAGAAAAAGCGGCTCAATATAGCTGGCAAAAGGTCAGTCAGCGCGTGCTGGAATTTTACGGGCGCTCCGAGAATCGCCGCCGCGCCAAGTTGCGCCTCAAACGAATGCGCCGCAACCGTTCGCGCCGCCGCACTTATGGACTGGGCTGGTTATTGCGTCGTCGCAATAGCAATAACGATATGACTTACAGTGGCACCGCCGCCGATAGCGGGACTTCGCGGCGGCAGTGGAATATGACTAAATCAAAAAAAGACTAACGATTTACGATTTACGATTTACGCACCCAGATGGTACCCGCGATTTACGATTTACGATTTACGATTTACGATTTACGATTTACGATTTACGATTTACGATTTACGATTTACGATTTACGATTTACGATTTACGATTATGAAGTTTCGGGTTTCTAGTTCTAAATAGATTCACCACGGAGACACAGAGACACGGAGAACTTTATAGGATTTAACATTATCTGTGTTCATCTGTGGTTATCGGTGTCCATCTGTGTTCCGCATTTGTAATCGTAAATCGTAAATCGTAAATCGTCAATATAACTTGTGTTTGTCGAGGATGTTACGCATTTCGGCAGCGCGACCAGCCAGAAAGAGGTCGAGATTGTGGAGGAAAAGGTCAATCAGGCGCTGGTTTTCGCGGTAGACCGTACTGGCGGAGTGGGGAGCCACTATAACGTTGGGCATTGACCAGAACGGGCTATCGGCGGGTAGAGGTTCAGTTTCAAAGACATCGAGGGCGGCACCGCCAAGTTGCCCACTTTGCAGCGCCGCAATCAGGGCTGGTTCATCTACCACTTTGCCACGAGCGATATTGATAAAATAAGCGCCCGGTTTGAGAGCGGCGAACTCGGCAGCGCCAATCATGCGCTCGGTCTGGGGCGTATGCGGCATCGCTAACACGAGCGCATCGGATTGAGCAAGGGCGGCGTGCATAGCGGCGCGTTCGGTGCTGAAAAGCTCGTCAGCATTGTAGTCGGCGGGAGTGCGGCCTTCGAGTGTGCTGGGGGCAGCCAGGACGCGCATCTCAAAAGCACGGGCGTGACGGGCAATTTCGCGCCCAATTTTGCCAGGGCCAATTATGGCGAGGGTTTTGCCGGGCAGTTCGTCGGTGGCGTATTGTTGCCAGTGATGGGCAGCTTGCAGGCGGGCAATCATAGGATATTGCTTGACCCACATAAGTAGCGCCATCATAACAAACTCAGTCAGTGGCCCGGCGTGCAAACCACTGGCGGTAGTGACGATAATATCGCTATTCTGTAATCCGGCGCTGGCGATAGTTTGCCCGACTCCGGCACTGCTGCCCTGTAACCAATGCAGCCGAGGAACCAGCCCTTCGCTCAACCAGCGCGGTAGGGTCAGGCTATCAAAATCGAGCATAATATCAGCGCGGCGCAAATCCTCCAGCCAGATTTTCTCTTGCTCCGGCGTGAGGTTTAGATTATGGTTGTGTTGAGCCGGAAACGCGGCTGGCACAACCCAGTCAGGATGGTAAATAAGTTCAAGGCCGCGCCTGGTTACTTCCGCCCGTAGCCGCTCGATTTCGTCCGGCGTGAACCAGGTCGAGACAAAGATGTTTTTCGGTTGCTCGGTCATTTCACCACTCTGTTACTAATTCAGTTTCAGGATACATTACAACTACTCGCCATCGGCATCAGTACGATTACTAAGAAGAGCCACTTTACTTCTGCTCAAGCCAGCATTTTTGAGGCGCTCAAAAAACTAAGTATCTGAGAAAGCCAGTTAGTAATATAATCTTCCCTCAAGATTACATTACTAACTGCTTCTTTTCCACCCTCATAGAACGCATCACCTAATAACATTTCCCATTGAGCTTCAATATCACCAAAAAGGTCTCGTAAAAATTCACCTTCCTGGCTTTCATCATCCATTTCCTCAGTAAAATACCATGAACCTTTACTAGCCCATTCCGCAAATTCTTTTGAAGCTTCGTGAGTGTAACAAAACTTTTCCAATCGCTTTTGCACTTCCTCGATTGTATAAAGTACATCCATTAAAATGTCTCTCCTGTAAATTTTCCAGTCTCTGGATTCATTACATAATGAGATTTATCAGCGTATTTTGGGTGAATTATGGTAGGTCGGTTTTGACTATCCAAAGTTTCCATCCAAGAACGAGTCTGCCCTGTTTTGACATCAACTTCTGTAACGCTTCTAGCCCCTATAGCTCTACCTGATTTAGCAGCAGGTCTTAGTTTATCATAATAACGAATCTTTTTGCCATCTTGTAGCACTTTAAATGATGCGTACTTTTTAATCCGTTTAGTGTGATTTGGTATTTTTGAAAAGTCTATTGCATCCAATACGGTATCTTCTTTTTCTCGGCATCACTTTCTTGTATTTTAGCATTTTGAAGCTAACAACCTTCTTACTGCTCAATTCAGGCAGACTGGTGCGCTACTACCTGAAAGGTGTGCAGAAAATTTAGTCTAACATCCGGGTCAATTATCAATTTCGGTGTCACCCAGTCCTTCAAGACGCTCTAAAACAATTCTAATTATAGAGGAAGTGGCTTCAGAATTGAAATCAAATTCATTTTCTAAAATAAGTTCCATCTTTTTAGCCTTTGAAAATTCTCCGGCGGAGAATTTTCAAAGGCTAAAGTGAGGGTGATTTATCTAAAAAATAGTAGCCAAACAAGCGCCGCGCCTATCAGAATAAGCCAGAGAATGATAAAAAGAGTTACCCACAATCCGGCTAGGTCGCGCTGTTCCGGCACAAAGTTAGCGGGTGACGGCTGGGAAGCGCTGCCCGGCGTTCTGGGCGCGGCGGCAGATTTAGAATTAGAAGGAGGTGGGGGCGCGGCAGCCCTGGCTTTGTTGCGGGCTTTTTCGCGCTCGGCCTGTTGTTTTTGTAATTCTTTATCGGCCTTTTTCAAATCGTTATCAACTTTTGGCTTTGGAGACTGTTTGGACTGTGTGGCCCTGGGAGGAGGCGCAGCCTGCTGGGGCGGGGAAGCATAAACAGGCTGGGCCGATATAGGTGCAGCCTGAGCCTGGCTTGCACTATAGAAATCAGACGGATAAGTAGCCTGAGCTTGAACCTGATTTGCACTATAAAAATCAGACGGATAGGCAGGTTGGGCTTGCGGTGCGCTATAAAAATCGGTTGGTGGGGGCGGGGCGGGTTGCTGGCTGGCACTATAAAAATCAGACGGATAGGCCGCCGTTGGTTGCGCCGCAGGAGCAGTCGGATAGCTATAGGTTTGAGGCTGGGCCGCCGGGTACGTAAAAGGTTCGGTTTGATAGTCTGGCGCAGGTGGGGAATAAAACGGGAACGGGTCGGGCTGGGTTGGAGATAAACGCCCTTCAATTTCGGCAATCAGGGCCAGAACGTCTTTATAATCGTTCCAGCGCGCCTGAATCTGGTGAAGATAATCGAGCGCTTCGTTCAGGCGTTCCTCCCGGTAAGCACCCAGTGCATTAACGTAGAGCAGAGCGAGGTCTTCATGTTCGCGGGCCAAATCGCGCAGACGGTTAGCTACTTCAATATGAGCCGCTGGGTCAAGCGCTTCGTAGGCATTTATTTTTTCGTAGGCAGTGGGCCACTGTTCTTGCTCGATAGCATACTGGGCGGCAGCGCGTAGCGCCTCGGCATCAGCGCGTTGTTGAGCCTGAAGCAGTTCAAGTTGGGCTATG
>JBBQXW010000214.1:0-12849 GCA_038209275.1 Chloroflexia bacterium | reverse complement strand
CCCTTGCGCTCGCAAAAACCAGTCGGGGTAATTCAAGAATTGTACAGTTTGCTGCTGGCCCATTATGTGTTGCGTTACCTGATGCACGAGGCAGCCTTGTTAGCGCAGGTGGCACCGACCCGCTTGAGTTTTACGCACGCGCTGACAATAGTGCAGCAAGCCGTCCACGATTTTCAAATCATCGCGCCCTCCCAGCACGAGCGGTTATATCAGCGAATGTTGAGCGAGATAGGCCAGGTAATCCTGCCTGAAAGAAAAGCGCGCAGTAATCCACGGGTGGTCAAACGCAAAATGAGTAAGTTCGGACGCAAACGGGAGCAGCATTATGACGTTCCGCCCTTAAAAACCAGCTTTCGTCAGGCTATCTTGCTTATTTGAACGGTATTGGTCTATGCCCTTATTATGCCTTTTTTACCTCGGTCTGCTACCCCTTACACCGCTTTCTCTGCTTAAAACGGGCCTAAGTTTTTACACAACTATCGGGATGGCATCCGAGTTAGTACCAACGGGAGTAGTGGTATCGCCCGTATTGCCCTGATACCACTGGTAGCTTAATGGGGCAGTACCAGTAGCCGTCACAGTAAGGGTGGCAGTTGCGCCACTACTAATGGTCTGGTTGGCTGGTTGCGTAGTAATCGCAGGAGCGGCAGGGTTTTGCGGAGCCAGAGCTACGCCCCGGAAAGCAGTGTTGGTGGCGGCAGTGGCAATTACCGTAGGCGTGCCGGAGAAAGCGCCATTGTAGCCACTGGCATCGGTCAGTTGTACCAGTTCGCCACCACCAGTTGTACCTGTGCCGCCTTTGCTGGTGGCGAACAAAGTCACCGTAGTGCCACTGGTGCTACCAGTCAGGCCACGATAGGAGTCGGCAGCAGCCCCAACTGTACCAGTGGCGACCCAGCTACCACCGACCAGCGAAAACTTGGTAAGCGCCCCAGCAGCGTCGTCAGCAACATAAAGCGTATCTAGCCCGGCTACTGTCGACGACAAATCCGCCAGATAGAAGCTGTAGGTGCTAGGGTTGCTGGCATCGGTAAGACCCGGCAACCGAGTCACAGTTTGAGCGCCAGAGGTAGGCAGACCAGTCCCAATCATATCTACACCCTTAAAAGTGTTTGTGCCAGAACCAGTTGAGGCATAAAGCTGATTGCCAAATATATTAACCGTTCGCACATTGGCAAAGCTGCCCGAAGCGGCGGTAGAAGTTAAATCGGCGGAAGTAGTGCTGCCAAGAGTAGTATAACGTACCCCACCAGCCCCGCCAGCGACCCAGATACCGTTACCATCGCTGGAAACGGCGGCACGCGGGTTGTTGCCACTGGCGAAATCGGTCAGGGCGGTGGTGGTATCAACCGCTCCATTAGCGTCTACCCTGGCGACTACCCGGTTCACGGTAGCGCTGGCACTTGAAGTAAGACTGGTTGCGCCGCCGGGGGTAGCATTGTAGCCTGCCAGCGTCAGATATTTACCATCCGCCGAAAGTGCCAGCGACCCTTCCGAAGAAGCTGTACCACTTAAAATCAGGCTTTTGTTGCTGCCACTGGTCGCAGTAGGTAGAGCTACCGTATTAACCAGAGTGCCGGACGGGGAATATTCATCCAAAAAGACTGGATTACCTGTATTAATTAGTGAGCCTGTGCCTGTGCCAACTCTTACCACCACTACATTTCCGGCGGTAAAACCAGCCGCCTGCACCGAAAGTGGCGCGGCCAGAAATGGCACAATCAGGCTTAATAAAAGAGCTGATACTACGACAGAGTGCATAAGTCTGGCTGAGTGTCCAAATTTGGATAGACGCAGCCGAGTTTTCCGGGCGATCTCCTTGCGGGTCTGCCTGTTAAACATTTTTCACCAAGTTCCTTCCTTTTTTAATGAATAGTCAGGCGCTGTTTGCCGTTCATAAATACATGCTGTACTTTGGGGTGGGTCGCACGTGGCAGACTAACTACAATCAGGTCAGCGTATTTGCCCACTTCTAACGACCCAAGTTCAGCGCCCTTCCCAATAGCGGTGGCTGGATTCAGCGTTACCATCCGGGTAGCTTCGGGTAAACTCATATTATTTTGAGTTGTTAGCTTAAAAACCGCCCCCAATACCGCCGCCGGGTAATAATCGGCGCATAGTACATCGGTTACGCCCGCCTGAACTGCTTCTAAGGCACTCAGATTGCCGCCACTGGATTTGCCGCGTAGCACGTTAGGCGCACCCATACAAACCGCCAGCCCTAGTTGGTGGGCCTTGCGTGCGGCTTCCATAGTAGTAGGAAATTCAGCAATCGTCACGCCCAATTCAGGCCACTGCTCAATTTGTGCCGGATTATCATCATCGTGGGTGGCAAGGGCCATGCCCGCTTCCTGGGCCAGGCGGCTAACCGTAGCGATACGTTGTGATTTAAATGCGGCCTGACCGCGTTTCATTTCAAGTAAAGCATCTACTTCGGCATCGGTTTTTTGGACGGTACGTTTTACGTAAT
The DNA here is from genome assembly GCA_038209275.1 of Chloroflexia bacterium. Taxonomy (GTDB): domain Bacteria; phylum Chloroflexota; class Chloroflexia; order Chloroheliales; family Chloroheliaceae; genus L227-5C. Next base: position 10,379 of record JBBQXW010000214.1, on the reverse strand, counting down.
CGCGGTAAGCCTGTTCGGTAGCGTATTGACCCTGACCGGGACTATGATCCATTAGTGATACCAGGCGCACTTCGCGGGCCTCAATCATTTCAAGCATTACTTCAAAACCGCGCTTGCTGGTCAATTCTAAGCGGGCATGGACTTCATGCCGTATCAGCAGGCTATCGGCTTCAGCGTTTATGTGTTGAGCTAACTCGCGTACAAAGGCAACCGAACGCACCCCGAACTCGTTATCATCCAGCGATACGGCGTGAAATTCGGTGGTAATGCCACAGGCGGCTAAACGTCGGTCAACTTCGCCCAGCGCAATGTGTAAATCAAACTGGACATTTGGGCGCGGCTCAACCAGCTTTTCAATTGCATCACAGTGTAAATCAATCAGACCGGGCATAAGAAAGCTTTCGGCTGCGTCAATCTGGTGAGTAATTCCGCTCGGACAGGTTGCACTTTGGCCCAGTCCGGCAATGCGTTCGTCCTCAATCAGTAACCAACCTTTTTCTATCAAGTGGTCGGGCAGCACCAGGGTAGCGTTATGTATCAAGGTTTGCATTACTCTTGTTTCCTCTTTAATCTTCTATGCTCGAAGCGGCGGTTTCTGCGCCACCAAGAAAATAACGGTCATCCGCCAGGTTTTCAAAGGCGTTAACGTCGTGCGAAACCGTGACAATTGCCACTCCTCCGGCCCTGGCTTCGGCAATCATTTCCAGTACCAGCGATTTTGATTTAGGGTCGAGGCTGGCGGTGGGTTCGTCCAGCAAAAGCAGGCGGGGGGTAGCAATAAAGGCCCGGATTAAATTGAGGCGCTGCTGTTCGCCGCCACTAAAAGTAACTGGATAGGCTTGCCAGCGACTTTCTTCTATGCCCAGGCGGGCCAGCCAACGCGCCGCTTCGGTCTGGGCATCCACCCGATTCAAGCCGTATCGCATCAAAGGCTCTGCCGCTACATCCAGCGCCGAAACGCGGGGCAGCACTTTCAAGAATTGCGAACAATAGCCCAATTCGCGTTCGCGTAGCTGTAGAATGGTCTCCTCGCTGGCTGAAGCAAGGTCGGTCAGGCCAAATTGCTGCGAATTGTACCAGATTTTGCCGCCGCTAGGCAGATAAGTGCGGTAGATGCACTTTAAAATAGTGGTTTTTCCCAGACCGCTCCGCCCACTGATAATAAACAAGCGGCCCGACCCGGCTTTAAAAGAAATATCCTGGAGCGGCTGAATTATCCGACCATCCAACAAATGCAATTGAAAATATTTGTGTAACCCCTGCACTTCTAGCAAAGGTTGGGCTTGTTCTAAGGTTTGCATTAATTCCTTCCTGAATTATAGCGGCTTAAAGAGCCGAGGAAACCAGCAGTTGAGTATAGGGATGCTGCGGGTCTTCCAAAATCTGGTCGGTTAGACCGCTTTCGACCACCTGCCCGTTCTTCATCACCAGCGTGCGGCTGGCTAACTGCTTGATTACTCCCAGGTCGTGCGATACCAGCAACATGGTAATTTTAAGTTCCCACTGAATCCGCCGGATTAAATCCAGCACCCGTGCCTGTACCGAAAGGTCTAGCCCACTGGTTACTTCATCCAGCAGCAGCACCGCCGGATTATTGGAAAGGGCTTTCGAGATTTGAACGCGCTGCAACATTCCGCCACTAAAGGTGTGCGGGTCGTCGTCAATTCGTTCGGGCGGTAGCTCGGTCAAGTCCATCAAATGCGCGGTGCGCTGCCTGATTTGACCGACGTTGCGCCATTCTGCCAGCAACAATTTTTCCGCCACGTTTCCGCCTACCGTAAAATTCATATTCAGCCCCAGTTCCGGGCGCTGATGTACAATCCCCAGATGCCGATTACGGAAAACCCGGCGGGCAAATTTATCCAAAGCCAATAAATCAAGGACGGAGGACGGAGGAACGAGGAACGAGGACTGCACCCCGTCGGGTGGGCTGATGCAGCCAGGACTGAGGATTGAGAACGGAGGAGTAGGTTCTTCTTTATAAAGAAGTTGGCCGTTGGTAGCGGGGAGGCTCAGGTGGACGAGTTGCATGAGGGTGCTTTTGCCACTGCCGCTTTCGCCGACGATGCCCAGAATTTCGCCCTTATCCAGTTCAAAATTTACCGAGGCGCAGGCCGTAACCGTGCCACAAACCGGGCAACGGCTGGTATTGTGTTCCGGCCCGGTGAGCGATTCGCAGTAGGCACAGCCAGGGCCGTAACGTTTGGTCAAATTGTTGGCTTTTAATACCCAGTTTTTGGTCGCCACCGAAGCAGGTATCATGGGTTCGTTCAAGGTTAGCGGCTCTCCTCTCTGATAACACTCTGGTTCGAGGTTCGCTTGTCACAATAACTTGTATCCGAGCAGAAATAAGCCCAGCGTCCGCTTTGCCCTTCCAGATAATGACTGGTCAGAAAAGTGTCGTTCGCCCCACACTTTTCGCAATGCTGCTGCGGATTATGTTCGGTGGTAAACGGATAATCTTCAAATTCGAGCGGAGCAACATTGGTGTAGGGTGGAATGGCATAAACTCGTTTCTCGCGTCCCGCCCCAAAGAGATACAAAGTTTCAGCCCTATGCAAGCGCGGCACATCGTAGCGTGGAATCGGGCTGGGATCCATCAGGTAGCGCTCGGCTACCATCACCGGGTATTGCGAGGAAATATTCATGTCGCCAGTCCGCACCACGCTTTCGTACATATAGACCCACATCGGGCCGTAATCGGCTTCGGCGTGCATCTCGGTAGCCCGTTCAACTGCCGGTTCAACCCAGCGTAGCGGGTCAGCCATTGGCACTTGCAATACCAAAATCTGGTCGTCGCGCAAAAGTTCTTCCGGGATGCGGTGGCGGCTTTGGATAATAGTCGCTTCCAGGGTATCGCTGGTGATTTCTACCCCAGTAGTTTTTTGAATCAGGCGGCGCAAATTGACGGCATTTACGCTGGCATCGTCGCCCTGGTCAATCACCTTCAAAATATCGTGAGGCTCGATTAAAGCCAGTGTTACTTGCAAGCCGCCCGTACCCCAACCTCTAGCAATCGGCAAATCGCGACTGGCGAAAGGTACTTGATGACCGGGGATAGCCACCGCTTTAAGCAGTTTGCGCCGGACTTCGCGCTTGGAATCTTCGTCTAACATCCCAAAATTATAAAGGGTGTCGCGTTCTCCATCGGCAGTTTCCTCCAGGGCGGCTTCGCGGGGCGTGGATTGTTCCAAAAAATCGTTTAGCCAATTTTGCGCTTGTTCCATAAATTACTCGTCCTCTTCTTCTTCGCCCATTCCCGGCGCAATTCCCAGCGGTTTTAATTTATGCTTGCTGGTAATTTGGCGGCGCTGCTCGGCGGCTTCCACCGATTTAGCGGCTTTGTGTTCGCGAGTGCTTTCCAGCACGCTTAAATCGGCCTGGAAGGTGACGTAGTGCGGCAGCTTAAAGTGGGCGGTAAAGCCACTCGATTCGATGCCGTCAATATGTTGCAGCACAAATTCTTCGTCGGCGGCTGGCCCGCTCTGTCCATGCCCGGTTAATTCTTTAGCGGCACTTAGCACCCGGTCAATAATTGCCATACTAATAGTTTTGACTTCGCTATGCCCAAAGCTAAAGCCGTAGCCCAACCCGAATTTCGGCTGGCTTTCTTCGCTTTCTTCGGCTTCGGTAACACGCGAAACCATTTCGCACTCGGTGGCTAAAATTTCGCCAATTTCAACCGCTTCTCCCGTCATAGGATGGGCGACGGCGACGGGCAAATAGCCCACCCGCAATTCACCCAAAGTCGGATGCGTATCGCCATAACCTCGGACGCTACTATAGGCGAAGGTTAGTAAACTGCCCACTTCACCCCGCGCCATTGTTTGCAATCGGGCGCTACGCGGGGCGGGGAAACTAAGCGCTTTGCGGGTAGTGTCATAGGGTTCGGTGGCGGCCTCGGCTTTGTCCTGGGCGGTAGGTTCAGCCAGAATACCAAGCGTGCGCATACTATCAGCTACTTTCGGAAAAATCCCGATTGGCTGACCTGACTCAACCGGGACTTTTTTCAATTTTTCTTCAAGTTCGGCCAGATAACGGCGGGTGGTGGCACTGGTTTCTTTCGTAAGGAGCGGATTTAGCAGCCTGACCTGATAGTCGCGGGTCGGGCCAAGTAACTGTCCGCCAGGAATATCCTTGAAGGTGGAAGAGATGCGGCGTAGCAGACGCATTTTTGCCCCCTGAGTGGGCAAACTATAAGCCAACCGGGGGACGGTGGAACGATAAGCCCGCAATAAAAAGCTGGCTTCCAACGCATCACCTTCGCTTTGCTTGAGAGCCAGAGCCGCCAGTTCCGGGGCATAGAGCGAGCCTTCACTCATCGCCCGGTCTACCGCCAATCGCATCTGCTGCTCGATTTGGTCGGTGGTTATCGGCTCACTTTCGCCTTTCAGCCGAAAATATTCCACCAGTTGTTCGGCGTTTAATACCGCCTGTGTGCCACCTTTGACCGCTACATAGCCCATAAGTTGCTATACTTCCTTTATTTTTGTGCTGCGTGGCAAGCCGACACAGCGCCCCATTGTATCTATCAGGAAAACGTCTACCCCGGCTGGATAATCGCGGCGGGTAGCGTTAATGAATTGAAGCTCTTTTTTATCCAGGCCCGCTATATATAAAAGGCGGGTGGTAGCAATTCCCGGCCCGCTCAGTTCCCAACTTTGCCAATCTTCGTTATTACGCACCGCTTCTTCGGACAGGCGGTGCACACAATAAATCGCCGTAGCGCTGGCTTCCGGCTCTAGGAAATTGCCTGGATTGAGCGCGTTTAATAGCCCGCCGCTTGTACCATCGCAAAACAGGGCGAAATTAGCCTTAGCTGGCTCGGCCAGGTTCGCGCCGCTCCTGAGCAGCATCCATTGAACCGCCGCGCTGTAACGCTCCAGGGATTGCCCTTCGGCAGCCATTATAAAAGATACTTCACTATCTAAAAGGGTCAGTAACACGCCCAGAGCATAAATATTTACCGGGATTTCAGCTTGCAATGCCTGGGAATAATAAGCGGGGGGAGCGCCAAAGAAATCCGGCCCAGCCAGATTGTTGAATTTGCCCGGTCGGGCCGCACAATCAATCAAGCGGCGAAAGGTAGCGGTGCTGTACAAAATTTGTTCTTCTTGGCCGGGTAGTCGTGCGGTACGCATCTTTTAGTCCCTTTCAGGAAAGTAGAATATAATCCAAATTAATAAAGATTGTGCTAAATCAAGTTTTATTTAACCTAAAAAGTCTCAAAGTCCACTTTGCTGCTGCTTACTAACTCGTGCATCTGGCGATGACGTTGCTCAAGTTGTTGGGCCAGTTTAGCTATTTCCACCTCAAGTTGTTGGGCCAATTTATCGCCTTTACGCAGCGCCGCGTCTACCAGAGCCAGGGCCAGGGCGTGACGAGGCTGGTCTCCCAGCACCATTCCAAACCCGAATTGCTCATCTAATTCTAGCCGCACTTCTGTTACCAGAAGCTCTCCGGCATTAAAACGGCTGTCCGCCACCGTTTCCTGCATTTGCAGCATCACCAATCCCAGTTTTGGGCCACTTAGCAACTTAATCTGGCTGTCGGCGTTGCTTTGTGTTACTAGCGTGGCAAGGCGGCAAACTTCTGCTTCCGGGCTGTTTGCCAGCGTTTTGTAGTAGTTCATGCTTTATCTTTTTCTACTTAAGGCCAAATGAGCTAACAACTTTGCATGGCTGATTCTACTCAGCAAAGATTATGAACAGATTAACGATATGTTAAACATCCCCACGAAATTAGTCAATTTATTAATAATAAGCATAAACAAAAAGGCTAGTTTTGAACGTTTTCATAACACCGATTAATTATGTGATTAAATGTTAAAACCTTGTTAACCTGAAATTTATACTTTATTTAAATCACACCTATAAGCTTGTAGTAAGTGTGCGGTGAAGCATAACTGTTCGATTCATTTTGCGAAAATCAATCAATTTACCCGGAAGGTTTTATAGCGTTATGGCGGAGCGATCAACTCCTGTCTCTCAGGCTTTGCTTGAAATTAAAGACGTGCGTAAAGTTTACCCGAATGGCTACGAGGCTCTGTCGAATATTAGCTTCAACCTTCATGGGGGTGAATTTGTTTGTATTATCGGGCGAAGCGGCGCGGGAAAGTCTACTCTGCTGCGCTGCATTAGCGGTCTGATTCCTATAACCGAAGGAAGTATTCGGATTAACGAAACCGAACTACAAAGGCTGACCGAGGCAGAAAAGCTTTTGGTGCGCCGCCGGATCGGGTTTATCTTTCAGGAATTTAACCTGATAGACCGACTAAGCGCCCTGCGTAATGTTTTGACCGGGCGGCTGGGCTACATTAACGATTTTAGTGCGGCAGTGGGCTACTTTAATCATGAACACCGCGAGAAAGCGCTGTGGTGTCTACAACGAGTCAACATGGTAGACCGCGCCAAAAGTCGGGCTGACCGCCTTTCAGGTGGCGAAAAGCAACGGGTGGCGATTGCGCGGGCGCTGGCCCAGGAACCGTTACTTTTGCTGGCGGATGAGCCGGTTGCTAGTCTCGACCCCGAACTGACCTGGGGCGTAATGAATGATTTAAAAGTAGCCGCCAAAGAAGAAAATATTCCAACTCTGGTAAATATTCATGACCTGGAAACAGCTAAACTCTTTGCTGACCGTATCATTGGGATTGTTAAGGGCCGGATTCTTTACGATGGCCCGGCCCAGGGTTTAAGTCCGAACGTACTGCGCGATATTTACCATAGCGATAATCCCAACCTCAAATCACGTTATGAATTGATTGAGAGCTAAAAGAAAAAATTTATTGAGCAAGCGAAGTGTCCGTCCTGCCTTCAAACGAAACAAGGGTGACGGGGGAAAAGAGGTAGCCAGGTGTCAATTGAAGAGCGGGATGCGCTAGAGGTAGGCAGTCCAAAAAAAGAGGCAGCCTCTGAGCCGAGCAATCGTTTAAGCGATGCTGCACAATCCGAGATATTTCTTAATGAGTTAAATCGCGGGCCTAACCGTGACCTGGCTAAACCGTTCGGCACCCCGGACTGGCCGGCCCTGGGAGCGTTACTGGCTTTTAGTGTAGCGGCGATTGTTTTCTTCGCGGATTATATTAATCTGGGCCAGACCACAGTTAACTGGAACCTCAGCTTTGATGTCAATCTGGTAAGCAGCCTGCTGATATTGCTGGCGGGCGCAGTTTTGATTGGGCCTAAAGCCGCTAAAAATCCCCGCATCCTTCGCAGTCAGAACACTTTAAGCCCATTAATTTTAATCCTGATAGTGGCCGCTTTTTTCTTCTTCAAAGTGCTAGACCTGGGTACTTTCGTCTATACCCTGGGTAAGTTAGACCTGGGCGCGCTGGTCGGCTTGCTCTGCCTGGGTGTAATTATCGCGCTTGCGGTAGTGCGGCGAAATGCTATAGCCTTGCTGGTGCTGGCTGGCTTTTTTCTGTGGTGGGGCTTTAGTATCAAAAGTTTTGGCTTTGTAACCGTAGTGGATTTGTTCACCAGCGAAAATGGTGGACGCTTGCTACGTAGCATGACTCCGCCGCGCTGGGACTATTTTGCCAAAGTAATTGACCCAATGATGCTGACCATCCAAACAGCCGTAGCCTCTACCATAATCGGGGTAATAGTAGCACTACCCCTGAGTATGCTGGCTGCCCGTAACACTACGCCCCATCCGATTGTTTACAACCTGGTGCGCTTTATGATTAATACCGTCCGGGCGGTTCCTTCGCTGGTGCTGGCGCTGCTTTTCATCCCGTTTGTGGGGCTAGGCCCAGGCGCAGGGGTACTTGGCCTCGCTATTCACTCAATTTCGGTCTTGACCAAACTTTATGCCGAAGCTTTCGAGTCGGTTAAGACTCAGCCGTTAGAGGCGCTTAATGCAGTAGGGGCTAACGGTTTCAAAACTTTTCGCTGGGGTGTTTTTCCCCAGGCTTTTCCTTTAATTGCCAGTTATTCGATTTTTAACTGGGAATCGAACGGACGAGACTCGACTGTAGTGGCGTTTGTAGGTGGCGGTGGAATTGGCTTCCTACTTCAGGCTAATCTAGCTTTGCTGGATTATGCTAACGTCTCGGTATTACTAATCGTGCTAATTTTGACGGTAGCACTGCTAGACCGCTTTAGCGATTTTGTCCGCTCGAAAATTATTTAAGCTTATTGCACAACTGACTTTCGGTTGGTTGGCTTTATGTTCAGGAACACAAGAGTTTTTAACAAAGAGGAGAGACTATGTTCGGATTAAAGAATTTAACCGGAAACGCCCGTATTTTCGGAGCGTTTCTGGTAATTGTACTAATGTCGGTGATGTTGGTAGCCTGTGGCGATAACACCGCGACCACTGCCCCGACTACTGCGGCTGCTACCACTGCCGCCGCCACCACTGCCCGACCTGCAACGACTGCCGCCGCAACTAGCGCCGCTGCCACCACTGCGGCTGCAACGACAGCAACCGCGACAACCGCTGCCGCCACCACTGCGGCGGCCACCACTGCTGCCGCTACTACTGCGGCGGCTTCGAGCGCCCCCAAAATTAGCCTTAAGAAACTGAACCTGGGAGCAATTCCGGCGGAAAACACTACCAAGGTTTTGGATGATACCAAGCCTTTTGCCGAGGCGCTGTCAAAGCAACTGGGTATTCCAGTAGAGGTGTTTGTCGGTAACAATTACACCGCCGTTATCGAGGCTTTGAGTAGTGGTAAGATTGACGTAGCCATTTTTGGCCCGTTCAGCTATGTGCTGGCTGCCGACAAGTATAACGCCCAGGCTATTCTGCTTCAACTTGGCAAGGATGGCTCCAACAGCTACAATAGCTTGATTGTTACCTCTTCCAAGACGGGTATCAAGACCCTGGCTGACCTGAAGGGTCGCAGCTTCTCGTTCGTAGACCCGGCTTCTACCAGTGGTAATTTAATTCCTCGCTATACTATGACTAAAAACGGCCTTGACCCGGATAAAGATGTTCAGGGTACTTTCGCCGGTGGACACGATGCTTCCGTGTTAGGTGTCATCAGTGGTAAGACCGATGCAGGCGCGATAGCCAGCGACGTTTTTGCCAACTTGATTGCAAGTGGCAAAGTTAAGGAAAGCGATGTAGTAGTGGTCAATAAAAGCGACCCTATTCCTAACAGCCCGGTTGCAGTTCGCAAAGAACTGAGCGATGGGGACAAAGCGGCGATTAAAGCGGCTTTTATGAATGTCAAGGAAAAGGAAGCCCTCACTGCTCTGGGTACTGCTGGTTATATCGAGAATACCGATAAAAACTACGACCTGTTACGCGATATTGCCAAAACGTTGGGCCTGGATTTGACCAAGTTGAAATAGCTAAAACAGGGTCATAGTGTTAAACTCAGTTTAGTTGAGCCATTAACCCTTAAGGTCAATGGCTCAATACAATTATGGCATTTGTTACCACTGTCAAACAATAAGCCTGGTTAGACTGTCTTCACTCTGGTTTTTACCTGAATGAACTTACTTTTCCAGGCATATTTGCAGGGCTTCTTCTAAAGACATCGCCCGACCCTGCTCCCAGGCAGCGGTACTTTCCACCAGCCCAGGTTCTGCCGACTGGGTGTGATTAGCTCTTCAAGTTTGCTTAACTCGGCCACTGAAAGTGGCGCCCCAATTGCTTCGCGCAAGGCGGCAGCGGCCCCAGCTAACCGTAGAGCAACCTTGCCAGGACACTCCAGCGCTCTTTGGAATTTGAGATAAAATTTTAGCAATATAACACCTCGAGGGAGGTACTATCTGGTTCTTATCTTTCCTCTCCCATCAAGAGACGGATAATTATAGTTACACGAACCTTGATAACGAGGAGAGTTGAGGCTAAAATGACTTCAACGAATTTTATTTTGATGAAAATTGGGGTAGTGCGCACATTCGAATATTTTTGATCGGTTTTAGAAAAAGACGATTGGAGATAAACCTTATCTTAACAATTTTCTATGCGTTGAAGATTGGGGTAGAGGGACCGATAGAGTAAGATACGGACAAAAAACACATACTTGACGTCAGCTTAAGTTTCGGTTCAATCCACCACTGATTTTGGGATTTGATTTTCTAAATGTTTCTGCCAGTATAACAAAGTATCTCGATTTTTCTCCGTATCCGGGTGTTCAATTTCTTCTCTTAATTTAACACATTGTTTAATATAAGAGACAGTTTCTTCTAAGTACCCAAATTCGCAATAAATCATTGCAATGTTATAGCTTGTGGTAGCTTCGCCTGCTAAGTCTTCCACTTGCTGTCGCATAGCTAAAGCTATAGATGTAAAGAAAAGGTTTTAGAAAAAACTTGACAGAATGAAGCAAAAAAGATATACCAGGCTTGTTTACAATAATCACAAAGTTTACAAACGAGGTATATCAAAATGAGAATACAACTAACCCGTCCAACTGTCAA
>JBBQXW010000213.1:0-12850 GCA_038209275.1 Chloroflexia bacterium | reverse complement strand
GCTGGGTCAAGCGCTTCGTAGGCATTTATTTTTTCGTAGGCAGTGGGCCACTGTTCTTGCTCGATAGCATACTGGGCGGCAGCGCGTAGCGCCTCGGCATCAGCGCGTTGTTGAGCCTGAAGCAGTTCAAGTTGGGCTATGTCGTTAAGTTCGGACACATCGCGGTAATTCGGTTCTTTAGCTTGAATCTGTTGAAAAAAGGTTAGGGCATCGCCCCAACGTGCCGCCTCGTAATGACCGCGAGCCAGGCTATAGAGGCGCTCAAGCTCTTGCTGCTGTTTGGCATCGTCGAGCATACGAGCGATGGTTTGAACCGAAGGGTCAAGCGCTAAAAGCGCCGTCAATTTCTCAATTGCCACAGGCCAATTGCCCTGGTCGTAAGCATTGGTAGCATCGGCAGAAAGGCTTTCTAACTGGGAGGCATGGCAGCGTTCCTCGCTGGTGGCAAGCATCGAGGCTACATCCTTATAATCCGAGCCGACTAATTCTTTTAGCTCGCGCAAAGGTTTGACTGCATCGCACCAATGCCCGGCATCATAGGATTTACGTCCGGCAGCATAAAAGTTGGCGATTTCCTGCTGGGTGCGAGCTTCTTCCAAACGGTCAAGCACGCCGGCCTGTGAGGGATCAAGCGCCACAATTGCTTTAAGGCGATCCACTGCAACATTCCACTCTTCGCGCTCGGTGGCAGCAAGCGCTTTGCGATAAAGGGCGGCGGCTTGCTGCTCCGGCGATAGTGCGGCAACCTCAAAAATACGCCCGCTAGAAATACTGAGATAGAGAACCAGTTCACCCCACTCGGCTTCGTTGCCTTTGCGGTAGACCGCGTTGCGGGCTTCGGCAATAGCGCTATCCACTCGCTGCCCCTGAGCAAGTGCGGTATAAAAGCCACCCAGCATCGTGTTTATCGAAGTTTCTTCGATGCCATAAGGCAAGGCAATTACCGACGAAAGCCCCTGGTTGGTCAGCGTTTGCGATACGCTCAGAAAGGGGTCACGCTGGGCCACGATACTTGCGCCTTCACCCGCCTGAATAATAGTAAGTTTGACATCGTATTGCCGCAACAAAGCCGCCAGTTGAGTGCCATTTTCCATGTAGCTGTAGCCGTTGTTATCCTCGACCAGCAATTCGCCCAGCATCGATTCTTCATTCAAATAAGCCTGCCCGATAAAATGGAAAACGTGAAACTGGCTCAATTTGAGGCGGGTTTCCAGCGCACCAAGACTAGCTCCTTGCAATAGTTCAATATTCACCAATCCGCCTTGCTCCAACTCACTTAGCGCCTGGTTGAGCCGATTCCATTCCTGCTCGGTATCGAATTGCCAGGGATAGTCCTGCGGGCTGGAAACCATTACCAGCACACGCAAAGGCGGCTCGACGTGGAGCGGTTTGGAGGGTGAAGAAGTCGGCGTGTAGCGCAACAGAGTAACGTCTTTAAGCAATGCCAGAAACGAGTAGTAGGCTGGATAGTAAAGATATTCCCAGGGAATACTATTGAGTTCGGGAACTTTGCTCAAATCGAGCCGGACGGACAAGCCTTTGCCCTGGCGGGTTGCTGCCGCCATGCTGTTTTGCAAACAATCATGAACACTGCCTTTGACGACAGTATTAAAAAGTTGCCAGCCAAATTCTTTAATAGTGTTGTTGGAAATAGTTGTACCATTTTGAAGCTGGGCCGGTTGACTTAGCCCGGTCAGCAGCGTTTCAAGCTGGGATTGACTAAAGGGTAATTTAAAGCTGGTAGAAGCCTGTCCAGCCGGAGAATTTAGCACCAAAAAACGGTAGCCCTGCACCCCGGAATCTATTTGGACATCGAAGTTAAGCGAGCTTTGCTCCTCCACGTCCAGTTCGGTGAGCTTATCTTCGGCATCTTTAATAAGCGCTTCTACGTCTTTGTAGGCAGGCTCGAACTGCTGGGTCTGGCGGAAATATTTCAAAGCTTCGCGCCAGCGATTAGCTTCGTAATGTTCATGCCCTATTCGATAAAGGCTGGTCAATTCTTGCTGGCGGCGCACTTCCACTAACATATGCTTGACTTGCAAATCTTCTGGGTCGAGAACTTGAAGGGCTTTTAATTTTTCGGTAGCGGCAGACCAGTTCTCGTTAGCCATAAAAGCCTGGACTTCAGCATAGAGGGCGTTAAGTTGGGCATTTTGTTCGGCTTGAGCGCGTTCGGTTTCAATGCGGGCAAGCATGGCAGTTACATCTTTATAACCATCGCCCATCCGAGTTTGAAGCTGGCGGAAATTTTGGCTGGCTTCGTCCCAGCCTCCGGCCTGATAAGCAGCCTGGGCGCGGCTATAAATGGTAGCGGCTTCCTGCTGGCGTTTTACTTCGGAGAGCTGGTCTCTGGCATCGAAGGCCAACGGATTTAGGGTCAGCAGGGTTTCAAGGCGGGCGGCGGCAATGGCCCAATCTTCACGAGCAATCGCGTCATCAGCTTCCTGTTGCACCGAACCCAGTTGCAGGCGCTGGCACTCCATTTCGCTGGAGTCGAGCAACGAGCGCACATCAAGATATTGGTTTTCAAGCTGGTCAAGCTGGCGGAAAGTTTCAGCCGCCTCGCACCAGCGTCCGGCATCGTAATGTTCGCGCCCGGTGCGGTAAAGCGTCGCTAGTTCCTGATGGCGGCGCGCTTCAACCAGATTGGCGGCAGCCTGGGGGTGAGCCGAGTCGAGTGCTAAAACTTCTTCCAGTTTTGCAACTGCGTCAGCCCAATCCTCGCGCTCCATCGCGTCCAGCGCATCATGGTAAAAATCGGCGAGTTGAAGTTGGTTGCATTTTTGCTGGCTGGTCTGGAGCAGGGTAGCCACATCTTTATAGTCTGGCCCGGCCTGTTCGTGCAACTGGCGCAAAGGCTTGACGGCATCGCACCATTGTTCGGCTTCGTAAGCGTGGCGGGCGGTCTGGTATAGTTCCGAAAAGGCTTGCTGGCGACGGGCTTCGGTAAGCTGACTTTGGGCCTCGGCGTTTGCCGGGTCGAGCGTTATTATTTCTTCCAACCGACTAACCGCCCTGGCCCAATCTTCGCGAGCCTGCGCCGCCTGCGCTTTATTAGAAAGAGTGGCGATTTGCTTGCCAGCACTTAAAGGAGCTATTTCAAAAAGGCGCTCGGTGGTGGCACCCAGGTAAAGCGGGGCAGTTCCCCATTCCAAATCGTGGCCCTTGCGATAGATAGTGCGGCGGGCTTCGGTAATGGCATTATCTACCGAATGACCCTGGGCCAGTACGCCATAAAAAGTATTGAGCAAAATATTGGCGGCTTCCTCACCGCTTTCGTATTGAGTAGCCACCACCGATGGTACTCCCTCCGCCACCAGATGTTGAGCAATGCCGGACAGAGTAGTTGTACCTTTGGATTCGTTCAGCAGAACCAGACGCAAACCGGGTTGTTCGCGCAGCACGGCGGCAAATTGTTGCGAACTGGCGGGCTGGCTTTGTTCGGCATTGTCTTCAAGCAGCAGCCAACCGGTATTGCCCTCGCGGTCAAAATAGCCCTGAGTATTAAGCTGAAGAATCTGGTACTGGTTGGCGCTTAATTCTTGCTGTAAAGCACTCAGGCTGGCTTTCGGCAAAAGCTTTAGTTCAAGCAATCCGCCTTGCTGTAACTCTGCCAGCGCCTTATTGAGGTCACTCCACTGCCGGGCGGTATCGAATTGAGCCGGATAGCTGGCCGGATTGGAAATCATCACCAGCATTTTCAAAGGTGGCTCAACCGACAGAGGGGCGAGGTTCTGGGGCAAATCGAGATGGCGCACCAGAGTGATTTCTTTTAGCAGCCCCAAAAAAGCATCGAAGCGCAAATAGTAAAGATATTCCCAGGGCAAATCCACTAAATCGGGGACAGCGTTGAGATTCAAACGCAAACGCAGGTTTTTACCCTGTCGTCCGGCTTCGGTCAGGCTATCGCGGAGGCAAGCTTCCAGTTCGGCTTTGAAAACGGCAGTAAAAAGTTTCCAGCCAAAATCTTTGGCAGTATCCATGCCACTTGGTAGCTGGGCGGGTTGGCTCAGATTCATCACCAGATTATCCAGTTCAGCCTGCGAGAAAGGCAGCGTGAACCCAACGCTAACCTGACCAACGGGAGAGGCGACCACCTGGGCTAGATAACTTCCCGGCGCATCCGGCGTTATTACCAAATCAAAATTTAAGCTGCTTTGCTGCTCCACTGCTGATTCCTTTGAGATTCGTTTAACCTTGTTCTAAACAAACACTTTACTAAGCAATCCTGAAAATGTCAATGATGCCTGTCACTTTCGATCCTTCAGCCTATAAACGAATTTAAGGCTCGACCAGTTGTGGTGTATAGCGCAAACTTTTACACACCAGATTGTTGCTCATAAAATTTGGCCTATAATCTTAATAATCAGTTCCTATCAGCACAACCCGCTCAAACTCTATACTCTAGTTCAGAGATGCGATATACTTATGAACGTGTAATGAGTATAAATTTGAGATTTAACCTCATTGGGGAGGAAAGGACGGAAAAATGGCGCATAATCTTTTTAATACCCTTCAAACTTTTGAAGCCGGAGCGGGCAAGACCGGGCAGTTTTATTCGCTGCCAGAGCTAGAAAAAGCCGGAGTCGGGCCGGTTTCCAAATTGCCAGTCAGCATTCGGATTGTGCTGGAATCGGTCTTACGCAATTACGACGGCAAAAAAGTCAGCGAAGCAAACGTGCGCGAACTGGCGAACTGGGCTGCCCACGCCGAACGTACCGAAGAAATTCCGTTTATCGTCGCCCGCATCGTTTTGCAGGATTTTACGGGCGTGCCGCTATTGGTAGATTTGGCGGCCATGCGCTCGGCGGCGGCCCGGTTGGGCAAAGAACCTAAAATTATCGAGCCGCTTGTCCCGGTAGATTTGGTGGTAGACCACTCGATACAGGTAGACTTTGCCAGCACCAGCGATGCCATGCTAAAAAATATGGAAATCGAGTTCAAGCGCAACCGGGCGCGCTACCAGTTCTTGAAATGGGGTATGCAAGCCTTCGATAGCTTTAAAGTGGTGCCGCCGGGTATCGGCATTGTCCATCAGGTCAACCTGGAATATTTAGCCAAAGGCGTGCTGGAAAAGAACGGCGTTTACTACCCCGATACGCTGGTTGGGACAGATTCGCATACCACCATGATTAACGGGCTGGGTATTGTCGGCTGGGGCGTGGGTGGTATCGAAGCCGAAGCCGGAATGTTGGGCCAGCCAGTCTATTTCTTAACGCCGGACGTGGTGGGCGTACATCTGACGGGCGCACTCAAAGAAGGCGTTACGGCCACCGATTTAGCTTTGCGCGTGACTGAAATGCTGCGTAAAGAAAAAGTCGTCGGCAAGTTCGTCGAATATCACGGCGAAGGTGCGGCTTCGCTGCCTCTGACTGACCGGGCGACGATTGCAAATATGGCTCCTGAATACGGCGCAACGATGGGCTTCTTCCCGGTAGACGAAGAATCGTGCAATTATTTGCGGGCCACCGGGCGGACAGATGAGCAGGTTGAAGCGTTCCGCAATTATTTCAAGGCCCAGGGAATGTTCGGGATGCCGCGCAAGGGCGAGTGTGAATACAGCACCCTGTTGGAACTCGACCTCAACACGATTGAGCCGAGCGTCGCCGGGCCAAAACGCCCGCAAGACCGCATTACCTTGCCAAATTTGAAAGAAACTTTTATTAATTTGCTGCAAAAGCCGCTCAACCAGAACGGCTACAACAAGCTTGGCGGCGAACTCAGTCGGCGGGTTAAAGTTAAAACTGGCCTGAGCAACGGCGCGGCGACGCAAACGGTGTCGGGCGGCGGCGAACAGGCTTCCGAAAGTATACCAGATGGCGAGGCGAAGAACACCAGCACTATCAGCGAAGTTGAAATGATGAACAACCGCCCCACTCCTACCAGAGTAGAAGAAGCTCACGAGGAATTTCCCAGAGTAAAAACCGACCTGGGGCATGGCGATGTGCTGATTGCCGCGATTACTTCTTGCACCAACACCTCCAATCCAAGCGTGATGATAGGCGCGGGGATACTGGCAAAAAAAGCGGTGGAGCATGGCCTGACGGTACACCCAACTGTCAAAACTTCGCTTGCGCCCGGTTCGCGGGTTGTGACCGAATATCTGGAAAAGACCGGGCTGTTGCCTTACCTGAACCAGCTTGGCTTTAACATCGTTGGCTACGGCTGCACTACCTGTATCGGCAATTCCGGCCCACTCGACCCGACTATCGAGGACGTAGTAATTAAGAATGATTTGGTAACAGCCAGCGTTTTGAGCGGCAACCGCAACTTTGAGGCGCGGGTACACCAGAGCATCAAAGCCAACTTTTTGATGAGTCCGCCGCTAGTAGTGGCTTTTGCGCTGGCGGGGCGGGTAGATATAGATATGTCGAAAGATGCTATCGGCACTGGCAAAGACGGCAAAGCGGTTTATCTAAGCGATTTGTGGCCTAGCCAGCAAGAAGTACGCGACATGTTGTACGCCGCCACCGACCCGGAAACCTATCGCCGCCTCTACAGCGATTTCACCGAGCAGAACCCGCTCTGGAACGAAATTTCCAGCAGCACGGGCGATGTCTATGAGTGGGATACCGAATCCACCTATATTCAAGAGCCGCCTTTCTTTGACAGGTTTAGCATGGAGTCGGGCGTAGCCTGTAATGTCAAGGGGGCGCGGGCGCTGGCTATCTTCGGCGACTCGGTCACAACCGACCACATCAGTCCGGCAGGCGCGATTAAAAAGAGTTCTCCGGCGGGCCTATATCTGCAAGAAAAAGGGGTCGAGTACGAAGATTTCAATAGCTACGGTTCGCGCCGGGGTAATGACCGGGTGATGATGCGCGGTACGTTCGCCAACGTGCGGATTAAAAACTTGATAGTTCCCGGTGTGGAGGGCGGCGTGACGGTTTACCAACCGCTCGGCGACCAGATGAGCATCTACGACGCTTCGATCAAGTATCAGGCATCGCGTGTACCGCTAATGGTCTTTGCGGGGCTTGAGTACGGCACGGGTAGTTCCCGCGATTGGGCCGCCAAAGGCACCCAACTGCTCGGCGTGAAAGTGGTAATCGCGCAAAGCTTTGAGCGGATTCACCGCAGCAATCTGGTCGGTATGGGCGTGCTGCCCTGTCAGTTCAAGGACGGCGTATCGGTTCAAACGTTAGGGCTGGACGGCACGGAAACGTTCGACCTGGTGGGTCTGGAAACCGATTTGCATCCGCGCCAGGATGCTACGCTAATTATCAAACGCACCAACGGCGAAACCACCGAAGTCCCGGTCACGGTGCGGATTGATACGCCCATCGAAATCGAATACTACAAACATGGCGGCATCCTGCCCTACGTGTTGCGGCAACTGGTGGCTTAAAAAAAAGAAATCACCACGGAGGACGCAGAGGACACAGAGGAAAATAAGAATTTTATTTTCTCCGTGTCTCTCCGTGCCTCCGTGGTGAATTTCTGTGTCAGGCTAAATAGCTACAAATTCTTGGCGTTCTTTGCGTCTTGGCGGTTAATCTTCAAACTAACCGCCCGCTCTGAGTGCCTTCCAGATTTTTTCGGGGCGGAGTGGCATGTCTATGCTGGTGATGCCGTAGGGTCGCAGCGCATCGAGGACGGCGTTGACTACGACGGGCGGCGCACCCGTTGCACCCGATTCGCCGATACCTTTTGCGCCAAGCGGATTGTGCGGGCTGGGCGTAAAGGTGCGACCTAGCTCGAAATCGGGTAATTCCTGGGCAGTCGGGAAAGTATAATCCATCAGGCTACCGCTCAAAATTTGCCCGGTCTCATCGTAGACCAGTTCTTCGTACAGTGCCTGCGAAATACCCTGGGCCACCCCGCCGTGTACCTGTCCGTCCACAATCATTGGGTTGATGACCGTACCGCAATCGTCCACCGATACATATTTCACGAAACTGATGTCGCCCGTATCGGTATCAATTTCGACGGCGCAAATGTGCGAACCGAACGGGAACACCACATCGGGCGGATTGAAGAAGCGCGACGATTCTAGCCCAATCTCCATACCAGAGGGCAGTTTGTGTGGTTGGTAAGCCGCCTTCGCCACTTTCTCAAAAGTCAGCGCCCGTTGCGGCACGCCCTTGACCGAAACCTGCCCATCGTCTAGCTCAATATCTTCTTCCGAGGCTTCCAGCATATGTGCCGCCAGTTTTGTCAGCTTCTCGCGCACCGATAGAGCCGCTACTTTTGCCGCCGCGCCACCGACTGCCGCACTACGGCTGCCGTAAGTTCCCTGACCATAAGGCGTGTCTTTGGTGTCGCCGTGACTTACTTCTATATTATCCATGCCTATACCGAGCGTATCAGCGACAATTTGGGCGATGGTCGTTTCGCTGCCCTGACCGTGCGGCGAAGTCCCGGTAAAGACCGTCACGCTGCCGTCGGCGTTCACCCGCACCACCGAGTTTTCGTAGCCCATCGCGCCGCGCTCAACATAGCTGGCAATTCCTACCCCCATCAGCTTGTGCGGCAGGCCCGATGCTACGCCGTTTTGCGCCCGGTGTTCGGTCTGCTGCTGACGGAGGGCTTTGTAATCGGCTACTTCCAGCGCCGTTCGCAAGTTTTTGGCATACTCGCCGCTATCGTAGGTTGCGCCCGTCGGCGATTTGTAGGGGAAAGCTTCCGGCTTGATAAAATTACGCAGCCGGATTTCCACCGGGTCTATATTCAGCTTGGCCGCCAGCGCATCCATTACCCGCTCGACCAGGTAAGCCGCTTCGGGTCGCCCCGCGCCGCGATAGGCCGTCGTGGGCGTGGTATTGGTAAAAACATACTCGATTCGGGTCGAGATTTGCGGAATGGCATAGCAACCCGAGGCCATTAGGGTTGTCAGAGTTGGAATAAAAAGGCCGTCGTCGTTGGCATACGCCCCAATATCGGCGACAAGCCGCAAGTCGAGCGCCTTAATCACGCCGTCCTCGCTTGCACCTACCCGCACATAATCAACCTGGCAACGCCCGTGATAAGTCGCCGACAAATTTTCGCTACGGCCCTCAATCCACTTGATGGGCTGGCCCAGTTTTACCGCCGTCGCCGCTACAATTAGTTCTTCAGGATAAACCATAATCTTAGCCCCGAAGCCGCCGCCCACTTCCGGCGCGATTACCCGAATATGATGCTCCGGCATTTTCAGCACGCCCGCAAAGGTCGAACGGGCCAGGTGCGGCGCTTGGTTCGATAGCCAGATAGTTAGCATCCCGGTTCCCCGGCTGTAGTCGGCCACAATGCCGCGAGTTTCAAGCGAAAGCGCCGCCAGACGCTGATTATAAATTCGTTGTTCGAGTATTACCGGGCTGGCCTCAATCGCCGCCGCTACCGCCGCCCGGTCTCCGCCATCTACCGCTTTGGCAAGGTTCGATTCTAACTGGGCATAAACTTTTGGCGCACCGGGCTTGAGCGCTTCTTCCGGGTCAACTACGGGCGGCAGCGGCTCATACTCAACCTCAACCTTATCAACATAGTCAGTCGCCTGTTCCAGCGTCGGCGCAACCACCAGTGCCACCATTTCACCCACCATCCGCACCTCGTCGTCCGCTAGATAAGTGCGGTTCGGCAATTTTCTGAAAAGCGGGTCAAAGTTGAGGCTATCCTTAAAATCGGCCCACCTGAAAATCTGCCCCGTTTGCCCCTGGGATACCTTAACATTTTTGATACGGGCGTGGGCGTAGGGGGTACGAACAAATTGCGCGTGTAGCATCCCGGTCAAATTGACATCCCCAACGTAGGTCGCCTGTCCCCGTATTAGCCGGGGGTCTTCCTTGCGCTTTACCCGCGCCCCCACAAAAGATGCAATCGTCATCATTATTCCTCTCTCTAAAAATAAGAATTTTTAAAGTAATTACTCACCACGGAGGCACGGAGTTAAGGCCAAATTTTAAACTTTCTCCGTGTTTCTCCGTGCCTCCGTGGTGAATTTGTAGTTCAGGCTGAGTAATTACCTTTTAAAACTGATTTCTCTCCGTACTTCTCCGTGTGTCTCCGTGTCTCCGTGGTGAATTAATAAATTTTACTTCAGTAAGGCCCGTCGCAAAAGGTTCAAGGAAAATACTACACCCAGCCGCTTGACCTCGCCCGGTTTGGAACGGTAGTAAGCATCACTACTTTTGATTGTGCCGTCCAGGTCTACCGCTATAAAAATATTTCCGGCGGGTTTGCCCTCAAAATCGTCCGGGCCGGGGGTAGCACAAATTGCCAGCCCTGCTTCCGCCCCCATCGAATTGCGGGCAGCCGTTGCCATCGCCTCGACCACTTCGCGGCTCATAATATTGTGCATCTCAATCAAATCGCGGTCTACGCTCCACTCCGCCAGCATTGCGCGCTGCTGGCTCACCAACCCGCCCCGAAAGAAATCGGGACTGGAAGGAGCATCGCTCAACATCGCGGCTAACAGCCCGCCCGTTCCGGCTTCCATTACTGCCAGCGTCAAGCCTCGGTCTTGCAGCATTTCGCCGATTACACCTTCAATCGTTTCCTCATCCGCGCCATAAATAAGCGTGCCGAGCCGTTCGCGTAGCTTCATCTCCATCTCGAAAATGAGGCCACGCGCCGATAATTCGTCCGAAGCTTTGGCAGTAACGCGCAAATGAATCCCGTCCTGCTTGGCGTAGGTGGCGACGGTGGGGCTGGTGGATTTAATCATATCGCTAACCATCTCCTCCACCGCCGATTCGCCTTTGCCCAGCACCTTCAGAGTTTTGGATAAAATAATTTCACCGGGCAAGCGGGTGCGTAAGCGGGGCGCGGCCTGGGTCTGCCACATCTGTTTCATCTCGTGCGGCACGCCCGGCATTGCCACGATAACCTTGCCTTCTTTTTCGACCCACCAACCCGGTGCTGTGCCAATCGGGTTATCAAGTATCTGGGCCGAAGCAATCCGGGTAGCCTGTTTCACATTGCGTTCGGGCATCTTGATGCCGCGCCGGGTAAAAAATTCGCGCAAATTCTTTTCTAATTCTGGCTGAACTTCCATTGGTTCGCCCAGCAAATCGCTGATAGCCTCACGGGTCAAATCGTCTTCGGTTGGCCCTAGCCCTCCTGTACAGATTATCAGGTCGGAGCGTCCCCAGGCCAAACGCAAGGTATCGGTCAGCCGTCCCCGGTTATCACCGACCTGCGAAATAAAATAAAGGTCAATACCCAGCATCGGCAACTGTTCGGCTAACCAGGCGGCATTGGTGTCGGTAATTTGGCCCAACAGTAACTCGGTTCCAATGGACAGAATTTCAGCCTTCATTTCCCTTGCCCTTCTTTGAAATTATTGAAAAATGCTACCCGCGCAAAAAAAGTGACCTACCCATTGTAACATGGATTCGGTCACTTACAAAAATTTTACGTTTGGTCAAGCCGAGCAGTTGCAAATCCGGCTATTCGTAGGACATTGCTCCGCCAATGGATTTTCTTATCAATTAAGCTTGGGCCGGAACAAGTTCGAGTCGCTCAACCACTTGCTCAAGTTCGGCTTCATTGGCAACGGTGGCAGGTCGTTTGCGGCGCTCCCTTTCGGCTTTCTGAATCGCTTCTTCCTGTGCTACTTCTTCGGGCGTAATCCAGGCATCGGCCCATTGCTGCACCGCCTGCATTACCGTATCCATTGCCCGACCCTTTTCGCTCAGGCTATACTCAATCCGTACCGGGCTTTCCGGGTAAACCGCCCGCACTACCAGCCCGGCGGCTTCCAGTTCGCGCAAACGCTCGGTCAGTACCCGGTCACTTACCTTGTCTACTATAATCATCAATTCATTAAAGCGCATCGGGCCATCCATCAAAGCGCGCATAATTAAACCAGTCCAGCGCTTACCGAGCAAACCCATTGCATATTCGTATTTAGGACACAAATGTGTATTTACTGCCATCGTATTTTCCCCTTCGGCTTACCTTTTTTACTACTTCGTTAATTTTACCACAAATCTGCCTGTCTGACAATAGTTACTTTCAAAAAGTAAGCAGGTGAAGAATAAGTGTTTCCAGCTTGCGGCTGGCGATAACTACTTTCGCCCCCAATCTGGCAAAATTCTGGGCCATTGCCTTGCCCATGCCCGTACCGCCGCCAGTTATAATCGCCACCCGGTCTTTGAGCGTATTTTCAGGTAACATCTTTGTTTCCTCCTTTTTTGATTAGCTCTATCTCTATTCTTAGCCCCACCACCTGTAGGATTAAACCTGACAAGGCCACCCATGTTCCCCAGCCCAGCGTGCCATCTGCGTACAACACCGTCGTCCGGCGCTCGGTCTGGTCAAAAACCAGCCAGGTTAACGGCAGCGCCATCAGCAAGAAAAAGCCGCCCATCCATTTTAATATTCCCGTCAGCACAGGTTGCCCGCGCCGATAAACCAGTTCCACATAGCTAAAACAATTCGGTATTGCCAGCAAAATAAACAGATTAGCCGGAATAATCCCCAACAGCAAGCCCCAAACTGGTTGCCAGCCAAAATCGGCACTCTTGCCCAACGGCCCATACACCCAGCGTCCCACAAACCCCGCCACCAGCAAAACCATTCCAACTAACCGTAAAACCCAAGCTGACTTGAAACTAGAAACTAGAAACCAGAAACTAGAAACTTTATTTGTTCCCATATTTTGAGACCAGTCGTTTGACCGACATTTGCCATTCCGGGCCGGATGGGTTGGAGGCTGCCGTATCGGTGGGGAAAGGATTATATTCGGCTTGCAAACCGCGCCGGGCCATTTCCTGAGCAATTTCTCGGCTTCCAGCAAGCAAGCGGTTGGCTTCACTCAGGCCACGCCGCTCGGCTTGCAACAGCGAAGTGACGGTTTGGGCGTTGCTTTCGTTGCCGTTGCCCAGCCCAATTAGGTTGGGCGAAATTACGCTGGGAATAATTATGGAGG
>JBBQXW010000212.1:0-12889 GCA_038209275.1 Chloroflexia bacterium | reverse complement strand
GTGAGCTTGAAGCTAGTGCGCTTCTAATGCTAATCTTCGGGGTGAGTGATAAAATACGTATTGGAAGCTAAAGAATATTACTGTACGTAGATGATAATTAGTCCAAGTCAAGCTGAGAAAAGGCTAACGAGGTAGATTAGTGGTAGGCGCGCTCGGCACTCAAGGCCGAGCTACCTAGCGTAAATCCGCTAAAGGGATTAAAATTACTGAGAATGTCTCTAATAATTCGATGGTCGGTCATTCTGAGAGGCTGTTTCAATCAAATGATTAAATACTTCGCTTTGAGGGTAGCGAAAGGCTTTTAAAAGTTGCTAGACTTTGTTAGCTACGCTCAAAACAACAAACTAAACAACTGATTGAAACAGCCTCTGAGGTACGAAGAATTTCGATTTGAACTCAAAAGACAGTTCGACGGGGCAGACTGAGATTCTTCGTACCTCAGAATGACCATTGTTAGACCAGCTCTAAGTGGTTAATCAGATTTACCAGCCCCTTCAGTGGGCTTAGGCTTCGTAGCTCGGCCTTGAGTGCCGAGCGCTCTTGCCCAGGCTACCAACTTTAGAATAATCTTTAAATTTTAGTATTCAAAATTATGAAGCATTTTCCGCAAAATTTTCGACTTTATCTATATCCAGTTCTTTGTGTTATGGTTTTCAACCTGGTTGGCCTGGTTCTTTCGGCGCAAAATTTGAGGGCCGAAGATTTTGCTGACCCGGCGTTTCAGAAAGTTTGGGAACAGAGCGACAAGGCGGTAGCCGAACGCAAGGTCGTGCGACCCTGGCTATGGGGCGAAGCACCTTTCGCCAGCAAACAAGAGCTTTACGACGAGCCAGCGGGTAGCCGTCTGGTGCAGTATTTTGATAAGAGCCGGATGGAACTAACCAATCCATTCGCCGACAAAAACAGTCCTTACTATGTCACGAACGGCTTGCTGACTAAAGAACTGGTGTCGGGAGAAATGCAAGTTGGTAATAATCGCTATCTGGACGGGCTGCCAGCCGATATTCCCGTGGCGGGCGATAACGAGGCAAATCCGGCTTGCCCAACCTACACCACTTTTGGAAAGGCCGGACTTGTCACCCTGACCGGGAACGATGCCCGCGCTACCGATTTGACCGGGCAAAGCGTCACGGCAACTTTGAACCGGGTTGGCACAATCAATAATCTGCGGAACACGCCCGCCCCAGTTAGTTACGCTTACTATAATACCGACCTGGGCCACAATATTCCCGATGTTTTCTGGAACTGGCTGAATAAGCTCGACACCGATTGGGTCTTTGCGATGGGCTACCCGATTAGCGAAGCCTACTGGAGTCAGGTGCAGGTCGGTGGCGAGACCAAAACGGTGCTAATTCAGCTTTTCGAGCGGCGGGTACTGACCTACACCCCCGTCAACGCTCCCGAATGGCGGGTCGAGATGGGCAACATCGGGCGGCACTATTACCAGTGGCGCTACGAAGCCGGAACTTCGCACGTGCTGACCTATCGAATTTACAAAAGCGAAGTAGACCGCACGCAATACGTAGTCGGCGTATTCCAGAACGACACCAACGTGGAGCAGCGCATTAACTTGAGCGTTAGTTTGCTGGACGAAAGCGGCAAGGAACTGGCTTCCAGTGACACCATGATTAACGCGCTGGCGGTAGTGCCAGCCAAAGGCAAAAGCCCGTTTCGTATCCTTATTCCACGCGGGCCGGAGAAGTGGAGCGAGGTAAAGTTTTATGCCGAGTTTTTGCCCTTTTTCAAAACCTTCAAAAGCGGCTTCAATTATCAGTTGCAACCCGCCGAACTGAAGCTGGATAAAACTGGCTACGGTTTGCCGCGCCTGTCTGGTCGGCTCACCAATCTGGGGCAGGTGGCTTCGCGCTACAGCCAGATATTAGCCGCAGCCTACGACAACGCGGGCAACATTATTGATGTAGAAAGCGCCTATACCAATCCTCAACGTATCGAGGTGGGCGACAGCGCCCGCTTTGAACTCCTTTTCCTCCGCGCCAAAGATTTCACCAACTACGACATTTTTACCGAAGGCCGCACCTAGCCAGGAAGCCCACTTTCCCACTGAAATCAGCAGAAGCAATACACCCTGTCATGGCCCTTTTCTTGCGTTAGATTATTTGAAATGCCCTATTTGAGTAATTCAGAAAAAATTGATTAAAGAAATGGCTTTAGAATCCAAATGAAGAAAAAAGTATTATTTGTTAACGGAGGCGCTGGTAGGGCGAAAAGAGGCCGCGAACTCGAAACGCTGGTAGCGGCGGCTGAAAAGCAGCCCGATTTACAGGTTCATATCATAAAAAAGCACGATAATCTTCCTCGAATAATCTCTGGCCTGATTAAGCAGGGAGTAGAAGTGATTGGGGCTGCCGGGGGCGATGGTACGATTAACTACGTCGCTTCATCGTTGGTCAACACCAAAGTGCCACTGGTCGTAATTCCATTTGGCACGCTCAACCACTTTGCCCGCGATATTGGTGTCCCTGGCAATCTGGAAGAAGCGCTGACTTTGTTTGAACAAGGTGATGAGATAAGCATAGATGTCGGCGAGGTCAACGGAAAATATTTTTTGAATAATTCCAGTATTGGCATTTATCCCAGGCTGGTCAAGCAGCGCGAAAAGCACGAAAAGCAACTGGGTAAATGGTTGGCTTATATGGTGGCAGGCTGGAACGTGCTACGACATCCTACTCTTTTGCAAATCAAGCTGGCGGTTAATGGCGAAGTCCAAAACCTGAAGGTGGGTCTGGTCTTTTTCTCCAACAACCGGGCCGATATGTCACCACTAGGGGCGGGGCATCGGGAGCGTCTGAACGACCAGATTCTCGATACCTATCTGGTAAAAGCGGCGACTCCTTTTGAACTTTTCCGGGTAGCGACCAGTTTTTTACGCAATAAATTAGAACAATCGCCACTTGTCACCAAAACCGAAGTTTTTGAAGCCGTGATTTATTCGGCGCGCCGCTATTTACATGTGGCTTGCGATGGTGAAGCCTACCATCTACCCCCACCTTTACAGTACAAAATTCACCCGGAAGCTCTCCGAGTTAAAATTCCTGTGAGCCAGGAAGAGTCTAAAAAAGACTATGAGCCGGGAACTGAGCAAACCAGGCAGCCAGATATAACCACAGTTCCCTAAAGTAAGGAGAAAACCTGATGGACACTGCAAATCCAAAATCTAAAGCTGAATCAACTTCAACTGAATCAGCACCTGTCCCTGGCGTAGGACAAGCGGTGCATGATACTGCCAGTAAGCCGGGAGTTGTACTGTTAGGGCGGTTGGGCTATGCCGCCAAAGGGGTGGTCTACATTATTATTGGGGGATTAGCAGCGCTGGCGGCTATCGGAAATGGCGGCGCTACAACCGACCGAAAAGGCGCGATTCAAACAGTCTACGAACAACCTTTTGGCAAAATTCTACTGGCAATAATTGCTTTTGGCCTGGCCTGTTACGCCTTATGGAGTTTTGTTAAAGCTATCGCCGATACTGAGGGCAAAGGGGCAGAGCCGAAAGGGATTGCCCACCGTCTTTTCTATACCGGAGTGGGCATTTCATATAGTTTGCTAACCTTTGGGGCTTTTCAATTGCTGACCGGCTCTGGAAATAACGGCAAAAGTTCTGATAATAGTGCGAAGGACTGGACTGCCGAATTATTGAAACAGCCTTTAGGAATGTTGCTGGTAATCGTAGCCGGGTTAATTGTGCTGGGAGTAGGTGGTTATCAGTTTTACCGAGCATACAAGGCCAAATTTAAAAAACATCTCGAAATGGGCGAAATGGACGCTCGAACTAAAGAATGGACTATTCGTTTTGGGCGGTTTGGGTTGGCGGCACGCGGGGTGGTCTTTGGCGTAATTGGCCTCTTCCTAATTATTGCCGCGCTCCAACATAACCCCGACCAGGCTAAAGGTTTGGGCGGCGCACTCCAGGAGCTATCGCAACAGCCTTACGGTCAGATATTATTGGGATTAGTTGCAATTGGTCTGGTTTCCTACGGTATTTATTCGCTGGCAGAAGCCCGCTACCGTCGCATGATTGAAACTAACACCAAAAGTTAAAGCCGGACGGTTATAAATGGAAAAATTCTTCAAACAAACCTCCAATAGCAATGGCAGTGCTAGTAAGGAATCAGTCTGGGAAGCGTTAATTGGAGTCGTCCGGCAGATGGGCCTGTTTGCCACCATTGGGCTAGGCGGCGCAATTCTTCTGGCTAAATTATTTGAAGAACTGGCAGAAGGCATCTTTCGCAAAACATCGGCTGACCTGGACAACCGTTTTAGCTTGTGGCTACATAGTTTAGCCAATCCCATTCTGGATAGAATCTTCAAATTCTTTACCGAGATTGGCAGTATCCGCAGCGTCATAATTATGACTATTGGTAGTTTCGGGCTGCTGGTCTGGCGCAAGCACCCGCACGCCGCCTGGTTACTGACCCTGACAAGTGGCGGCGGGATAACTCTCAACCAAATCCTTAAACGTTTCTTCCGCCGCCCACGTCCAGCGCTGTGGGTTAGCACAAAACCACAACTAAGCACTTTTAGTTTCCCCAGCGGTCACGCTACGGCAACTTTATGCTTTTGTGGCGGACTTGGCTGGCTGGGCTACAAGTTCATCAAACATCCTGCTATTCTAATTGGCTGGCTGATTGCGATGCTGGCATCTGTACTCATGGTTGGGTTAAGCCGGATTTACCGGGGAGCGCACTATCTAACCGATGTAATCGGTGGCTATATCTCCGGCAGCTTCTGGTTGGCCCTTTTATTGAGCGGTATTTCGATTTACGACCGATTGCACCCACGAGAGAAGTGATTTACGTACCCAAAGGTACCCGCGATTTACGATTTACGATTTTGGTGAGGACTGATAAGACGGGAAGGCCGAAATTGGCCTCGGTAGGGGCGAATGCAATTAGCCTCATACGCATCAAGCTAAGAAAGAGGCTAACGTGGTAGTGTAGTGGTAAGGGTCGCCTGGGACTACCAATTTCAGGCTTAACTCCTTAGCTTGATGCGATTCGCCCTTACTAAAATTCACCTCTGCCTGCATCGGCACTCCCGATAAGACCAGAGAATTACAATTATTCTTCGTTCCTCTTTCCTTCTCCTTCTAATTCTCGGTGCGGTGAAATTCCTCGGCGTAGGTCGTTTCGTAACGTTTGCCGCAGTCGGTGGCCCAGGTACGCATCATCGGTTCGATGCGTTCAAAGCCTTCGGCGGTCTGGCTGGTGTGGGCGCGGAGAGCGGCTAGTTTTAGATCGAAAGTTTCAGTTATGTCAACTCCGAAGTTGGCGGTTGGCGCACCCATAATGAAAATTTCGCGTACCCGGTGCGGCAACAGACCTTCTTCCAAAAGTTCGGGAAAATCCCAGGGATTTTGTGAGGCCGGATAAATCGCTTCTATGGCCGCCTGACCTGCCGCGAGGTGGTCGGGGTGATGGCGCGGGAAGGCGTAGCGCGGTGTCCAGGTACGTTCGGGCGACTGGCAAACGACGCGGGTAGGCCGGAACTGGCGCAACATCCGCACAATATCGCGCCGCAACTGAAGGGTCGGCTGCAATTGCCCATCGGGATAGTCCAGAAAGATTACTTCTTTTACGCCCAGCACATCTCCGGCAGCGCGTTGTTCATGCTTTCGTATATCGGCGACTTGCTTGCGCGCCTCCGGCCCAACATCAGTGGCATCGTCCGACCCGCCGCCCGAACCATCAGCGCAGATAACGTAGTAAACTTCCCAGCCTTCGCGTACCCAGGCGGCTACCGTTCCGGCACACCCAAACTCCGAATCGTCGGGGTGGGCCGTAATCACCATCGCTACCTTTGATTGTTCCTCTAAACTCACAACAATTTCCTTCTTTGCTAGATTTTTTGCTTAATATTTGGTTTTTTGCAAAAAACCAAATATTAAGCAAAAAAGAGTTCTTTAGGTTGTGAAAATTTTTACAAAATTTTCACAACCTAAATCGTAAATCGTAAATCCTAAATCCTAAATCCTAAATCGCGGGTACCCTCTGGGTGCGTAAATCACTTCGCATACAGCCAGGGAGCGTCGGCGCTCTCTTTCTGCTCAAAATCTTTAATCATGTCGTCATACTGTAGCGTCCAGCCGATATTATCCAGGCCACGTAGCAAGCAATCGCGCTTGAACGGGTCTAGCTCGAAATTATAAGTTTTGCCACCCGGCACGGTTACAGTGCCATCTTCCAGGCTAATTTTTAGCCGTAGCATCGGCTCGGATTCCACCTCGGTGAAGAGTTCGTCAATCTCTTCCGGCTTGAGCGTAATGGGCAATACGCCGTTGTTGAAGCTGTTGTTGTAAAAAATATCGGCATAGCCTGGCGTAATAATAACCCGGAAGCCGTATTCCTGCAAAGCCCAGGGCGCGTGTTCGCGGGACGAGCCGCAGCCAAAATTCTCGCGGGCCAGCAAAATCGAGGCGTTTTTGTAGCGCGGCTCATTCAGAATAAAATCGGGATTGGGCGTTACGCCATCTTCCAGGTAGCGCCAGTTGGAGAAGAGCGCGTCGGCAAAGCCGGTACGATGAATTGATTTCAGGTAACGGGCCGGAATAATCGCGTCGGTATCCACATTGGCGCGGTCAAGCGGCATCACCACGCCGTTCATAGTTTTAAATGCTTCCATTTCGGTCTTCCTTTATATATAAAACATTTATAGAACAGAACATCATTTCAGGACTATCGCTTACCATGTCAAACTAGCCGTTTCTGAGTCAGTTTTTGATTTTTTGCAAAAAATCAAAAACTGACTCAGAAATAATAATTTTTAGCTTTTGAAAAATTTTTGCAAAAATTTTTCAAAAGCTAAGAAAAAGCAAAAATTCTGAATTTATTATATTCAGATAAAGGTCTTGATGAATCAAACCCCTACGGCGATAGATTCTTATTTCCATTCCCGAATATCTACAAAGTGTCCGGCAATCGCGGCGGCGGCAGCCATCGCTGGACTGACCAGATGGGTACGACCACCCTTGCCCTGCCGCCCTTCAAAGTTGCGGTTAGAAGTAGAGGCACAGCGTTCGCCTTCCGCCAGTTTGTCGCCGTTCATCGCGATACACATGCTACAGCCCGGTTCGCGCCACTCAAAGCCAGCTTCGAGGAAAATCTGGTCTAGCCCTTCTTGCTCGGCCTGAGCCTTGACCAAACCGCTTCCGGCGACCACCATCGCCCGCACGGTTGGAGCAACCTTTTTGCCTTTAGCGACGCGGGCCGCTTCGCGCAAATCCTCGATACGGCTATTGGTACACGAACCGATAAAAACCCGGTCTAGCTGCAATTCTTCGATTTTTTGGCCGGGTGTCAGGCCCATGTAATAAAGCGAACGGGTTGCCGCCGAGCGCTTCACCGGGTCGGTCATCTGCTCTGGGTCAGGTACTGCCCCCTTAACGTTGACGGTCTGGCCCGGATTAGTTCCCCAGGTCACTTGCGGCTCAATGTCAGATGCCTGCATCACTACTACTTTATCAAAATTCGCGCCCGCATCGCTCGGTAATTGCTGCCACATTGCTACAGCGCGTTCCCAATCTTCGCCTTTGGGGGCGTAGGGTCGGCCTTTGAGATAAGCAAAAGTCTTTTCGTCCGGCGCGACCATTCCGGCCCGTGCGCCCGCCTCGATTGCCATATTGCACAAGGTCATGCGGCCTTCCATCGAAAGCGAACGAATCGCCGCACCCGTAAATTCAATGACGTGACCGTTGCCGCCACCCGTGCCAATCTGCCCGATAATGTAAATAATCACGTCTTTGGCAGTTACGCCCGGCCCAAGCTGACCTTCGATGCGGACTTCCATGGTCTTTGCGCGGGTTTGAAGCATTGTCTGGGTTGCCAGCACATGCTCCACTTCGCTTGTGCCAATACCAAAAGCCAGCGCCCCGAACGCGCCGTGCGTGGCGGTGTGGCTATCGCCGCAAACCACAGTAGTACCCGGCAACGTCACGCCTTCTTCAGGAGCCATTATATGCACGATACCGTTGCGCGCATCGTCCAGATTAAAGAAAGTAATGCCAAACTCGGTGGCGTTACGTTCCAGCGTACTGATTGCCAGGGCCGATTCTTTGTCTTCCACTGGCACGGCGCTGCGCTTGCCGTAGCTACCTATTGCGGTGGTTGGAATAGCGTGGTCAATCACCGCAAAAGTCGCTTCGGGACGGCGCACCGTGCGTCCGCCAATCCGCAGCCCCTCAAACGCCTGGGGCGAGGTCACTTCATGCACCAGGTGGCGGTCAATATAAAGAATCGTCCATTGCCCCGGCACTTCGCGCACCACATGGGCTTCCCATATTTTCTCAAACATCGTGCGCGGCGTGCTATTCGCCCCGCCTTTCCCCTCATCTGACATATTTCGCTCTCCTCAAACAAAAATATATTTATTTGCACATATCTAATATCGCCGTCGAAAGAACCCTGAAAGGTCTATTTGTATCTTCCCATTAAATGGAAATCACACTTCTTGTGATTTCCATTTCAAGCGTAGAATAGAATCGAGCTTAAACTCCCTTTTTCGTCTAATCATAGCGTAGAATTTTCCAAGCCAAGCGTAGAAAAAGTACGAAGAGTGCAACTCCGCTTAAACAACCAGTGGTGCTAGTATTTAGTAGCGACTAGCTCATTATTATACAACAGGTGGTAGCATTGGGTAAAATAAGTTATCAATAGCCTCTTTTTTATGTGCAATTCACTACATTTAGTCATTTGTAATGTGTTGAGCTTTTAAGTTAAGTTTTAACCAGCTTAACTTCGGCTCTGAGCTTCTCAGTGTAAGCCTCGATTTCAGCTTGGCTCACCCGGTCAAATAAGTGCCGTTGCACCCAACGGCTGCAAAGGAGCAGTGAGCAGCTGAAAAAAGCGCGGAGAAGGGGTAAAATCAGACATTGAGAAAGCCTCGTTAGCTAAAATTTAGCTTGACAAGCTAAATTTTAGCTAACGAAGCTTTCTCGAAAGGTCCACTGTCCCCAATATGCGACTAGAAGTTAATCACTTTTCACTTTTTAAGGTGCTTACGGCGTTGCTTGCACCTATAAGCTCAACGCATTGCAAATGGGTCGAGGGTGGCTAAATGATCTACCGTTTTGAATTTTTTACTCACAATTCAGTCTAACACACTTCAGTTGATTTGACTGCTTTCCCCGACAGGCTGCCAGGGTCAAGCCAATCCGGACGTGAACGTCCGGGTTTTGCTGACGCTCACCCTAAATTTATTGAGGAAAGAAGGGAAAAGCATTTTTAGCACAAACAACCGAAGACACAAAGAACCTCAAAAAATTCTAACGCGGCAAATGAGTAGAATGGTTGCCGGGCAAAATAAAAGTGGTGGGCAAGCCGTTGCCGGGGTGCGGAGCGACCAGCACCGAAGCACCGTAAGCCTGCAAAATATTTTCGGTGGTCAAAACTTCGTGGGGATTGCCCAGTGCTAATAACTGGCCTTTCGAGAGCAGGGCAAGACGGTTGCAATATTGGGCAGCGAGGTTCAAATCGTGGAAAATAGCCAGCACGCCCCGCGTTAGCCCGGCCCGCAGCCATTCGGCGGCAATATCCATCATGCCGACCTGATAATTTATATCGAGGTAGGTGGTTGGTTCGTCCAGCAGCAGCAGACGCGGTTGTTGGGCCAGCGCCAGCGCAAACAAAACGCGCTGCCGTTCGCCGCCCGATAGTTCACCTACAGGCCGCCCCGCCATATCCCAGCAAGCGGCGGCTTCCATCGCTTGCTGTACAATGCACCAGTCGTCCGGGCCTTCTTGCTGAAAGGCTTTCAGGTGAGGCGTGCGCCCGAACATCACTACTTCGGCGGCGGTAAAGGCGGGCGGCAGGCTGGGGTTTTGAGCCACCACCCCGACCAACCGGGCGCGTTCTTCGGCTTTCATTCTTAGTAAATCGCGCCCTTCGAGCAGAACCTGCCCACTGCGTGGTTTTAGCACGCCGCTAACTGCCTTAATCAGAGTAGATTTGCCGCAGCCGTTCGGCCCGATTACCCCTAGCAGTTCGCCGGGCTGGACTTCCAGGCTCAAGCCTGATAAAACCAGTCTATCGGCATAGCCCGCCTTGAGCTGATTTACGGTTAAAAAAGCGCTCATTCCTGCACCTTTTTCTTGCGCCGCATAATGTAGATAAAGAACGGGCCACCCAGGAAAGCGGTTATGATGCTGACGGGTAATTCTGCCGGAGAAATCATAGTACGGGCAAACGCATCGCACATTACCATAAAAATTCCGCCCCAGATTAGCGATAGTGGCAGCAGCAACCGATAATCCTGCCCGGTCAACATTCTGACCAGATGCGGCACGACCAGACCGACAAAACCGATTAGGCCACTGACCGAAACGGCGGCTGCCGCCATGAGCGTTGCGGCAATTATTAGCAAAGGCTTGAGCAGTGCCACGTTTACGCCTAGTTGAGCGGCCTGTTCCTCGCCCATTTGCAAAACGTTGAGCCGCCGCCCGGTTGCCACCGAAAGCACGATGCCGATGGTCAGGTAAGGTACAATCATCCCAACGTTATCCCAGCCACCCGCCGCATTAAAGCCGCCCAGCAGCCAGCCGTAAATCGTCGCCAGCTTATCGTTGTGTAGATAAGTTAGCAAAGTGGTCATGGCCGCGCCGAGCGAGCCGATAGCCACGCCCGCCAGCAACAAGGTAGCAGTGCGAATTTCGCCACCCACCCGCGCCAGATTATAAACCAGCCCGACAGCGATGATTGCCCCGATAAACGCGCCCCACTGCACCGCCCCTGCCCCGATTATAAACGCGGGCAAGGGTAGCACAATTGCCGAGACCGCCCCCAGCGCCGCCCCTTGCGCCACACCCACCAGATAGGGGTCTGCTAAGGGATTGCGGAACAAACCCTGGTAAAGCGTCCCTGCCCCGGCCAGCCCCGCCCCGACACACGCCGCCAGACAAAGCCGAGGCAACCGAATTTGCCAGATAATCGTATCGCTGCCAGTCGTGTAATCCACCGGCAACGACCAGATTAGGCCGAACGTATGATTCCAGACAATTTTGAGGGTCGTGCCAAACGGCACCGCCACGCTGCCAAACGTAACACAGCCCACCAGCACCACCGCCAGCACCAGCAGGCTCAGGCCAATCAGCGCCAATCGCCGACGGTAGGTGCTGAAAAGGGATGAGGAACGAAGAATGAGGAACGAGGAGTCAGAACTGCTTTGTTTGCGGGCAGCTTTGACGGAAGGGCTATAATCTTTCGCTTGCTCAAGCTTATTCATCCTCGTTCCTCATTCCTCGTTCCTCATTCTTCGTTCCTCATTCCTCGTTCCTCATTCCTCGTTCCTCATTCCTACTTAAACAAATCTGGATAAAGCGCCTTCGCGATATTTTCGACACCGAGAGCGGCACGCGGGCCGGGGCGGTTTACCAGGTCGGCGTTGAGAGAGACTATGCGCTTGCTCTTGACCGCCGTAATATTCGACCAACCGGGCCGAGACAGGATTTTTTCGGGCGTATCTACGCCGCCGCTATCGTCGCCCAGCAAAATTACTTCGGGGTCTTTGGCGATGACCGCTTCCTGATTTAGTTGCGGGTACGGATTGGTCGCATCGGTGACAATGTTTTGTCCGCCCGCTTTCTGAATCATGTCGTCAATGAACGAGCCAGGGCCGACAGTGAACAGGGTCGGGTCGAGTTCGTAAAACACGCGAGGCCGGGCCTTGTTATCCTTAAATTTAGCGGCGATTTCGTCGAGTTTTTTCTGGAAGTCGGCGGCGGCAGCATCACCCTTGTCCGGCACGTTGGCTACCTGACCCAGCAACTTCATGTTCGCCGTCACGCCAGCGAGATTAGCTGGGTTCAGCACCAGCACAACAATGCCACGTGACTCCAGGCTGGTGATTAATTGCTTCGAGGTAATGCCAGCCGCCAGCACCAAATCCGAACCAAGTGCGGCCACTCGTTCAATATTGGTATCTTTGAAGCCGCCAATTTTTTCTACTTTCTTGGCTTCTTCGGGGAAATTCGAGTATTCATCTACCCCAACCACCCGTTCGCCCAGTCCCAGCACATACAATAGTTCGGTGTTGCTCGGTGCTAACGAGACAATTTTGGTGGGCGCTTTATCAAATTTCACGCTGCGTTTGGCATCGTCGGTCACGGTCAACGGATAAGTTACCGCGCCGGATTTTGTAGCAGCGGCAGTGGTCGCTGCCACCGTAGTTGCCGGGGCAGTCGTAGCCGCTACCGTTGTAGGTGTGGCAGCAGTAGTCGCCGGAGCAGTCGTAGCAGCGGCAGTAGTCGCGGCATTTGTTGTAGCTGCGGCAGTCGTAGCCGGAGCGGTAGTGGGTCGGGCCGTTGTAGCCGCCGCCGTTGTGGGGGTGGCAGTAGTCGTGGCGGGTACGGTGGTAGCGGTATTATCGCCGCAAGCTGCCAGCAGTAGCGCGAGTAGTAGCGCCGCTATCAGGCCGGGTAGACCAAAACGTGCTTTTTCCTTAACTTTCAACACTTTTTCCTTTCTCCTTTTAATTGACAAGGTGAATTTACCTTGTACTCCTCCAGTTTCAAAAACTGGAACTTTCACTTCGCTCAGGGTTTGACCCTTCAAACCCCTACTGGAATTATTTCTCAGCTTTAGAAAATTTTTGCAAAAATTTTCTAAAGCTGAGAAATTTCTGGATTTGAGCTTAGGTGTAAGCGAAAATTCAGAAAATAATATAGTGACCGTGTTAGACTCAAGAGAAAGGAAAACCCGAACAAGCTGACTCGATTCACATGCTAATCCCATGCGGATAAAGCAGGGCGGGAAGGAGACACAAAAAAACCCGACCACCTGACTTTATCCTGCAAGGGGTAAAAGCAAGGGGCGGGCTACACCACTACCACGCAATAGCGCGAGTGGGCAATAAATCCAGCCGAAACCCTGTGCGTCCTTTCCCT
>JBBQXW010000211.1:0-13001 GCA_038209275.1 Chloroflexia bacterium | reverse complement strand
GACCTCAACGGGCGCTACTTCGTCTAGTGGTAGCTTGCGCTGTTCGCCTTCGCGCAAGATTTGCGAGGCTGCACCGATGAAGTCGCGGAACAAGGGGTGTGGACGGTTGGGCCGGGATTTGAATTCAGGATGGAACTGCGTCCCGACGAACCAGGGATGGTTTTCAAGCTCGATGACTTCGACCAAACGACCATCCGGCGAAAGTCCGCTCAAAGTTAGTCCGGCTCGTTCCAATCGCTCGCGGTACAGATTGTTGAACTCGAAGCGGTGGCGGTGGCGTTCCTGCACTTCATCTATATTGCCGTAAGCTGCCGCCGTTTTCGTACCCGGTTTCAAGCGGCAGGGGTAAAGTCCGAGCCGCATTGTACCGCCCAGGTCGGCGATGTCGCGCTGGTCGGGCATAACATCAATTACTGGATAAGGCGAATGGGTATCGGCTTCAGTGGTATTAGCTTCGGGAAGTCCGGCGACGTGACGGGCGAATTCAATCACCGCCATCTGCATCCCGTAGCACAGGCCCAGATACGGCACGTTATTCTCGCGGGCGTAGCGGGCGGCCTGAATTTTCCCTTCGATGCCTCGGTCTCCGAAGCCACCCGGCACGACGATGCCATGCACGTCTTTGAGCCGCTCGTTAGCCCGTTTGTAGCCGTGTTCGTGTTCAAACTCTTCGGAGTTAATCCATTCGATTTCAATCTTCAAGCCATGAAATAATCCGGCATGGTTTAACGACTCTGCTACGCTCAGATAAGCATCGTGCAAAGCGACGTATTTACCGACCAACCCAATTTTGATGGTGCGGAGCGGATGTTGAATACGCTGCACCAGGTTGGCCCAGCCTTCTAATTCCGGCTTGTGTCCGCCCAGGCTCAAGCGTTCGCAAATATACTTGCCCAGTCCAAACTCTTCCAGAATCAACGGCACTTCATAAATACTGCTGACCGTCGGAAGCGGCACACAGCCTTCCATGTCTACATCGCAGAACAGGGCAATTTTGGCGCGTACTTCATCGGTAATCGGAAAGTCGCTTCGCAGCACAATCACGTCCGGCTGAATACCGATGGCCCGCAATTCCTTGACGCTGTGCTGGGTCGGCTTGGTTTTTAGTTCGCCAGTGGAAGAAATGACCGGCAGCAAGGTTAGATGGATATATAGCACGTTGTTGCGCCCGGCATCTTTTCGCATCTGGCGAATTGCCTCTAAAAAGGGTTGACTCTCAATATCGCCGACTGTGCCGCCGACCTCGACAATCACTACTTCCGGGTTGCCCTGGCGGGCGACTGCCCCGATGCGGGCTTTAATCTCGTTGGTAATGTGCGGGATAACCTGAATTGTGCCGCCCAGGAAATCGCCGCGCCGCTCCTTCTGAATGACCGAGCTATAGACCTGCCCGGTGGTCACGTTAGAAGCGCGGCTCAAGTTCTCGTCAATAAAGCGCTCGTAGTGGCCCAAATCCAAATCGGTCTCTGCGCCGTCGTCGGTCACAAAAACTTCGCCATGCTGGTAAGGCGACATTGTGCCGGGGTCTACATTTAGATACGGGTCGAGTTTTTGAATACTGACCGAAATCCCCCGGCTTTTGAGCAGCCTCCCAATGCTGGCAACGGTAATCCCCTTCCCTACTGAGGATGCCACGCCACCCGTCACAAAAATATACTTAGGCATAAAAGTCCTCCTACATTTCCCCTTGAGTTACCCTGAGTCACATCAACTTTTCTTTAGCTTTGAATTTTTTGCAAAAAATTCAAAGCTAAAGAAGTAAAAATCCTGTTTCATAATCCCAAAAAGAGGGGAGGCGGACCTTCGGCCCGCCTCCCTTTTAGTTCTTTTCTTATTTTAAACTCTTGTAATCGAGTATCACTACTTTTGTGCCTTCGGGTAAATCGCTAGGCTTGAGATTGAGCTTGTCCTGCGGAGGGGTATCGCTCAAGCCCATTTCTTTTAAGAAGGCTTCCAAACTATCCAGTTCAGCATCGAACGTATCTACCCGATAGTGCATCGGGATGACGATATGTGGCTCGATGGTACTTATGACCTCGCTGGCCTCGGCCGCGTTTATGGTGTTGCCACCCCCGACTGGAATGAGCAATACATCAATGTTACTCAATTGTTCGAGCTGTTCGGCGGTCGGAATATGGCCTAGCGTTCCCAGGTGACAGATAACCATCCCTTCCAGTTCCAGGACATAGACCGTGTTCTTCATCTTCTTTTTGTCGTATGTCCCAACGCCGGTAATAAAGACATCGTTAACTTCGTACTCGCCCGGCCCACTTAGAACTTTCGGCTCGCCCTTAACTACTTCGACGAAACTATATAAATCTCCCGGACGACTGACCGTAACAATATCGGCACGCGGTTTGCCGAAATCGTGTCCCAAACGCTTGTTATATGGATCAGTCATAATCGTTGCTTCGCGGCTCCTCAACCGAAAACACGAATGACCGAGCCAAGTTATCTCTGCCATATTGGCTTGCTGCCTCCAAAAAACTAACTGTGCTTGTCAATACCTAACTAGACTGGCTTTCGAGTGTTTTAACATTATTCTCTTCGCCACAAAATCATTATTGTTATAGAACATTTTACCATATTTAATGCTTTTATGGAAGTGTTGCTGTCCCTATTTAAAAACTGAAAGCTCATCTCTACCCTCCACTTGCACCCATTGGCGCACCCGGTTCGGTCATGGCGGCGGGATTAAGGAGGCGGTCTACTTCATCTTTGGGGAGGCCGCTTTCGTCGTAGGCCAGTTGGCGAATAGTTTTGCCAGTGGCGAGAGCGCGCTTGACCAAATAGGCCGTTTTGTCGTAGCCGATAATCGGGGCAAGCGGCGTGGCAAGCAAAAGGCCCTGTTCCAGTACGTTCGGGCCGTACTCGGTGGCGACAATGCCATCAATGCACTGACTGGCGAAATTGGTAGCGGTATGCGAAAGCAGTTCAATGGCTTGCATCAGGTTGTGGGCGACCAAAGGCATCATGACATTCAGTTCAAAGTTGCCGGATTGCCCCGCCAGCCCGATAGTTACGTCGAAGCCGATAACCTGGGCCGCGACCATCGTGGCAGATTCGGCAATAACCGGGTTGACCTTGCCGGGCATGATAGACGAACCGGGCTGCACCGCAGGCACAATTATCTCATTGATACCAGCGCGTGGCCCGGAAGCCATCCAGCGAATATCGTTGGCGATTTTCATGATGCTGACGGCGATGGTACGGAGCGCGCCACTGGCGTGTACTGCGCCATCGAGGGTGTTTTGCGATTGGAAGTGGTTGTCGCTCTCCTTCAACTCGACTTTAAGCCACTGACTCATTTTCGCCAGCACTTTTTCGGCAAAGCCGGGGTACATATTAACACCTGTACCAACGGCAGTACCACCCAGCGCCACTTCGCTCAGTTCGCGGACGGCATCGTCCAGGCGACGTTGGGCGCGCTCGATTTGTCCGGCAAAGCCCAAAAATTCCTGGCCCATCCGAATCGGGGTAGCGTCCTGAAGGTGGGTGCGCCCGGTTTTGATTACTTCCCATAGTTCGGTGGATTTAGCCCGCAACGAATTTTCGAGAGTACGCAACGCCGGACGAAGTTGTTGCTCAATCGCGACCAGGGCCGAGACATACAGGCTGGTCGGAATAGTATCGTTGGAAGATTGGCCCATATTGACGTGGTCGTTGGGGTGAATCGGCTTTTTGTCGCCGCGCTTGCCGCCGAGCAATTCGTTGGCACGACTGGCAATTACTTCGTTGACGTTCATATTGGTGGAAGTGCCAGAGCCGGTTTGATAAACATCAATCGGAAATTCGTTGTCCAGTTTACCTTCTTCGACTTCCAGAGCGGCCTGAGTAATGGCTTTGTAAAGCGATTCTTCTAATTGGCCCAGTTCAAAATTAACTTCAGCCGCCGCCCGCTTTATCATGGCGTGGGTATGGATAAACGCGGTGGGCATCCGCAGTCCGCTAATTGGGAAATTCTGCACCGCCCGCATGGTCTGGACACCGTAATAAGCTTCTACTGGCACGGCTAATTCGCCAATGCTATCTTTTTCCAGGCGCGTGCCGCCGCCCGCTTCTGTTGCACTCATCTTTGATTGCTCCTTCTTTATTTTTTCTATAGATTTTGAAATTTTTCGCGAAAAATTTCAAAATCTATAGAAAAAATGAAAGTTCTGCTTAATTACTCTTTATTGTGCTAATTTTATCACAATCTCACTTAATCTTCACTATAGCGGGCGCTACAGCCAGGTGTTTCCCAGATTTCGACATAAGCTAAGTTCAGAGCCGGATTTTGCTGCTCCAGACGGCGCTTGAAGGTTTGGTAGATATGATAGGCCATGTTTTCGGCGGTAGGGTTTATTTCGTCGTAAGGCGGAATTTCGTTGATAAATTTGTGGTCAAGCTGGTCAACTACTTCTTGCATTAGTTGTTTCATATCAAAAAAATCGTAGACCATGCCGATTTCCGAAACTTTTTCGCCCGCCACGCAAACCACCACTTTATAGGTATGACCGTGAAGATTGGCGCATTTGCCAGGGTAATCGCGCAACTGATGCGCCGCATCGAACTGTAGGCTTTTTGTTAGCTGATACAATTTCTTTCTCCTTTATTGGTAGTGGTAAATCAAATATAGACAAAACACCTGTGGCATAGTTAGTGCGCCTACTACTGACTAATGCAATATGGTGATTTCAGGTAAGAGTTTAATCAATTAGTGACAATTTTGCAAAATCTGTTCGTCCCATTGGCCTACAAATTGCTTCTATTAGCGGTTTTAAGTGGGAAAAATCAGGCTAGATGCAGGCCGGATTAGCCGGAAGGGTCTCGGTTCTACTCACCGCACTTTATTTTGAAACAACCATAGATTCTTCGTGCCTCACACCCCGCAAAGGGGCGTGACGGGGTGTGTAGTTAAAAAATTAGAGGTAACTTCAAGTTCGATGGTAGCAGTACGGCTGGGCTATAGCCAGGATACTTATTATATAATCGGCGAATTCTGGGAGATTGTGGCTCGTTTGAAGGCGAACCATGCTCGTTTTCGTTTCCGGGCGCGGCGCTGGCGCTGGCCCGATAATTTTGCGGCACTTGAGGCGGCCATGTGGCCTTACGCTGTGTTGCCAGTTACGCTTGCCGAAGCCCAGCAACGGCAATTACTCTATGACCGCGACCATATCCAGCCAACCCAACAATGGATTGCCGCGCATATTGGGCCGATACGCGATTCGGTGGAATGGTGGGAAGCAACCCGCTTCAAACGCAAGGAAGACCCCAAAAGCAAAAAACTCTATGCCACTCACCAGGAGCGCGTTGCTCTGGCTCTAGCTGCTATAAATCTTCCGGCGGCAGAACTGGAACGTGACCAAATCGTAGCCCTTCAGCAGACCCAGCGTTTGGTTGAGAAATACGAAAGCCGCATTGCTAAATGGGCCACCGAGCGCGACAAAGCTCGTCGCCGCGAAGCACTCATCGCCCGCTTTGAAGATGAAATAGGATTGAGCCGCGAAAACTTGCTGGAAGCCGAAGCCAGCCGAGGCGCTTCCCGGCAAGCCCTCTACGAAGAACTAAACGGCCTGGATTGGATGCCCCACGAAATCGCCGAACTAAAAGCCGCCGCCAAATTTCTCTTGAAGCAAAAACCCAAAACAAAAGGATAA
Organism: Chloroflexia bacterium; assembly: GCA_038209275.1. GTDB lineage: Bacteria > Chloroflexota > Chloroflexia > Chloroheliales > Chloroheliaceae > L227-5C. The sequence continues at coordinate 7,362 of JBBQXW010000211.1, read as the reverse complement.
AGGAGAAGGAGAACGGAAGATACAATTTTCCGTCCTCAATCTTCGTTCCTTCTCGTTCTCCTCATCTAGCGGTATGCTATAATTCTTGCTACTTCACAAAGAGAGGAGAATTAAAAATGGAGAAACCGCAGGAGCGCGCAAAGGCGTTGCAGGGCGTGACGGTGCTGGATTTGACCCGGTTGCTGCCGGGTGGTTTTGCCTCGATGATGCTGGCTGATTTCGGGGCAGACATAATAAAAATCGAGCCGCCCGGCGAGGGCGATTATTGCCGCAAGACCGCCCCGCTCTACACCTACGAAAGCGCCTACTTTATGAATATCAACCGCAACAAGCGGAGCATGGTGCTAAACCTCAAAGCCGAGCGCGGCAAAGCCCTCTTTAAGGAACTGGTCAAAAAGGCCGATGTAGTTTTCGAGGGCAACCGCCCCGGTAAAATGAAAGAACTTGGTCTGGATTATGAAACGCTGGTGGAACTAAACCCCCGCCTGATTTACTGTTCGCTCTCCGGCTACGGGCAGGATGGCCCTTACCACGACAAAGCCGGACACGACTTGAATTATATCGGCTATGCCGGAGTGCTGGAAGGCACTGGCCCGGCGGACGGCCCGCCTTCGATTCCGCTGGTGCAGATTGCCGATTTAGTGGGTGGCACTAACGCAGTGACGGCGATTTTGCTGGCACTTCAAGCCCGCCACCATACCGGGCGCGGTCAATATCTGGATATTGCTATGTCGGATGGGGTAATCGCCTGGCTCGGTTTTGCTTCGGCCTATTATATGGCGGGGCAGCCGACTCCGCCACGCGGTCAGAGCCGCCTGACCGGGGCATATCCCTGCTACGCGGTCTATCCGACCCAGGATAGTTTTATAACGGTTGGGGCGCTGGAAAAGAAATTCTGGGTGGGCTTGTGTCGCAAGCTGGAACGTGAAGATTTAATCGTCCGGCAATATGATACCAATGCTGGCCCGGAAGGGGTCTGGGAAAGTTTGCGCCAGATTTTCCGCACCCGTACAACGGCGGCTTGGCTTGAACTGCTTGATGGTGAAGACCAATGCGTCGGCCCGGTCAACGATATGGAAGCCCTCTTTAGCGACCCACATACTTTGGCCCGCAATATGCTGGTGACATTCGAGCATCCCCGCGAAGGTACAATTCGGATGCCCGGCTCGGCCCTGAAGCTTTCCGATACGCCGCCCGAAATGCGGGTGCGTCCTCCCTTGCTGGGCGAACACACCGCCGAAATTCTCGCCGCACTGGGCTACAGCCAGCCCGATATTGATGCGCTATCCGATGAAGCGGTGGTTTCGCTGTATCGGGAAAATATCTGATTTTAAGGAATTAAGCCCGAATTGGTGTTTTGTGTAGACCGCCCCGGAATTTATTCCAGGGCGGGTTTTCTACGACAAATCATACCAAATTATTCCCACTGACTCAGCCGGGTAAACCAGTTTCGCGATAGCACCAACACCATTTCGCGCTTGCGTTCCAAAAAGAGCGCCAGCGCAATCAGGGTCAGCCCGGTCAGGCCCAGCACCAGCCATTTGTCCGCCGCCCGCACCGGGTCGAGCATGAGCGCTACGGCATCGAGCAAGAGGGCTGTCAGTCCACCAAAGAAGTAGTAGCGCAACCCGCGTAACGCGCCAAAGCCCAGCACCAGTAGTGCTTCCACCAGCAACCAGCCACCGTACCAGCTTTTGTCCAGGCCCAGCGTTTGCAAGCCGAACGCCTGTAATAAGGTAGTTCCTAGCAAAATTACTAGACCCAGACTTTCTAGCAGATTGGTCAGGCGGGGGTTATGCCCGTTGCGCTCTTGCCAGCCAAAAGCCAGTAGTAACAGACCAAGCGGAATAACGTACACCTGTAGCTGGCCTACGCTGCCCAGCCCCAGTTGCAGACTGAACCAGCCCTCGATGAGCAAGATTGAGCCGTAACTCAGGTAGCGCCATTTGTCTACATTCTCGTCCGCCGTCCGTCGTCGGCTTTCCAGCAGACTGACCATCAGATAATTCAGACCGACTAGGCCCAGCAGCCAGCTAAAGCTCTGCCATGCTTCAAAGCGGCTGCGCTCGAAGAAATGGTAGCTCCACCATAGCGTTGCACCGCCCGCCGTAATATGGGCCGCTTGCCGCATTGGTTGGGCCAGCACTTTAGCGGCACTCTGTACCAGCCCATAGCCCGCACTCGTCAGAGCCAAAGCTATCAGTGCTAACCCGACCACGCCGAAACCCGGTGCGACTTTGCTGGCTAGGTAGAAAGCACCTGCCACCACTAGCGCCTGACTCATCCAGGCTAACGGCTTGCTCCGCTCCCAGATTGCCGCCAACCCCAGACATAGCGCCACGCTACTACCGATTACCAGTTTTATCCCCAGCGTTTCTCCGTTAGCTACCACTAGCGTAATCGTTAAATCGAGTGCCGCCATTAGATAGAACGGTAACGCTATACTTTTGAGGTGCAGCAAATTTTTCACTAAAAGTTTTTCGTGCCGCAAACGAGTTGCCAATCCCTGCAAATTTTCGGTTACGTAGCCCAGCCGTACCGCGAACAGCGCCATCATTACCCCTGCCGTTAACAGGGCAAACGCTAACCCCTCAAGGGTCAGGCCGAACGGTACGACAACTCGCAGGATTGCCAGATAGGTCAGGTGACTGGCGAATAATCCGGCGTAGAGCCAGATGAGTCGGCGCGTCACCAACAGGTTAACCAGAGACAATCCGGCAAGTGCCGCCAGATTCCAGGCTATTTGAGTGTTGGTAGACAAGATTGAGCTAAGATACAGCCCGAACAGCGCCACGACCTGTGAACTGATTGAGAGTAGCGTAACAGCGTGCCAGCGCCGCGCATTATCCAGCCAGCGCACGTCGCTTGCCAGATACAACATTCCAATCATCTGCAACACGGCTAACCCCTGTGCGGCTGACCACCAATCTTCAGTAAGTATTGGGCTTAAATAAATTGCCAGCAAGCCTGCATACGTGCCGAACACCAGCGTACCGTAGAGCCATTGCAATTTGCCGCTTAAGCGGAACAAACTCAGACAGACCAGCGTCAAAATGAACGTTTGCACTACCATCAGGCGGTCATCCCTCCAGGCAAACGGCAAGCCCACCAGTAGCAAGCCCAGTGCTACCCGTTGGAACATTGGCCCAACCGGGGAGGCCAGCTTCAAGCCGATTCCTAGCGTCAGTGCCGCCGGAAGCAATAGCGCCACGCCAAACCATTCCCAGCTTGTTTTACTTAACATAAAACTTAAGATATAAGCTGCCAGGAAATTCCCCAGCGCGAGATAGGCCCACTTGCGTTGTTCCAGCCACGCCATCAGGCCGAACATCAGGCCCATCAGCCCTAAAGCCAGCGTGGTAGGCAGCCCAACATTAACCGCCCCGGTGGTTGTTTCTACGTAATGCGGAAATCCTGGCGGATATAATGCCCGGCTGACCAGCCGAAATTCGGTAGAGAGTAGCAATCCCGCCACATAAAGATGCAATCCTGCCGCATAACAAATTTGCCAGGCCCGGCGGTTGTATTTAAAGCGGCTGCTCTCGCTCGAATTTCGGCGTTTGATAAATAGGCCGCTTGCCATAAAGAAAGCCGCTAACCCGACCAGCGCCAACCCGTTCAAACCGTTCGGTACGCTCGTCCAGTGTAGCGAGTGCCAGAGGAACCAGGCGCTAAGTCCAACGCTAAGGGCTAGTAACCAGGGGCGCTGCTCGTGGTAGCTCCGCAGCAAATATAACAGCACTGCCGCCGCCAGCACCACGCTCAACGAACCCGGTACTGCCAGCGCGAATAGAATCGCCAGCCCCGTCCAGAAGTGCGACATTTGGGAAAGTACGGCGCGAGGCGGGAAGGCCGATTTGCGCGGACGGTCAGCAGGCGGTACGGGAAAAACTTTCAGGCTGAAAGGATAGAGCAAGGCCGCTATCAAAGCGATTGCCAGAAAGCTCCACATAGTCGTCTCAATAATCGGCCATTCCAGCCAGAGCCAGGCGCACTTGCCCCAGATTATCGCCGCCAGACTGGTTATCAGCCCAAGCGGATAGACATAGACTGGCTGCCGCCGTAGCAGCGCCAGTGTGCTATACGGTATTAGGAGCAGCAGCATGGCGGACAGCGCGATTTTTATAATCGTGGTGTTGTTGATGCTGGTGAAAGTGGTGGCGTACATCAGCAGACTGACCAATACGCTGGCGGCGGTCTGCTGGTGAGCCGTCATGCGGTAGGGTTTGCCGGGCCGTCCGTTTAAACATTCGCCGATAGCCAGCATTAGCGTGGCAATGGCGGCAATGAAAAGCGGTTGCCAGAACAATTCGAGGCCGGACAATTGCCATAGTTTCCAGTTGGCCCAGGGCAGGAAATTGACCACCAGCCAGTTAAAGCGCCACTCCTTCAAAATGACGGCGGCAAGCGCGGCAGTCGCCGACAACGCTAAACTGACCAGAATACTATCGGCATACGAAGTTTCGTTCATTTTATAAAGCGCACCCACGCCCAATGCGACCCAGCCCAGCAAAGCCGGGTAGCTGTACGGCCCGAAATGGCGGGTAAAGGTCGAACCCGCCCCAAAGCGAGCCAGCCCCAGCGCCGCCCCGAAGTAAAGCAACGACAATCCGGCCATGCCCCAGCCCGAACCACCTGCGCCAAAAACTTGCTCCAACCAGAGCGGCAACAGTCCAAAAGCTGGATATAGCCAGATACTCGCCGCAATATGTCGCAAGGATTCGGCTCTGGATTTTAGTAGGCCACTATAAAGTTTTTGCCAGAAAAGCAGCCGCCCATGATAAGCCGCCCATGCTGTGCCAAAAGCCAGTACGATGCCTAGCCCGACCACCGTTACAAAATCGGTACGCGATTTATCCAGCGTTAACTCTATGCCTAGCGCGGCGATAGCCAGCCCATAGCCCCATTGTTGTAGCGCCAGACCATACATATCCCTTAATCGGCCTACTGGCAACTGAGTAAGCACAAATCCTGCAAAGGCCAGCGCCACGCCGACTACCATTAGCCGAAGCGGTGCGCCATAAGCCCACTTGCCAGCCAGCACCAGCGCCATTATTAGCAAGCCAAAATCCAGCCCGACTCGCCGCCGATAAACCACGCTCAATCCGGCATAAATTCCCGCCAGCACCAACCAATCCAGCACCGCCAGATTACGCAGGACATCCAGCGCCCGATAAGAAAATAAATTCCGATTCATCAGATAAAAATTGACCGGGACAAAAGCGGCACTTAAATGTCCGGCAAGCTCAAGCGGGCGGGAAAAATAATTCAGGTGCGGTTTGCGCCGGGCCACCAGCCATAACCCAAAGCCGACCAGCGCCGCCACTACCAGCGCCAAACCCCACGACAATCTATCCGCATTTTGTGCCAGGAAATAACCAAAAATACCACTTACTGCCAGAAAATAGCCGAACAACGCGCTACCCACCGCAAACCAGCCTAAATATTTCCACTGGTAAATCAGCGTTGCCCCAGCCAACGCGACTGCTATCAGCCCAAAATTCGCTGCCGTTGCTGCTTCCGAACCGAGCCAACTGGAAAGCAGTGTGCCGCCCAGCAAAGTTGCCCAGCCCAGCGTGCTAAAGGGCTTGCGGGCTGCGAATACTTCGCTGAGATGCCAGGGCTGACGGTTGTAGTTGTAATTCAGGTGGCTGACCAAATCGTCCAGATTTTGCCAGGCCAAATAGCTCAGGCCCAACGCGCCCAGCCAAAAACCTTGCCAGTCTGCCGGGAAGGGCAGCTTTTGCAAGGTCAAATAAAACGCCACTAATCCGCTAAAAGCCAGAGCGTAACGGTAAAACAGCTTCTCCGTCGAACTGTGGCCCACGCACCAGCCATAAAACGCCACCACCAACCACCAATGCAGCCCTAACACATACTGAAATAATTCGCCCGCCTTCGGCGTTCGCAAGTAATAGCTGAAAATCGCCGCCGCCGTTGCTACTACTGTTATCTGCCCGACCCAGAAAGGCGCGTCGGCTAGTTCTGCGGTTGAGGGATTGGCCCGTAATTTTCCGTCCAGCCAGACCAGCATGACTGCGACGGGAATAGTGGCCGGGGCAAGCCATTCTGCCGAAAAACCCAATTGAAAGAGCAAGGCCCACCATGCGCTCAACCCCGCCGCGCAACACATAAAGCTCAACAACTTGTCGCGCACTATCCAGGTCAGGCCCAAATAACAGGGCAGGGTCAGCCAGCTAACCCAACTCCATGTTCCCCGATTATCCAGATTGAGCAATTCGGCCCGGCTGTAGCCATAAATCGCAAGCGGCAAAATGGCGGCGCTGATTGCCAGAAAGGTCAATCCGGCCCGCCGCAACTTCAAAACCTTGACCGTGAAAATACTCGCTCCAAAAAAAGCCAAATCTACGCTCAGAAGCATACTGATTTGAATTAGCGGCGGAAATTGTCGCCAGTTCAGCGTAGCAAATATGCCCGCGCCCATCACCACAAACAGCGCGCCCAGATAAAGCAGCGTCCGCAAAATTACGTCCGATAGTACCGCTTCTTGAATTTTCTCCCAGTTCAACTTAATCTGCGGTATCGGCAAGCCCGTCCAGGCTGGCGACGCAGCGACTGGCTGATTTTGCTCTAGCGCCGCTTGCTCTGCCGCCAATCGTTTTTGCTCGGCGGCCTCCCATTCTTCCTGACGACGGCGGGCGGCTTCGGCTTCCCGCGCCGCAATTTCGGCAACTTCCTGCTCGACCTGTCGTATTCTTTCCCGGTAAAGCTTCGCCATTTTTTCGTGGTCAGCCGGATTTATCTGTCTATTTCCGGCTTGCAACAAGTTCAAGCAACTTTCCCAGGTCAAGCGGCGCAAATCCAGCCCGCTTGTTTCGCTTATCATTGGCACGGACAACTGGCGGTAAGCATATTCTGCCAGAATCAAACCACGCTCATGGATGACAAAATCCATCAGCTTGTTTGGGGCTTGCAATTCAATTTCTGCGGCATCTTTTAACAGATATTCGGTGGCCCAGCCGCGCACTTTAAGCTCAGACAAATTGCTCAAAGGAATAAGACCCAGCCGAAACCCCAAGTCTCGCTGGTTCTGGCGGTAGGGCCGCAACGCGGTAGCTTGCTCCTCCGGCGGCAACCAGCGCTGCCAGCCCGGTTTGACCGTCTCTTCCAACAGGAAGGTGACGCGCTCGTATTGCAAAACCGTTTCCAAATCGGCCTGCTTCCGGCAATTATCGCAACTGACCCTAGCCGACAACTGCCCGTGCGAACACTGGCTACAAGCTAATGCTTCCATAAAGTGCTTCCTCCCGGTTATTTTTTATTGAGCTTCGTAGGTTTTGACCATTCTATTGCACCAGTAGCTGCCAATTGCAGGTGATTTACTGCCAATTACTGTATTCC
>JBBQXW010000210.1:0-13045 GCA_038209275.1 Chloroflexia bacterium | reverse complement strand
CATACCGAGCGTAGCCGTCACGATTAACGGGCCGAGCGCGTTGGGCATAATGTGTTTGGTGACGGTGCGAAAGTTACCCACGCCGGTAGCGCGGGCCGCTTCAATATACTCTTTCTCCTTAATCGAAAGGAACGAGCCGCGCACCAGCCGGGCGGTACTCATCCAGCGCAAGCCACCGATGACCAGCACAATAATCCAGAACTGACTACCATAGACGCTAACCAGCAAAATCAGCAAAAAGAGCGAAGGAAAGGCCAATGCAAAATCGGTAAAGCGCATACAAACATTGTCTACCCAGCCTCCAAAGAACCCAGCCAACGCTCCAATGATTGTGCCGATAAAAATCGAAATCAAGACCGACAGCAGGCCAATCAAAATCGAAATCTGCCCACCGTACAAAATACGGGTGAACTGGTCGCGGCCCAAATCATCCGTACCCATCCAGTGTTCGCTGCTGGGCGCGGCGTAGCGGTCAAGAATACTGGTTTTGGTCGGGTCGTAGGAGCTGATGACCGGGGCTAATACGCAGCCCAAAACAATAAGGGCCATCACCACCAGCCCCACCATTGCAATACGGTGACGCAAATAGCGCTGCACCACATCCCCAAACAAAGAACGCGGCTTGGTAGAAGCCAGCAAATCAATCGCTTCGTTGCTATTCACATTTGTAGTTGCCGCAGGCGGCTTCGCCTGAATACTACCTTCGGATTTTGTTTCCATTTTCGCTCGTTAAATTTTTAACCACAGATGAACACAGATGAATTTATAGATTCGCTTTTATTTCTGAAATAAATAGATTGAGCAAGCCCGAAGGGTGGTGCTAATCCGCGTTCATCTGTGTTCATCTGTGTTCCTGTATTTATTTGTACTTGATTCTTGGGTCTAGCACGCCATAAAGCAGGTCAGCTACCAGGTTGAAAAAAATGACCAGAGCGGAACTGACCGTGACCAAATCAATCAAGACGGCGTAATCGGGCGGGTTGGCGGCGCGCCAGAAAAGTTGGCCCATGCCCGGCCAGGCAAAAATTGATTCGGTGATAATCGCGCCGCCGAAAAGCGCGGGCAAATCGAGGGCGGCGATAGTAACCACCGGGATAGCGGCGTTTTTGATGGCGTGCCGACCCAGCACCAATATTTCTTTGATGCCTTTGGAGCGGGCCGTTCGGATGTAATCCTGACCCAACACTTCGAGCATACTGGCCCGGATGTAGCGGGTGTATTGGCCCGCCGAATTGAGCGCCAGCACTGTCACAGGTAGCACCAAATGGGCCAGCCTATCCCACAAATCAAACTCATTGTTTAGCGAAACGGTGTGCGTGCCAGTCGAAGGAAACCAGCCGAGCGTCACGCTAAAGATAATGATTGCCAGCAAGCCCGACCAGAAAATCGGGATAGACAGGCCAATAAACGAAAAAGTGGTAGTCAAATAATCGAACCAGGAGTATTGTTTGCTGGCCGCTATAATGCCAATCGGGAAGGCGATTAACAGACTGAGCAAAAAGCTCAAGCCCATCAAAAGCATGGTATTACCCAGGCGTTCGCCGATAATATCAATTACCGGGCGCTGCTGGCTGATTGACCACCCCCAATCGCCCCGCAAGAAATTGCCCAGCCAGTTAACATAGCGCACCGGCACAGGCGTATTCAGCCCGAATTTCTCTTGCAAACGGGCTAAATCATCCGGGGTCAGGCGCGGATTATTTTCGTAAACCGACAGTGGCCCGCCCGGTGCCGCCGACATCACCATAAAGACCACGAAACTAATCGCAATCAATAGCGGTATCGCCTGCAACAACTGACGTATCAAATAGCGGCCCATAACAACTCCATAAGTTTTGAGTTTTGAGTTTTGAGTTTTGAGTTTTGAGTTTTGAATTCTTGATAACTCAAAACTCAAAACTTAGAACTCAAAACTATTTTTCGATTGACCAGTCCTGAATGTTCCAGGCAAGCCAGGCGGTAGCCCAGATGTTGGGGGAATGGCCCTTGACGTACTTCTTGAAGCCGTCAATGTTGAGGCGATTGTAGAGCAGAATTAAGGGCAAATCCTCGTTAATTTTCTTGATTACCGTACCGTAGGCTTCCTTGCGCTGGGCCTGGTCGAGCGTTTTGTCGGCGGCAGCTAAGGCGGCATCTACTTCGGCGTTCTTCCAGCGCGAGTAGTTTGCACCAGCGCCTTTGTTGGCATCGCTCGGAATGTTCTTCGAGTTGAAATAGTTGTTCATGTGGTTAGCCGGGTCAATGTCAGGCTCAGTCGTCCACATCAACATATCGAACGTGCCGCGTTTGCGGGCCGAATTATCCGTCCACGAACCAAACAGCACTTTGCTCGGTACGTTCTTAATCTCAACTTCAATGCCGATGCCCTTGAGTTGCTCCTGAATAAGCTGCTGGGTCAATTCGCGCAACTTGTCGCCACTGGTCGTGCCGAAGGTCAGCTTCATCCGAACGCCATCTTTAGAGCGAATACCGTCCGAACCGGGTTTCCAACCAGCTTCATCCAGCAATTGAGCAGCCTTTTTCGCATCGTAGACCGAGTCCTGGCTTTTGGTCGAAGCCCAGCCGAAAGGAATAACCGAATTGGCTACCTGAGTCTTGCCGTACAGCAGTTTATCAGCAATGATTTTCTTGTCAATGGCGTACTGAATCGCCTGCCGTACTTTCAAATCGCCCAAAATTGGATGCGGCACGCTGGGGTCGCCCACTTTGTCGCCACTCGGCGCGCTCAGGTTCAAGAAAATGCGCTCGGTTGAAACGCTGGGCGCAATGTCCAGAACCGCATCGGCGAACTTCTCAAACTGCGGAATCTGCGCTTCGGTCAAGTTCCAGATAGCATCCACTTCACCCGTCTGGAAAGACTGAATGGCAGTTTCGCGACTAGGAGTAATCTTGAAGATTACGCCGTCCAGATAAGGCTTGCCTTCTTCGCGATAGTTGGTATTGCGCTCGAAAGTGACGTTATCGCCACTGGCCCAATTTTTGAACTTGAACGGGCCGGTGCCAACCGGGTTGCGACTGAAAGGCTCTTTTTCAATTGCGGTTTTGCCAGCAAAAACATGCTCCGGCAAAATGGACTTGAAGCGGGTCAAGTATCCGGCGTAAAGCTCTTTGTACTTAACCACCAGGGTATTGTCATCCTGGGCCGTTACCGACGACATGCTGCTGTAGCCGGAAGTAGCCAGCCCGTTTGCGTCGTCCATAATAACCTTGTAAGTGTAAACCACGTCTTTAGCGGTGAAGGGCGTACCATCGCTCCACTTGACGTTCTTCTTCAGCTTATAAGTAATCGTCAGGCCATCGGCGCTAACGCCACCGTTTTGCTGGGTCGGCACTTCTGCCGCCAGAACGGGTGAATAATCGCCTTTGGGGTCGGGCGATACCAGACCTTCAGTGACGATAGCCGAAACGATGTCGGCGGCATCCGAGTTGCTGAACAGCGCGTTGAGCGTACCCGGCTCTTGCGAAAGGGCAATTTTCGCCACGCCACCACGCTTGGCTGCGCCAGTAGCGGCAGCCGTCGTCGCGGCAGTAGTAGCAGCCACGGTAGTAGCCACAGCCGTTGTTGCGTTCGCGGCGGTAGTAGCGGCGGCGGTGGTGTTAGCCGCAGTCGTGGCAGCAGCCGCAGTCGTGACGGCAGCGGCAGTCGTGGCAGCTTTCGCCGTAGTCGCGGCGGGCGCGGCGGTAGTCGCTGCCGGGGCAGTGGTCGCGGTGGGGTCGCCACAGGCGGTGAGTAAACTCCCGACCAGCAGCGTCAGTATAAAAAATAGCGCGATGGGACGGCGTAACCATTTAGTCATCATCTTTCCTCCTGAGTGATGAGTGATGAGTAATGAGTGATGAGTAGAAAATCCATTGGCGGAGCAATGTCCCACAAGTTCGGATGGATTTGTAGGATGCTGCTCCGTCAGCTGATTTTCCATTGGCGGAGCAATGTCCCACAGGAACAAGCTTGATTGTAAGATACTGCTTCGCAATTTCCTAACTCATTACTCATCACTCATCACTAAATTATGAGCGCACTTAACTAAGGGTGAATTTTTGCACCCTTGCTACACTAGATATTTTATATTTTCAAATATGAACGATTAATGTTGTAGAGCCGGGCTTTTATTGCCCACCAGTCTTAATCTCAGTAATTCGATGCCCTGTTTATCAAGCGAACGGTCATCACAGATAAGTTCAATGTCGTGATTGACCCGCCCGTTAAGCTGTTCTTTCACTACCGAACTGGAGCAAATTATTACTTTTGCCCCTTCCAGTGCCTCTGCCACCCCCGAATAGTCGGCGATAAGCGCCCCCCGCACTTTCAAACGCTCCAGACCCGCTTCCTGTAAACTTTTGCGATAATTTGCCAGACCGTGTTCGCTTTCGCAAATTAACGCGACAGGCGTGCCTTTGCCCAATTTGTTAAGTTTTAACAGCGTCGGCAAATTATCCTGAAAGAGTAACGTTACTAACTCGGCTTGCGTGCCATCGAGCCACTGCTTGACCTCATCGGCGTGAAAAAAGGTCGTAACTACCACGGCGTATTCATCCAGACTGTTGCGAGTATTTTGCCCCACTTCGCCGTTTAGCTCGTCCAGCAGCACCATATCCACCGTAACGGGCAGGGCGTTTTCCAGTTCCCGCTGGAATTGTTCGAGTTGGGGCGTATTACATTCCAAGAGCAAAACTTTGCGCCCGCTTCGGCTCGTAGAAATGGCTTGAGCATGAGCGAGTAGTTGAATGGCACATTGTTCGGCGGTCAGGCCCAACGCGGCGGCTCGCTCTAAAGTGTAACTCAAAAACTCGCCTAACTCGGCCTGGTGGGGTTGGGTCGGTGGTTGCTTGCTGACGTGAGTGCCTTTTGCACCCAGGCTCAGTACAAAGCCCTCGCGTTCCAACTCTTTATAGGCCAGCGCGATAGTATTGCGGTTAATCCGCAAGAACCCGGCTAGTTCACGCACCGAAGGCAAGCGGCTTTCGGGGGCTAAATGCCCATTCCAGACTAATTGCTTAATCTGCTCCTCCAATTGCCGATGTATCGGGACGGTACTTTCCTGTTTTATAGTGATATTCATGAAAAGGGATTCCTTGCTGCTGACCATGACCTCACCGTCTTGTCATCTTGTCTTAGGACATTATGACATAGAACTGAAATTTGTCAATAGGTTTTCAGACAAGTTTTAGCAAATTCATCACGCCACTAAATGCAAAGGAAAAATTAATCTTTCTATAGCCAAAATGCCCGTATTTATGATAAACTAATATATGCTAAGGCGGAAAAATGCCGAAAATTTGCCGGAAAAAATAAGGAAAGATGAAGTAGCGCTATATCCTCGTACTAGAGTAGTCCAAAGGGATAACCACCATGCCTGAACCTCAAAAAGATGAAAAATTAATTAAAGAGTATTGCCGCACTTTACTTTCTGACCCGGTTTTTAATTCTCTGGAAGTACTGGGAATGAGCGATGGCATTGGACTGGACGAAGCTTCTTTTCGATTACAGGTAATTGAGGCGACCAGCGCCCCACTTCAGCAGCGTGCCGCCGCCATGCGGTTTAACCGGGCCGAATGGGAAAGCTGGGTGAGCGATGTAGCCGCCGCTTCCAGTTCCGCCAGTGCCGCCGATGAACCGCGCAGTCCCGGCAAAAGCCGTCCCTTACCCCCGATTCAAGCGTTAGTAACCGGGCGCAGGCTGGTAATTATTGGCGACCAGGGAAGCGGCAAAACCACCCTGTTACGCTGGCTGGCTTTGCACGCGGCGCGCGCGGATACGGCGGATTTGCCCGATTTACCCGTCATGATTTCGCTGGGCGAGTATACACGGGCCGGGAGTGGCGATTTGACCGAATTTATTGCCCGGCGGCTAATGGTCAGTCTGGCTTTTGTGCAAGAACGCTTGCGGCGTGGGCAACTGCTTTTGCTGTGCGATGGCCTGGACGAAGCCGGACGAAGCGAACAATTCGGGCAGGAACGCCTCTACCAGCGTTTAGAAGAGTTCGCCACCACTTATCCGCAAGCGATGATGGTCGTAACATGTCGCCGGGCGGCCTGGCGGCGCGAATTAAGAAATTTCCGTACCGCGGAACTGTGCGATATGGGCTGGGAAGATGTTCAGGATTTCATTCGGAAATGGTTTAACAAGACCCCCGCCGCCGGGCGTGAACTAAGCCGTCGCTTGTTGCAAAACTTTGGGCTACGTTCGATGTCAGCCTCGCCCTTGTTGCTTTCGCTGATTTGCACTATTTTTGAGCGAGAAAACAAGTTGCCCAACCGCCGGGCCGAACTTTATAGCGAGTGCATTATGCTGCTACGTCCCCGCACCACCCAGACCGGGACGCTGCGCCACCTGACGGTCAGCCAGGAAATCGCGCTGTTGAGCCAGTTAGCGCTTTATCTACACCGCAACTATACCCGCGAATTGAACCGCGAACAGGCGATTGCTATTCTCAGGACGCATCTTCCGGCGCAAGCGATAGACCCGAACGAGGCCGAATACATGCTGATGATACTTACCACCGGGCAAGGGTTATTGCGCCATCAGGCTGACCAGGTCTACGGCTTTGCTCATCTTTCGCTACAAGAATTTTTCGCGGCGGAAGCCCTATCGCAAGGTGGCCCGGCTTTGCTAAACAGTTTGGGAATGCACTTTTTTGATGATTGGTGGCGCGAGGTGATTTTGCTGCTGGCGGGTATCGGCAACGCTACCCCACTACTCGATTTAATCTGGAACAAACGCAACCTGGGTAGTCCGGCAATTTTGCTGGCCTGTCGTTGCATCGGCGAAGAACCCCATCTGCTCGACCCAACCTTGAGCATGGCGATTATGACCGCCACCATGCAACTTATCTTGGAAGCGGGCGGCGATTACGCGGTCAAGGCCCAGGCGATTAGCGCGCTGGCCTCGGTCAAGCGTAAAGAAACGGTGGGTTATCTGGCGGCGCTGCTGCCCCGTAGCGATATTGGGCGCTTTCTGGATTGGGAGCTTTACGGGCGAGTACTGGAAACGCTGGTACAACTCAATCACCGCACCGCGATTACCACTGCTTTTAATAGTTTGCGGCGTGATGAACTGGACGATGAACAAAAGCTGCGGCTGATTGACGCACTGGCGGCAGTCGGCAACTGGGAACAAGTACTGTGCGACCTTAAAATTGTGCTGCCGGCCCTCAAAGGCGATGCCCGCGCTAAAGTTTTGCTATTGCTGACCCAAAACGGCGACCGCTCGGTAGTAGGCAAGGCGCTACGGGTTCTGAATGACCCTTACGTGGATGATAGCCTGAAAGCGCGTCTTTTGCCCAGCCTCGCCAACGCGCTGGAAGGCAACGGCCCGCGTGACCCGATTCTGACCGGGCATATTTACAAATTGTTGCAAGACGGACCACGTCTGGGTATGGGCTTGCGACTCAAGTTGTGCGACTTTGCGATTCAGCGCGGCGGCGCGGCCCGCTTGCTGGAACTGATTCGGATTCGTCCACATAGCTTTGAGCAGGAGCTACGCCGCCGAATTATTATTGCCTCGACCCGCTTTGGCGGGCCGGAAGTGCTGCCGCGCTTGCTGGCTTTGCTGGATGAAGCTGATTCGCCCGAACTCAAACGTCAATCTATGGCGGCACTGGTGGCGATGGCTAACCCGGAACAGAGCGACCAGCTTTTGAATTATCTACGCAGCAACGCCACGCCCGTCAATGAGTATAGTCGTACCCTGGCGCTGCTGGTCGAAGAATTACAACCCACCAAAAAGACCCATTCGATTACCCACCGCTTCTTACGCCCTGACCAACCTGTTCCGGTCCCTTCTGGCACGGGTAGCCTCTTGCGCCGACCTGCGACAGGAACATTACGCTCCGGCGAAACTGCCCCACTACGCCGCGTGCTGGAAGGCTACCGCAGCATGGCCCGCGAACTCAATTACCTCGCTCTCCCCCTGCCCGACGAATCCGCCGAACCCTACCGCTATGTCTACAACTCCGGCCTCATGGATGCCATCGCTAATGGGCCACGATAACCTTCCTTCTCCTTCTCCTTCTCCTTTTGCCGGTAGTTTGTAATGTAGACTACCGATTTTCATGTTGTTCTCTGATAAATTAAATATTATAGAAATTTTGTCTAGAGTGTGTCTAGGTGCTACCTAATTATTCTGCTTTTCAATTATGACTTAGCTTAATCTAATATCGGGTAGTGCTAAATTAACAAAGATGAGGACGGCTGAATGTCTCTCACTCAAAAAACGGCGGTGGGTAGTCCAGAAAATTCTGCAATGGCTACCCGGATAGTGCAAAGCTGCAAAAGTCGCTGGATGGCTTATAGCCATGTTGATGCCAGCCATATTTTTGTACATCCCGAATTGAAACCAGACCCCAATGATTTTCACCTGCGACTATGGAGTCAACTTACCTATGCCATGTCTACCGGCAATGAGCAACCCTTGCTCGATTTTTTGCGCCACGAAGGACGAATTTTAGCCGAACAGCGCGTGCCATTGACCCAGCTAGTCGAGCGAAGTGGGGGTTGTATTCACGGCTTATTAGAATCGGCTTTGATCGAATGTGAAGCCAACCCCGAATTGAGCCTTAACCCCAAAGCCCTGCACCAGTTTTTAAGCCGCTTCAACCGAATGTCCAGCCACCTGAATGTTGCCCTGGTTCAGGGCTATACCGAGCATCAGGACTCTACTTCGTTTGCCCCCATGCCGGGTCGCCCAAAATTGCGGTCTGAACATAAGGCCGAGACCTTCGAGCTTTTTAACCAGCTTACCAGCGTGGTCGGGCCAGGCCAATTTTCGGTCAATCGTTATCGGGCCAACAATTTTCTTTTTAGCGGCAGCGAAGCGCGCCACAACTGTTTTTATTTTATTCGCGAAGGGACTGTCCAGCTTCAAGAATTTTTATCGGATGGTCGGGCGGTAGTGCTGGCTATTCTGGGGCGCGGCGATGTATTTGCCCGCACCACTCACGAATCGTCGGCGGGTTATTTTCGCGATTTTCAAGCGATGGCCTTGCGCGATACCGAAGTGGTGCTGCTGGACGAAGAAGCACTGCGTCAGGCAATGGAAAAAGCGCCGCACGTGGCGGTCAGTATTATAAAAAGCTTTTCGGGCCAACTGGCCGAGATTCAACAGGTTATCGAAGGGCTACTTTCGCGAGACATCACGGCCCGCCTGATTCATATCCTCTTGCAACTGGCGGCGGAGTTCGGGAGTACCAACGGCGACGGTATTTTGATAGATTTCCCCCTCACTCATCAACAACTGGCCGATATGCTCGGCAGCAACCGCGTGACTATTACTCGACGGCTGGGCGATTTACAAAAGCAAGGTCTGCTCGAAGTCAATAAACACGCTATCACCCTCTACGACATCAAACGCCTGGAACAGGTCGCTTGCTAAAATATTCCGTTTCACACAAAGGGTACGGATTTGGTAGGGGCGAATGGCATACGCCCTTGAACGCTGTGCCGGGTCTAAAGGGCGTATGCCATTCGCCCCTACCAAAGTAATTCTAAACCTCTTCCATGACAACTTGTACTAAGAAGTTTCAAGTTTTAGATAGTGTGTTAAATAAATATTGCATCTAACAAAAATTTACTTTATTATAGACAGGTAAGTTTTTCGGTTATAGTATCTCCCTGTGTGTTTTTATAGAAAAAAGTAAAGCAGCTAAGGCAACCGCTACAGGCAAGCCGGGTCGGACGACGGCGTGCGGCTGACTCGTAGCGCAATTGCAAAATTGGAAATTGGAGGAATCTTATGCCTTTAGTGAAGGTATCCCGCCGTACTACTTTGAGGGGACTGTTTGTAATGCTACTGGTTTTGCAGATGACACTGCTGACGGTAACGCCAGTGGGTGCAGCGGGGTCAGCCGATTTCAGTTTTGCAAATGGCGCATTTCGCAAGGTCTGGGAGCGGCCCGATTTCCCGGTTGCGGTGCAAAAAGCCACTCGTAGTTTTACCTGGGGGCCGGAAGGCTGGTCATTCCGCGAAGAACCTTATGCCGAGAGTCCCAACGGCAAGCGGTTAGTGCAATATTTCGACAAAACCCGCATGGAGATTACCAAACCAGATGGCGATACCAACAGCGAATACTATGTAACCAACGGGCTGCTGGTCAAAGAAATGGTAGCGGGGCAGGTGCAGGAAGGCGATGCCAAATTCCGCACTACCGTACCCTCGGAAGTGCCAGTAGCGGGCGACCCGGACGGCAACCCCGGTCCAACCTACCGCAGTTTCAAGGGCGTAGTCTCGCTTAACCCTGATAGCAAAGCGCCCAAGCGTACTGGCGAAATCGTCAAAGCCACCATTACCAAAGACGGCAAAACGGGCGAGAGCGACGCGCTGGGCAACAAGTATCAGGTGAAATATTCTGATTACAATCCCGAACTAGGCCATAATGTTGCCGATGTCTTCTCGAAATTTATGAGCCTGTCGGGGCAGGTCTACCAGAGCGAGAAATTTGTCAACGGGCCAATAATTAACTCCGTCGTGGCAATGGGCTTCCCGGTAGCCGAAGCCTACTGGTCGCGGGTAGTAGTGGCTGGCGTAGAAAAAGATGTCCTGATTCAGCTATTCGAACGCCGTGTGCTGACTTATACCCCCGATAATTCCGACGCTTTCAAGGTGGAAATGGGCAACGTCGGGGCGCACTACTACGCCTGGCGCTATCCGCAGCAGGAACGGGTCGCGCCCTGGGCCGTCGTCAAAATTACCAACGATACCACTTGCAACCCGATTACCCTGGCGCTCGGCGGACAGGACAACCTTACCATCGAAGTAGTGCCGGGTACGCCTAAAACCTATAAACTTGGGCCGGGCAAATACACCTACAAAGCCAGTGGTTGCGGCTCGGTGCCGCTCGAAGAAAGCCGTACCTTTGCACCAAACGAGCAATTTGACTGGCGCTTTTTCTTCCGTTAAAACTTTAGGATTTACTTTGGGGAAGTTTTTGCAAAAACTTCCCCAAAGTAAATCCTAAAGTTTTAAGCATATTTATTGGTATTTGGACAATTAATGAGCGTTGGAGGAACGTCTATGCTTTTGTTACGAATAGTTCGGCAACCGGGCTTGAGGTTGGGATTGGGGTTGCTTTTGGGATTAGAGCTAGTGCTGCTGACAATAATGCCACTGAACGCGGCGGGGTCAGCCGAATTTAGTTTTGCGGATGGGGCGTTTCGCAAGGTCTGGGAACGGCCCGATTTCCCGGTAGCCATGCAAAAGGCCACCCGTAGCTTTACCTGGGGGCCGGAAGGCTGGGCTTTTCTGGAAGAAGCCTATGCCGAAAGTTCGGGCGGCAAACGGCTGGTGCAATATTTCGATAAAACCCGTATGGAAATCACCTATGAAAACGCTAACCCTGATGGCGCTTACTACGTCACCAATGGCTTGCTGGTGCGCGAGATGGTGGCAGGCCAAATTCAGGAAGGTAACGAAAAGTTCCGCAAGGCCACCGCATCGGAGCAGCCTGTAGCGGGCGACCCGGTGGGCAACCCCGGCCCGACCTATCGCAGCTTCAAAAATGTTGCTTCACTAAATCAGGATAACCGGGTCGCCCGAAAAAGCGGCGAAACCGTCAAGGCTACCATCAGTCGCGAGGGCAAAGTCGGGCAAAGCGAGGAATTAGCCAACAAATATCAGGTCAAATATACCGATTACAACCCTGAACTCGGTCACAATATCGCCGATGTCTTCTGGAAATTTATGAACCAGGAAGGCCAAATCTACCAGGGCGGGCAGTTCCTAAACGCCCCGGTAATAGATTGGGTGGCGGCAATGGGTTTTCCTCTGACCGAGGCGTACTGGTCGCGGGTGGTAGTAGCCGGACAGGAAAAAGATGTATTAATCCAGCTATTCGAGCGGCGTGTGCTGACCTATACGCCGGATAACCCGGACGCTTTCAAAGTGGAAATGGGCAACGTTGGCGTGCATTACTACACCTGGCGCTACCCCGAAAGGCCACCTATCGCGCCCTGGTCTATCGTCAATATGAGCAACGACTCGATTTGCAACCTTATTACCGTCGTTCTGACCGGGCAGGATAATTTAACTATCGAACTAAAGGCAGGCAGTCCAAAAGCCTACAAACTTAGCCCCGGTCGCTACGATTATAAAGTGAGCGGATGCAACATCCGCCCTAAAGACGGCAGCAAAACCTTCCGCGCCAACCAGCGCGCCGACTGGAGTTTCACCCTAAAGTAAAAATGGCTGTACCCTCGATTTTCACCTGACGCTACCCTGAAATCGAGGGCGCAGCCCTCTCCTACAGCAATTTCGCCCTCATTTGAACGGTGTTGAGGTTAAAATTGACCTAGAATTTTGACTGTCGGATTCTTGTAGTCGAGTTGGACGTATTTGAGCGAAAGATATTTTGCCAGACTTTCGTTCGGGCCGATTTCGTTGCCGAACGAAATATTGGTCATAACGGTTGGCTGGCCTTCGGGAACGCTGTTTTTGGGTATTTCGGTACGCTGAAAAGAGATGCGGGAGAACGGTGCGTTCGCTTTCAGGTCGGCCACAAACTCGCGCACTACCACTCGGCCCGTTACCCCGTCGGGAATAGCTGGCACAATATCGAATTTTTGGTCGCTCCGCAAGCTTTCTTCCATTGGGTATGCGCCGCGCCGGGTAGCAGTAGCAGTGAAAGCGCTGGCTTCGGCTTCCTTTTTATCTTTTGGAATAGTGTAAATATATTTGTTGCCGTTGTATTCCACCGACACGGCTTGCATCTGCCCCGCCAGCACCGCATCTACAATCAAATCCCAACCGCTCTGCGGCTCAACCGAGTGATAGATACTGCGCTTGGGCAGCGAGGCATAGTCGCGGGCGATAGCGGTATCAACAGTGGCTTCGTAGCCGGGATAAAGCTCGTACTGCTGCCGACCATAAGGCGTTAAGTGGGTGTGGTTGGGGGTTTGGGACGAAACCACCACATAATAAACCTCAGAAAGGTCTTGCGGCAGGTAAACCAGCGCGCTCAAATCGCCCGGCTTTTGCAGCAGATTTTTGACCAGCAGCAAATATTCCGTCCAGCGATAATCGAACCGCCCAACCCAGGCATCCGAGAAAGTCTGC
>JBBQXW010000209.1:0-13139 GCA_038209275.1 Chloroflexia bacterium | reverse complement strand
CTCGTCGCCAGCGAGTAGCTTAACTATCTTTTGAAACTTTGCATAAAATAAAAATAATTAATGAAACTGTGAAACGTAGCAAAATCAGGTCTGTTTTTGACCGCCCTGATTTGCTGCGTTTTGTTTTGCATTTTTTACCCTCTTCTTAAAGATTCTTTAGAAACAACGCAAAGAAATATTTACGAAATTTTACAGCTTTTCTAAAAGAAAGCGGTTATAATCTGCTTTAGCGATAAGCGCTATTAGACAAATTAATCAGACAGAGGGCCGATAGCCCGATAGTATAAATACTTGTGATGCACTAAATTGTGTCAGGCAAAGTGGAAAGGTTGAGTGTTGTGAAGGGAGTTGTTAAAGCTTTAATCGCTTTAGTAATTATTGTAGGTGGTGCCGGTATCGGGTTTTTGATTGCTAATAATAGTGATTTGGGTAAGGCCAGTACAGTTACACCAACAGTTGCGGCAGTTGCTGCCAGTGCTGCAACCGTAACGTCGATTCCGACCTTTACTCCCGCTATTAATGCCAGTGCGCCGGTCTCCAATACCCAGGGTACTCGTCCAGCTGGGCAGGGACAAGGCGGACAAGGACAGGGCGGGCAGCAAAGAGCTAGTACTAGTCCTGGGGCGGGTGGCGCACCTGATACTACTACCCCTGGGGCGGGCGCGCCCGCCGGAGCTAATACCACCCCCGGTGCAGGTGGTCGTGGTCAGGGCCAGGGACGCGGTAATCAGGTAGCCGGAACTATTTCCAAATATGATGCTGCTACAAAAAAATTAGTAGTAACTACTCAAGATGGCACGCCGCGCAACGTGTCGGTGGCTAACGCCCGCTTCAGCAAGTCGGATAAAATTACCCTGGACGATTTAGCCAAAGCTACCGGCGCTATTACACTGGTGCAAGGCGAACGTGGCAGCGATGGAGTATATAGCGCTCGCACCGTAACTTTAGTAGACCCGGCGGCGGCTGGGGGGGGTGGTTTTCTCGGTGGTGGCGCACCCGGTGGTGGTGGTGGCGCACCCGGTGGTGGTGGCGGCGCACCCGGTGGTGGCGGCGCACCCGGTGGTGCTGGTGGTGCTGGCGCACAGGCTGGTATTGTCATTCTTAATGGCATAACGGTCAGTGGCAACACCATCACGGGCAAGAGTTTTCAGGGCGAAGATATTAAAGTGAACGTGAGCGATACTACGATTTTGCAAAAACAACTCGCGGCTACGCCGGAAGACCTGACCGAAGGGAAGCGGGTAACTATTACCGGGCAATCCAGCACTAACGGCGAAATTGAGGCCGTTTTGGTGACACTGGTTAACTAAACCATCTTCTTCTTTTCAATAAGCTTAAACTGGTCGGGTACTTATATCCGACCAGTTTTTTGTTGGTTTTTGTAATATTCAGCCCCGTCATGTTGAGGCACGAAGCATCTCGGTGTCCCATAACTCATTGCTTGGGGTAGATTCGAGACCCTTCCTACGTTATGGTGAGAGTCGCAGGGTGAGCGTCAGTTTTTTGCAAAACCCGGACGTGAACGTCCGGGCTAAAAATAAATGAGCCTGGTGCAAAAAATTGACGCTCACCCCATTTTTTGCCGGGCTTGCACCAGGGCTTGTCATAAGCTAATATAATAATGAAGAACAAAACAATTTTTTCAGAGAAAAAGATTTTGGGGCTATTCTGACTATACCAAAATGAAGTGGAGCTTTCAATGTATAACTCATATCGTTTAAGCGCTTTTCGCCGTATTTGCGGTCATAAAGTTAACTTGTTTTTGTTGATGCTTGGCCTTGCGCTACTCCTGGTCGGCTGCGGCGATTCGCCTATTCCCGCCGGGCCGCCTCCTACTCCTACCCCCTCTTTCAGGCAGGAGACTAACCAGGATTTATTTTTTGTGATGAGCGTACCAATTAATTGGGCCAAAACCAGCGATGCTACTTCGGTTACATTTACGGCGACTGAAGATGCTAATTTGAAATTGAGCGTTACAACGGTTTCGGCTTCGCCTCTAACGCCTGACTCGACCCGTATTTTACAAGAAAAGCTGGACAGTTTGAAAGCGAAACATCCTGAGATGCGCCAGGATAACGCCGGGTTCATTCGGTTGGTAACTGACAATGTAAGCCTGTTTAAGGTAAATTATACCGATAATGGGGCAGAAGTAACCGAATATATGGCTCAGGTCAACGCCCCTTCTTCGGCCCGCGCTTATTTGTTGGTGGGTCGTAGCCCCACCGCCAGTGCCGAGCAGCGCCGCACTGTTTTCCTGACCTCGTTCGAGTCTTTCAAGTCGAATGCACCCCTGATAGTGCCAGCCAGCCTGACTGCCGGGGCGGGGGCGGGCGACCCCACTGCTCTTGCCGCCAACGCGGGTGGTAAGATTAGCGGGGATAAAACCGCGCCGGGTAGGGTGACTACCCTGGTAGATTGGCAGTCACCGGCGTTGGTTTACGGCTCGTCGCGGCTTACGGTGCAGGGATTACTCCCGCAGGATTGGCAGTGGCGCATTAAGTCTTTTCCAACTCTTGATAAGACGGTTGTTACTGTTACACCTACTTCTTCCACTGTAGCCAATCCCGGCCTCTACCTGACTGCTCCCAATGGCGAAGCTTTTATTCAAGTGGGGGTTGTTCCTAATGTGTTTCGTGGTGACGCACCGCCCAGCACCGATGAATACACCAAAGCAATTGACCCTTATTTGAAGAGCTTTAACCAGAGTATCGCCAGCCAGGGGTCGCGGAACAGTATCAGCACGCTGGAGAATAGCGGCGCTTTCTTTCGTTCTACCTTTGTTGCCCGCAATGATAGTGGCACTACTACTGCTCGTGGTGTTATCCTCTTCCGCAGTGCAGGTCGTCATCTGGTGGTCGGCGCTGTTACGCTAGGGGCAGGTGCGGCAACCAAAAATAATCTGGTCGAAGGCTACGACGCTGATTTACAAAATCTGGTGAGCAGCATCAAGGTAACAACTTAGCACAGCCGGATTCTCCTAAAGCTTATAAAGCTATGGCTGATTCCTTTTGGGGAATTTCGGGCGCTTGGAGTGCCGTCAGGAGTGCCAGGAACTCTTCGCGTTTATCTACGTTCAGCAAAATCTGGTTGGTTGTGCCGCTACGAAATAAGCCCCGGCGGAACGGGTAGGGCCGGTCAAGCTTCAGCAAAACCTGCCCTTTATCGGAAAAAGCAACATTGAGCCGTTTCTTATCTTTTTCGTAACGCGCCACCATACCCTGCATCGAATCTACCCGCTCCTGCACCGATTTTACGCCTGTAATAGCGGAAAGCGGCAGTTTTAATTTGAAAAGCGGGCCGTAGCGCAAGGTCAGGCTGGTTTCATCCAAAGTATGTGCCGTTTTAGTTACTCGCAATGCGCTAAACAAAGTTATAAAAACGTAAATACACAGGCTGGTATGCAATAATTCAATTGCCAACTTGAGCCAGCCTTCCGACATCAGTGCTGCTACCAGCAAAAGCACTCCGCCCGCCTCAACTCCAACTAATACCATCCAGATAATTACGGTGCTGGCGTAGCCAATATTTTTGGCTGTATAAGTAAATGTGTGCATAATCGTTCCTTTTCAAAAGTTTGGTTGCGTAGTGGCCCGATAGGGCAAATCGCCACTACTTTTAAAGATTTTTAGGTTGGTTGCTTTCTGTTTCTTGTAGCGCTTTCATTTTTTCCATTGCGCGTTTCTGGGCGGGCGAAAAATCGGTGGCCCACATATCGGACAAGACCTGACCAAGCTTGCCTTCAGCCCAGCTTAATTGGGTCAACTGAACTGGAGTTGGCAGATTCTTTAATTGCTCGGCCCAATCTACCACCAGTTTATCTATTTCTGGCGCATCTTCGGGCAAATCCGCCAGGACCGCAAAGCGTTCGAGTATCGCCACCATCGCCCGAAAAGCTTCCTGATTAACCACAAAATAGTCGGTCATTTCCTGCTGCAACAGGTTCATATCCACGGGCCATTGAAAATTATCCAGCAATTGCCAGAGTTTTTTCTCCTGCTCCCACGCCGCCGGGCTGATTTCTACCTCTAAGCTCGCCAGGTTTTTTCGGGCCGTTTCCAGAGCGGGCGGCGTTGGCGTAAGTTCAGCTAACGAGTCCTGGGTCAGCAACTTTTTCACCCATTCGCGGCGACCTTCCAAAGTGCTAATCTGCTTATCCAGTTCACCCAAAATACTTTGCAGTACTTCCCGCAAAGTCTGTTCTTGCTCTGGCTTGCCCAACACCTGCTTGATATGCGCCAGCGAAAGCCCCAGGCTTTGAAGTTGTCTGATTCTTTGCAACCTGAGTAAATCGCGGACGGTGTAAAGCCGATAGCCGCCTTCAGTACGCTCTGGTTCGGAAAGCAATCCCAATCGGGTATAGTGGCGCACCGCTTTGGGTGTTACGCCTACTAACTTGGCAATCTCGCCGATTTGCAATAATGTTTGCATATTTATTATTCTCCCCTTTAGATTACACCTTGTCCCAGGGACAGAGTCAAGAGGTTTTGGTGGCTTTTTTCACAGAATTTTTGAGTATTTCAATTTTTGTTGGGGGAATTAGAAGTAATTATGAGGGTGAAATCAAAGGTAAAGTGGCTTGAAATAGCATACCACCGCCGTCGGCGAGTTCGGCCCATAGTTTACCCTGGTGCGCTTCAATTATCTTTTGAGAGATATAAAGGCCCAAGCCCGACCCGCTAATTCCAGACTCAAGCGCGTTGCTAGAGCGATACTGGCGTTGGAAAAGCTTGGACAATTCACTTTCGGCTACACCTATACCGTAATCGCGTACCTGAAATAGTGCTTCGGAAGTTGGTAGCGGGCTAAGTTTAACCTCAATCGGCTGTGTCGACTCAGGTGAATATTTTACAGCGTTATCGAGCAAATTGCGGATGACCTGACCGAGCTTAAGCCCGTCGCCTTTTACGGTGAGCGAGTGAGGCGTTTCAAGCTGAAACGAATGGTTGGGCGAACTGGTTTTTACATCCTCAACTACTTGCTGTACCAGAACAGCTAGGTCAATTTCGGCCTCTTCAAGCGTAAAACTACCCGCCTGAATCCGGCCTACATCCAACAGGCTATCGGTCAAGAGGATGGCACGCTGCGTATCAGTTACCAGACCATCCAGTTGCGCCGCTAATTCAGGACTGACTCCTTCGCGTTTGGCGCGGCGGGCCGTCATTTGGGCGCGCAGACGTAAGGCGCTTAACGGTTGACGCAAATCGTGGCCCGCTATAGAAACCAGGTCGTTTAGCGCCCCAATTTGAGCCTCACGCGCTATCTTTTCATCTTCTGCTTCTAATTCAAATGAAATAAGCTGCGACAAAAGTTCAAAAATGCCAAAATTGGTTTCATCTAACTGAGCCGGAAGCGGGTCGAGGGCGCAGAGCGTGCCAAAATAGCTACCGTCGCGCCGTAATAAAGGGACAGCAATATAGCTTTCGATACCGTAAATCTTCAGGCCGGGATGCTCGGATACGCGCTCATCCGAACTGGCGTGGTTAATCAAGAGCGGCGCGACCGCGCTGCCAACGATGCTTCAATAAGTGGTTTGTAATTCCAGCTGGTCGCCGGGCTTTAAGCCAAACCCGGCGTTATCCAGCACAGCACAGGCTGTCCAAGAATTTTCTGTAACTCTGGTGACCAGCGCGATTCTTAATCCAGTGGTGTGGCTTAAAAGTTTCAAAATATTTTGAACTACTTCAAGACGGTTAATCGTCGCTATTTCAGAGCTAGTTTGCTCTACAACTATTTCCATCAAATTCATTTCTCACTCGAAAAAATAATAAATAAACTGTAGAGTTCAACGGCAAGATTTATGCCATTAACCTTTTAGCCCAATACCGTTCAAATAAGGGCAAAATCGCTGTAGGAGGGGGCTGCGCCCTCGATTTTTGACCTTTGCTATAGGTAAAATCGAAGGCGCAGCCCCTCCTACAGACGTTATTTGAATGGTATTGAATTTTAGCCCTATTTTTGCTCGTGCCACCTTTGAAGCAATTCCTGTTCGCGTTCGAGGTTGATACCGGCTCGGCGTGGCACGTCGGCAGGTCGGGTGGCATCCCAATCCAATGTGGCGCGAATAGTCTCTGCCAGAGGGCGGAAGGTCAGTCCGGCAGCAATCGCTTTGCGGCAATTGACTGTTTGCAAGCCAACTCTCTCTGCCCCAGTTTCAGTTTCAACTGGTATCCAGAGCGGCAAATCGCCCCAGGGTGTCAAGTTGGCTTCCAGCAAAAATTCATCGCTGACCCAGGTGAAAGTCGCATCGCTGTGGCTGACGCTCCGACATTCTTCGAGCAATTGCTGGGTGGGTAAAGTATAATCCGGGCCAGTAGCGCTGTAAAATCCAGTTTGCTTTTGCTCAATCATGCGAATCGCCCACTCGGTCAGGTCGCGCACATCAATAAATTGAACTGGATAGTAGGGCTTGCCGGGAGCGAGAACTTCGCCGCCCTGGGCGATGCGGTGAGGCCAGTAAGTAAAGCGGTCAGTCGGGTCGTGCGGGCCAACAATAAGGCCAGGCCGAATGTTCAGGACGCGCCCCGGCATGGCCTGTTCCGCCGCCTGTTCGCACAATGCCTTGAGCGGGCCATAGGTTTCGCCGGTTATTTCTTCCACCGTTTCATCTTCAATTTTACCGATTGGCGAATTATCATCCAATCCTGGCTTAGTGAAATCGCCAAAGACCGATATGCTCGAAATAAAAGTGTAGTGGTCTACCGATGAAGCCAAAAGTTCTGCCGAAGCCCGTACAATGCGCGGAACATAGCCGCAAGTATCTATAGCTGCATCCCAGCGCCGCCCTTTTAGGGCGCTCAAATCACCATCGCGGTTGCCCTGAAGCTTTTCGATTTCAGGAAATAATTCTGTTCCATGCTGCCCTCGGTTAAACAGGGTAACTTCATGCCCGCGTGCCAGCGCCGCCTCGACCAGATGCCGTCCCACAAAAACTGTCCCACCCAAAATTAACAACTTCATAATAATATTTCTCCTGTATACACGTCGCTATGCTCGCGCCACCACTTTATCACCAATTGGCTCAGTTTGCCAGTTGATTTAGTGGTTTTATTATTATTAGATGAAGCACATTCAACTACGCTTCATCTGGATAGTTTTTTGTCTTTTAGTTTTTGACAGTTGGCTCACAAAATTGTATTCTTTACCAATAGCAGCAAAAGGAGGCTTTTCAGGTGAGTTTGATTAAATCTGATGTGCAAACCGAGTTGGAGCAAGCCGAAGTTGCTTCAGGTTCCCCAAAGATTTTTTATGGCTGGTGGATTGTCATTACTTGCGTAGTAATGCTGACCTTTTCTTCAGGTATAGGCTATTATGGCCTGGGAGTCTTTTTGCCTTCGCTGGAAAAAGAGTTCAAAGTTAGCCCGACCCTGATTTCAATCGGCACGACGATATTTTTTCTGGTGGGCGGTGCAATCGGGCCATATGTCGGGCGGCGGATTGATTTGTTTGGGCCGCGCCTGGTGACGATAGCCGGAAATATTTTCTTTGGGATTGGGCTGGTTGGGCTGGCCCTTTCGCAGGAGCTATGGCACACTTATGTGGCGTATGCGGTGATGGCGGTTGGCTTCGCCTGTATGGGCTTGATTACGGTTAGTGCGCTGGTATCGAACTGGTTTCGGGCGCGGCGCGGTCTGGCGATGGGGCTGGCGATGAGCGGCTTATCGCTCGGTGGCGTGATTATTGTTCCCGTAACGACTAATCTAATTATTGCTTTTGGCTGGCGCACTACTGGAATTATCCTGGCGATTTTGCTCTGGCTGATTGCGATTCCAATGGCTGCGCTCCTAATCAAACGCCGTCCCGCCGATATGGGCCTTCAGCCTGACGGCGTGCCTGCGCCAGTGGTTGCGCCTTCCAGCTCAAATAGCCCTCCTGTCCCGGCTGAAGTCGAATGGACATTAGCTGCCGCCCGGCGTACCAGCACTTTTTGGGCGATTGCGATTGGCTATCTATTGGTTTATCTGGCCCAAACTGGCGTGATAATTCACCAACTGCGCTTTCTAACTTATGGCACCGAAGCCGATGGAGCGCTTTCGCCGCAAACCGCCTCGTTTGCCATCAGTATAACTGCGCTTGCCAGTATTGGCGGACGGGTAAGCCTGGGTTCGGTAATTGACCGTTTAGACCGACGCTGGGTAGCCGTGGCAGTAATGCTAATTCAGGCCAGTGCTACCACTTGCTTACTTTTTGCCAGAGGCAATTTGCTCATGGTTTATGTAGCGGTGCTGTTGTTCGGACTAGGCACGGGCTGTGTGGTGATGCTTCATGCTTTGCTGGTTAGCGACAGGTTCGGTATCAGTTCTTTTGGTTCAATTTATGGTGCAACGATGGTGGTCACAATGTTCGGCACTGCCGGTGGCCCCTGGTTTGCCAGCTTTTTGTTTGATATTTTTGGTAGCTACAATGTAGCATTTTTACTATTTGCGGGTCTCGATGTGTTGGCAGCAATAGCCGTTGCCTTTGCCCGTCCACCCAAACTACAATTTTGAGTTTTGGTCGAAGACCACCCCTGTGGGGCGAGTTTTGAATTAATAAAGGGGCTAATGTTATGGGGAAATATTCGCACTACGACGAAACGGAAAACGTGATTTTTTGTGACCCGACTGAAATACCGCCGACTGAGCAAGCCGTTGATGAGGTGTTTGATGAGGTAATTGAGATTGCCAAAGGGTTGTTGCCGCGCAAGGTCTTTCTGGTAGTTTGCTACAAAGATGTAAAGATGAATACCAGCCTGTCGGAATATTATGGGCAGAAAGTAGCTCAGGTGCATCAATATCTGCGGGGTGCGGTGCGTTATGCTGCCGATGATGTAGTGACGCGCATCGCTCTTCGCTCTATAACCGTCAAGTATAACCTTCAAAAATCGCAGGCCCATATTTATGCTTCAAAAGAAGAAGCATTAGAGGCAGTACGAAAACTGGAGCAAGCCTCTGAGCAAAAATAACCGCAAGTTTATGCTCATAGTTAGTGCAGACTTTAATTGATCGGACTTTCGCCTGTCGCATTGTGATAGTAGCGATTGAAATCGCTTTGAACCTGACCGCAGGGAAAAAGCGATTTCAATCGCTACTACCACAATGAAAGTCCTGACCGATTTGCCGGATGCCGGAGAGGAAGTTGATGAGTAGTTCCAAAATAATAATTGTTGGGTTAGGGCCGGGCGACCCCGGCGATCTGACGGCTGCCGCTTTGAAAGTGCTGAGTGAAAACAGCACTATTTATTTGCGTACTGCCAAACATCCCACCGTCCCGCACCTCCCGGTTGGGCCGCGCTACGAATCGTTTGATGATATTTATGACCGGGGCGCTTCCTTTGCCGAAGTCTACGATACCATCGTTAGCCACCTGATAGAAATGGCGCAAGGAGAAGGAACGAGGAACGAGGAACGAGGAACGAGGAACGAGGAAGGAAAAGGACAAAGAGAGGGAATATTGGAACTCTCTAATAATCCTCGTTCCTTGTTCCTCGTTCCTTCTCCTTCCTCAATCGTTTACGCCGTGCCGGGGCATCCTCTGGTGGGAGAGGCGAGTGTGCTGAAGTTGCTGGCGCGGGCGAAAGAGGCCGGGATAGAAACGCAGATTGTGGGCGGCTTGAGCTTTATTGAGCCAGTTTGTGCGGCGCTTGCTCTCGACCCACTGGCGCAGGGAATGGCTATTCTGGATGCTACGGAATTGGCGGAACGGGTCGAAGCGTTTTTGCCTCGTGAGAAAGGTTTTGGATTGCCTGTGTTGCGCCCGGTAATTATCAGCCAGATTTATAATCAGCGATTGGCGGGTGGGGTAAAGCTGGCTCTGATGGAGAGCTATCCCGATGAACACCCGGTGACATTGCTGCGCGGGGCGGGTGTGCCGGGCGAAGAAGGACGGCTGGATATTCCGCTCTACGAGTTAGACCGCCATCCCGAATGGACTGACCACCTGACCTGTGCTTATCTGCCGCCTTTGTCTATTCTGGAAGCGGCGGGTAGTTTCGAGCAGGCGCAGTATGTGGTAGCGCGGCTGCGCGGGCCGGAGGGTTGCCCCTGGGATAAAGAGCAAACTCATGCCAGCCTGAAACGCTATCTATTGGAAGAAACTTACGAGGTCCTGCACGCGCTGGAAGAAGAGCCGGAAAAGCTGGCAGAAGAATTGGGTGATTTACTCTTGCAGGTGCTGCTGCACGCCCAAATTGCCGCCGAAGAGCAGGAGTTTGATATTGCCGAGATAATGAATTTGCTCTCGACCAAGATGATTCGTCGCCACCCTCACGTCTTTTCCACCACCCAGGTAAGCGGGTCGGAGGAAGTAGTGTGGAATTGGGAGCAAATAAAGAAGGCCGAACGCGCCCAGGCTGGCGAAGTGCCGGACTCCGTGCTGGACGGCGTGCCGCTTGAAATGCCCGCTTTGCTTCAGTCCCAAAATTTGCAGCGCAAGGCCGCCGATTTGGGCTTTGAATGGCGCAGCTATGACCAGATAATTGATAAGCTGGTTGAAGAAGTACGTGAAGTCAAAGAAGTCCAGAATCACGAAGAATTAATCGAGGAATTGGGCGATGTGTTCGCGGTAATGACTAACGCGGCGCGCTGGCTGAAAGTGGATGCTGAGGAAGCTTTGCGCTGGGCCAATAATAAATTCCGCCGCCGCTTTCGGGCCTGGGAACAAATCGTCCGCGAACGTGACCTGAACCCCCACGCAATGGCCCTCCCCGAACTCGAAGCCCTCTGGCAAGAGGCGAAAAAAAGGACGGAGGGGTGAGGAAGGAGAAGGAACGAGGAAAAGGAGAAGGGAAATGGAACTTTCTTGGCTTTTGGAAAATTTTCCCAAAAGCCAGGAGAAAAGCGAAAATCGTAACTTGAAATGATTTAGCGAAGAGAGAAAGGTTGGCTTCTACTGATTTATCGCGGTGTAGAGTGCTATTTTGTTGCCGGTTGGGTCGAGGAAAATGCCGAACCAGCCATTGCCAGGAATTTCGGTCTTCGGCAAAACCACTGTGCCGCCGTGTGCTTCGATTTGAGCGAGGCTGGCTTCGATGTCGTCGGTGCCGATGTAGACCAATACCTCGCTTACCTTAGCCCCCGGCCCCATCGGGCCATCGGCAGTACTGATTAAGCCGCCGCCTGGCCCGCCTGCGGCCTCAAACATGTGGTAGTTGAATTCTTCAGCAACTTGAAACTTCCAGTTAAAAACGTCGCTATAAAACTTGTTGGATACTTTGGGGTCGTTCGTAGGAATTTCTACATGGACAATCGGATGCTGTGCCATTGGTGATTTTCTCCTTTTTTATGCCCATTCAGGCTGGTTTATCTATGCTAAAAGGCGGCTTTTCTACTCGCACACACAAGAAAAATCACGCCATAACATCTGACCTGATGAGCGGTTTTCACTCACAACTCGATAGCTTCTAAAATATTCAAAACGAAACAAAGGTATTCTAACAAAATCATAGCACAATTGTTCTATCCAGTCAATAGATTTTTGAATGAATCTGGTAGCAGGAGAGGAAAATTCACCACAGAGACACGGAGACGCGGAGACGCGGAGAAATGTTTAAAATTCGATGCTTTTGATGGGCTGCTACTGCTCTGTAGGGTTGCACTATACTTTATCTACCACCCGCCGCAATGGGCCGACCAGCAGCCACAGCAAACCGATAACCAATAACGGTAAGCCTGCGCTTGCTACTACCGCCGAAGCCCCTAGCCCACCAAGAATTAGTCCGGCGATGCCATTCCCGAATGGCGTACCGCTCGGCCCGACTGTACCAGTAAAGGCCAGCACCCGCCCTTGTAGTGGGCCAGGGACAGCTCGTTGCCGGATAGTGGTCAGGTAAATTGCGCCCAAATCATCGAACACGCCCAGTACAAAATAAATTATTAGCACCAACCAGAACGCCGAAGTTAGGCCCATCAGCCCGTAGCAAACCGCCTGCACTATCAGCAGCGCACAGGTCACGCGCCCCGGATAGTGCGGGCGCATTGGCCCAAAGAGCAAAGCCGAAATCAACACCCCGGTGGAATTGACCGCCAGCAGCGCGCCCATTCCCGCCGGGCCAACTCCTAGCGGCCCGTTGCAATAAAAGGGCAGCGCCACATTAAACACGCCCAGCCCGAAATTCCACCAGAACGAAACCGAGAGCAGGGCCAGTAGTAGCGGGCTGCGAAACGTAAAGCGCACGCCCTCGATTAGTTGTTTGAAGAAAACCATGTTTCCTTCGGTTTGGGTGGCGGCACGCGGAGTACGCAGTAGCCAGAGCAGCACCAGCGCGAAAAAGAAGAACGAGAAGCTATCAATCCAGAGTAGCGCCAGTGGCCCAATCAGCGCCACCAGTACACCCGCCAATCCTGGCCCGGCTATTGCGCCTAATTGTCCCTGCACTACATCGAGCGAGTTTGCAGCATTATATTCTTCGGGCGGAACGAGGTCGGTAATCAGCGCCCGACTACCCACCACCGTCACGACGGAAAGTGCGCCCAGTAGGGCAATTATCAAGTAAAGTAACGGCAGCGAAAGCAACCCCGACCCATCTAATATTGGCACAAGCGCCACCAGCCCGCCCCGCAGCAAATTATCTACCAACATCACGGCTTCGCGCCGGAAGCGGTCAAGCAACCAGCCTGCCAGTACGCCCGAAAAAAGCCCCGGCAACCTGAAAACCAGAAACGCCAGCCCTAAATCCAGCGGATTCTGGCTGCGGCCCAACACGTACCAGGCCAGCCCAAACTCGGTAAACCTATCCCCAAATTGCGAAACCAGCGACCCCGCCCACATCGCCATATAAAGCCGATTGCTCAAAATCGCCCGGTACATTTTCACTCAGCGCACCTCTATCAAATTTAACTTTTCTGGTTTTTGAAAGTTTTTGGCGAAAAACTTTCAAAAACCAGAAAGCGATAACTTAATCAAATGATTGAAACGTTTTTGCTTTTCGTTCGTTTATATATAGCACGAATTTGAAAGTGTTGCAGATGAAGTAAAAATTGAAGTGAAAGTGGGTTGCAAAAGCAGACATGAGTTTACTTGACATAATCATTATTGTGATAGTGTTGGCGTGTACTTTGATTAGCGCGGGTTGGGGATTACTGCGACAGGTGATTGCGGTTGGCGGGTTGATTTTGGGATTAATCTTGGCCGGGCAACTCAGCCCGCAATTCGCCAATTCGCTT
>JBBQXW010000208.1:0-13150 GCA_038209275.1 Chloroflexia bacterium | reverse complement strand
ACAATCGGAATTAGTCAGGCTGCAACATCAACACTTATCATTTGTTCTGGCATATTATTACTTTGTTTCAATTCCACAATCGGAATTAGTCAGGCTGCAACCCCCTAGTTAAAAGTATAGCATTGTAAAGCCAAAAAAGCTATCCTTTGCGAGAGGGTTTGGAAAATCGAAGTTTGCTGGCTATTTTTCAAAAAAGATAAGTTGCTCAAACTAGGATTTTGGCTTTGCTATCAGCTTTAATCGCTTGCGAGAAGTTACGCCTGAGTGAGTCACTGCTCCGCCTCTCGCAACGCTTGGGTTTGTACTAAAAATTATGCGTAAGCCCTTATTTGAGGTTGAGCCTATTTAGCTAGGTTCCGCCCGCACTTGCCCCATGCCCATCGTGGTTTTGTAACCTGCCCCAGCATAACGACTAAATTCAGCCAGCGCCGTTAATTGAGCCGCTAATTCGTTTTGCAGACCAATTTTGTAAGTACACGTGCCAACGAAGCCCTTTTGAAGGTATCCAGGAAAGCGCAGGGTAGTAGTCTGAAGCTCGTAGTCACTAATTATTACCTGTTCGTTAATAAATTCTCGCAGGGTCATCTTGTCTACTTTTATTACTTCCGGCGCATAATTATTCCATACCCGCATAAAACTATCCCAAACTCGTATCGGCTCTGGCACAAGTGTAAACACCTTATCTCCCAGGCTAAAAGCGGTTGGCGAAGTGAATCTTAGCTTGATAAAAGGTCGGGTTGGGGTAGCCGCCAGAGTTGACCAATCGGTAAAATCGGCCCAGCCGCTCTGGTCGGCGGCTGAAGTAGAGAGCATTCGATTTAAGCGAAATTCGGCGGCTCCCAGGCGCAACTCGATTGGCCCAGTTTCCAAAAACTGACGGCTCAGACATTGCCATAGCTGCCCGCCATCTAAAAGAGTAACGCGCAGACTACAAGGTTGCCCCGCCCGAAGTAAAATATTGTCACCTTGCAAACGCCCGCCGTTAAGAGGCGAAACCGTAAAAGGGCGATAATTTGGCTCATCGTGCAACCGGGTTGCCAGGGCTGGCTCTACCTGTCCAATCAACTTTAAGAAGAGCGCGTGGGCCTGATGGCCCATCGTTGCCGGAATAATTGCCTGGTTAATAGTAGTTAGCTCGAAAACCACCGAATAAAGATAATTATTATTACTCATTTCAGCACTCCCAATCAAAAATGTGATTAGCTTTGGCGGCGGCTCGTTGCGCTACATGGCTGGCCCGCCGTAAAGCCCCCTCGCAACTAAGCTGTAGCGCGGCTGAACCCAGCACTATCAAATACTCCTTTTCGCTTGCGCCATCCAAATCTACCTTCAACTTACTCGAATAGAGCGCAGTATGACGGCTCAAACTGTTTAACGTTCTCGCTTCCGGCCCAACCGCCGGAACAGCATAAAACGTCAAATATTTTTGCCTGAAAACTTTATTAATCTCGGCTGGCACTGGCCCATCGTCCGAACGCAGTTGAAAACCAGTGGTAGCCGCCAGTTTACTACAATAGCCCTCTTTCCACTCGTCCTCGCTCAAATCGGTACGGTTAAGATAAAAATATAAATACAGGCGCGTTTGGCGCGTTTTTCTCAATTCAAAGGCCAGCGGCAATCCCTGGTCAGGCTTTAACAGACTATGCCCCTCCCATTCCTCTAGTAGCTGGGGAGCATCTGACCAATCTCCCTCAAAATTCTGGACTAAATGCAAGGCCGAGTAAACCGTATACTCGGCACTAGCCAGCAAACCCGGCGCATCGTGAACCAGCACCTGCGGTGGCTGAAAATTATCCCGAAAATTAAAGCGTGCCTCCGCCCTGAAATATTCTTCTATTTCCGCCTGCCGCTCATCTACTAGCCTGGAACGCCCATATTTAGATAGCATCGCCTGTTTATAAGCCGGGGCATCGGCTTCATATTTTTGGGCCATTTCTTCCAGTTTGATTTCATCCATCTGTGGCGATTTGTCCATAGTACGGATAAGCAAGCTGGCTGAACCAAACTCGAACGAAGTAGCATTAATTTCTTTGAGCAACTGCGCTTTTTTGGCGCTGATTTTGAGGTAACGCCGAATGTTAAATTCAAGGCTTTTGTAGGTTAAATTTTTGCTGGCCTCGTAAACCTCGCAGACAGCGTCATAAACCTGATGAGCGCGTTCGCGCAAGTCGGGAGGCAGACTGCGCCCGTACTGGGCATAGATCGGTAGAAAAGCCTCGGCAATAGCCCCGCTCCGTACATAGCTATACAAACCATTCTTCGGTGGCAAAGTAGCACTGACCAGTTTATTCAGGCTGGGCCGCTCGATAGTCTGCCCAACGAACGGCTGCAAAGCCGTCAGCAACTCATCCGGCACAACCGCCCAGACCTCGCTGGGTCGGTCAGTCACTTTTTTACCCAGCACCCGACCTGCCCGTCCCAGGCGCTGAATAAACTCGTCCGAAGTGCGGGCATCGAACAATAAAAAATCGAGACTCTGCCAGTCTTTGCCCGCCCGCCCAAAATTATAGCCAATATCCACCGTCGGCGTTGCCATAATCAAAGCTTTAGCCTGATTTAGCTTGCGCCACTGGCTGCTTTCCGCCCCGGTTAAACGACCAAGCAAAGCATTAGCCTTGCTGCCATATTTTTCGTAAAGCCGATTAATCTGCCACAGCGCACTGCTAATTATTGCACCGTGCTGCCCGTCTTTTAAGCAGGCGCTCACGGTAGGAAATTCCCGGCTTGCCAGCCCAACCAACCCTTCGCCATCGCTGCCCGCTCCGCCCAAAGCTTCGCCACTGTACAATCGCAAGCGAATCGGGGCTAAGGCCGGAGTGCGCGGCAAATCAAGCGGCTCTTCATCGGGCTTGATATACTTCACCGCCACATTTAAATTTTCAATATATTTAGTCACCTGCGGTACTGGCGTTGCCGTCAGTAAACAGACCTGCCGCCCTTTCTCAAAATAGCCCCACTCCCGCGAGAGCGTCAGGAAAAAAAGAAAATTTGCCAGTTGTTTAGCGTTATAGTAATGGAACTCGTCTACTATAATATAGTTGAAATTCCCGATGAAAAGCCGGAACAGCAAGCGTTGGTCGTGTTGATTACCCAGGCCGTACAGCGCGTAGTAAAAAATATCCGGGTTGGTTATCAGCACATAAGGCTTCTTACCTTCAGGATGATAGCCATCCTCAGTCGGCAGCACCGAGCCGGGGTCTTCCAGCATCTGCCGCAATCTGTCGCCCTGGCGCACATATTTCTCGCCCAGATACTCAATCCCCAAATCTTTAATCTTCTGGGCATCCAGCCGCAACACCAGATGCCGCAGTTTGTTCTTCTCGATAAAGCTTTTTACATCTTCTTCGTGCTGGCGCAATAGCTCGTTGGTTGGGGCAATAAACAGCACATTAGCCTGTTTAGGATTACCCTGACGCTGGTTCAAATCGAGCAACCGCAGCAAAGCGGCTTTGGTTTTGCCTGTACCCGTATTGTAGCTATTGACCACCAGCGCTGCCTCTTTAGCCCGATAAGTACACCACTGGTGATAAAGCGGCTTGTTACCCAGCGCCGCCTGGATATATTCGTAGTCGGCTTCCTGGGGGTCGGCTTCGGCCTCAAAATGCGAGGCCAGATTTAGTTCGAGCATGTTAATCTACTCCATAGCGCATTCCAATCGGCAAAAAATCGTCGCCAGTCAGCTGCCAGAACGGGCCGCTCATCTCGACATCACGCAGAATCGGGGCCGGATGAATATTATAGGTCGAATAAACCAGCAAGCGACTGGTGTCCGGCAAATCTACCGCATTGAGCAAGCCGCGCACCCCCGCCCGCTCACGTTCGATTTGGCGGGGCGTAATCAGCTTGCCCCACTTGATTTGGGCTTTGCTCATAAATTTGCCCAGCCGGACGTAAGTTAACAGGCGCGGCCCTTTGCCTGCCGCTATTAGGTGGTCGCGGTCAAGTAGATAGAAACGGGCGCGACTGCCCAGGCCCAGCATCCGAATCCGCCCGCTCTGGGGAAAATTCATAGCCTTAACCTTATCGCGGGTGGCGGCAATCGCGTTCTGGTCAAACCGAAAATAATAGCTATCGGTCTGACCGTTGAATTGGGTCAAAGCCATTTTGAGATAATCAAATCCGGCGGGAGTCAGGTAAATTCCGGCCTCGTTCAACCGGGCCAAATCTTCCCGGTAGCGTGGGCCGCTCTCCTTGCCTTCCAGTCGGTAGGGAGCATGGCACAGCCCCAGGGCAT
Source organism: Chloroflexia bacterium (assembly GCA_038209275.1). Classification (GTDB taxonomy): domain Bacteria; phylum Chloroflexota; class Chloroflexia; order Chloroheliales; family Chloroheliaceae; genus L227-5C. The sequence continues at coordinate 8,916 of JBBQXW010000208.1, read as the reverse complement.
AGCTCAAGGCATAATTGCCAATTAACGGTTCGCTTTCGTAAAGCGTGCCGATTTCGCGGCTGGCAAAAAAAGTATGCTCCCAAAGCTGAATTTCGGCGGGGTAGATATGCATGGCAACCCCCTACTTTTGGTCATAACCGACGCTGATGGCCTGCAAAGCGGCCAGGAACCGTGTCGGCTCGGCATACAGAGCCGCTACTCCCCTTAATTCTTCTTCCAGCGTCGAACCATCCAGCACTACGGGCGTGCGGCTAAAAACATTGCCCATTAGTTGCCCGGTTGCTTCCAGCACCTCCTTTTCTAACTCCTCATCTGCGAGTGGGAAGGGCAGTTCGTCTTTATCGGTATGCTTCGAGCGCAGCCCGTCATAGACCTTCTGGGTCAGTTCGAGGTTGCTAAACAACTCGCAGTCGCTAAAAGCCACCGCCACCAGCTTATTTTTGACCTTACCCAACCGACTCGAAATTGCGCCGTAGCGACTGGAACGCATAATATTGCCCACTACGAACTGCAATTCAGGCAGCGTCACGTCCTTGAGCGTTTCAATATCCAGAAAGTGCGTCTGTGGGCGGACATATTCATCCTCGTTAATTGAGGTACTAGGCTGGCCCGTAACAGGATTCCGCATCGTGCCGTTATCAAAGGTAGCATTAAAAGTGCGGCGGTCAGTCACTTGCGAAACAGCCCCCAGCGAATAGGCATCGTCGGTCAGCACCCGGCTCTTTTGCGCCCCGCCGCCGCCCGCCGCGAACCCGTATAAATAGCAATCTATACAGCGTTCGCAAGGCTGGTTAGTGTTGAGCATACAGAGCGGCTCCTCCTTGCCGTCCTTGCCTTTTTTGCGCTTGAGCAAATCGTGTTCGCGCAAAAACTCGCGCCCAGTACGGCGCTCCACCGCCGTCTGCTTGCGCTTGCTGATAACTACCCGGCGCATGGGCGTAGCGTCGGCTAACCCGGCGCTGACAGTTTCTTTAACCAGCCCTTCGCCGCTGCCCTCGGTGCGAAAAATCGTCTCGGATTCGGTCTTGCGAATAACGAACAAACTGACGTAGCGGCCCAACGGCAAGTTGCTGTACTTATCCAGCAAATATTTTTGGCCCACATACTGCTCAAAAGCCGACATGATAATTTCTCCTTGTGCTTATTAACTTGACTTGAATAGTTCGTACAAATCGCGCAAATCTGAAAAGGTTGTGGTTATAAAAATAAATTGGGCGAATGCAATTAACCACTATATTTAGTGACAACCTTCCAGGGTTTGGTGCTATTCGCCAAAATCCATGCTGGTCTGGCCCTGGTTGCCTTCTTGAGCCTGTTCTTTTTCGGCCTGTTCCTTCTGACGCTCCGGCAGGGCATTATAGAAATAGAGCAGGTAGGCACTGCGAATCAGCTTGTCGCGCTGTAGTAGTCGGTAGACATCGCCTTTGTGGGCGGTATTCAAAAGCTGCTCGAAAAAAAGGTCAACATATTCGGAGACCTGGGTTTGTTTACCTTTGCCAAAGGTGTAATCCGCCCCGGCAATGCGGTCAAGGTGGTCAAAAATCTGGCGCTCGGAAGCGCGCCGAGTCAAATCGCGTACATCTTCTTTTGGTTCGCGCTCCAGATTTTCCAAAATAATCGCCAGGGGCTTCAAAATAGAGTTGCGCTTGAGCGAACGGCCCACAATGCGGTATTTAACCGCCAGTTGCGCCATTTCTTTTAATGCTTCCATGCCTGATGTTCACTCCTTCGTAAGCTTGTCGAGCAGCGGTACAACCCGCTTGCTCAGATGAATCGCCAAACCTTCTTTGGAAGCCCCTTTTGGGCCACCCGCCTCTTTTACCTTTTTTTCGATGGCCCGGTCTACATTAAAGTAAAGCGTCAGTGGGTCATCGGCGGCGGCTACCGCCAGTTCCAGCAAAATTTCTTCGTGTCCCTCCCGGTTCGGTTTTATTTCGTGCGAAAGCCGATAGAGCAATTCCAGTCGCCGGACAATATTCTCGAAAGCGGCCCGCCCCCTTGTATCCGGCCCTTCGTTGCCCCAGTTTTGGAGGTGTTCAAGGTATTCTGTGCCACCTTCCGTTTGTTTGCTATCGTGGAAAGCCATTAGATTGCTGTATTCATCGGTGGGCAAGAGCCAGCGCAAATTACGTGGTACGCCATCCACAAAGAAAGCTAACTCATGCTCATCCAGATATTCGCCGCTAAACAAGGGGACGGGCGTGCGCGACATTACCAGGCGGCAACCAAAGAAATCCGCCAGCATCAAAGCGTGCGTTAGGGCAAACAAAAACTGTTGCCCGTAGTTTTGGCCCGGCGCGTTGAGTGGCAGAGTTGGCGTATTGCCGATACCCTCCGGGAAATTCGGCACGCCCACGCCGTTGACCTTAGTGGAATAGGCCGTGAATTTGCCTTCTTCGTGCTTTGCCTGCGTTTTCAAGCTGGTTCCCAGGTTACGCTCCAATGCTTCCCCCCATTCGGTTATGCGCTGGTCGGCCCGCAAAAAGAAGTTGGTATTATCTTCTCGATGTAGCCCCTTGAGGGTCGAGTACATTGCCTCCAAATGGGGCTTGGTGAAAAACGAATATGGGTAGAAATGCAAGTAAAAGCTGGTGTATTCCCCGCCATGTTTATCGCGATGACCGCTCCAGGCTAACTTCTCCAGAATAAATTGGGCGCGACACACTCCGCAGACATTCCGTTTGGGTTCGCGGGGCGAACCCCCAATCAAGCGGTTGCTAAAACTTTGCACCCCGACGCTATTGGGGGCGTTAGCCGCCATCCATTCGACTGTGCGGAGCGGCGAACTACAATTGCTGCACTGGCGATGTTCATCCTTGACGTAGCGCTGCAATTGGGCCTTAAAGTCCCGAAAATTATTCGCCCCAATAATTTCGAGATTGGTAGCCAGATAATCTCGAAAAGTTGTACCATTATCATCATCGGCGGTCTGGATTTGTTCGCCAGTTAAAGTCGCTAAATCTTTTATCATTCGCTCGAATAAGGTTTCGAGGCTATCCGAACAATCTCCCGCCAAAAAGTAGCCGCGCCGATAGCCGTCTATCTGGTTATATAGCGGAAAATTAGCTTCAGCTAAACCTAAAAGCGCATAAGTATGCGTCCAGGGTTCACGCTTTAACGGTTTGAGGTACTCCTTGAGATGGTCTTCCAGCAAATTTCGGTAGGCCGTCGCCAGTTCGCCACGCCGGAAAAGCAATTGCTCCTGTGGCAAAATTGGCTGCGAACTTTCCAGCCGGGCTTTGGCTAGTTCGGCGGTGGTCGGGTCAGCTGCCGCCGCATCCAAATCGGTTCGCAATCGCTCGATATAGCCGGTATACCATTCGTCTTTGTAGCGCTTGCGTTCGACAATTGTCCAGATAACATCCATTACTTCGCTAAAAGAAGCGCCGCCCTCCAAAGCGGCCCGGTCAACCTTAATCCCAGGCGGACGCGCCTTGATAAACTGGTCTATAGCCACACTCTGTTTTTGGGCCACCGCCGCCGCCACCCGGCGGGCCAGTTCTGCGGTGTCTTCGGTTGTCCAGGTTAGTTCTACGCGCTGGTGCAGGAGGTAGGCCACTCCTTCGGGGTAGTAAAGCAAGTCAATTACGTTGGTCGCGCCATAGCGTTCTTTCAGGTAAGCCACGACCTGATTGTGAATAATGTTGCTCAGTAAGCCCCGGTTTTCGCCCAGCCGATGCGTAACCCATTTCCAGCGCCGCCCGGCTACCACATTTACTCGCCCTAAAAATTCTTGTTTGTGCTTCACTTCGGCTAAAATATGGGACAAATCAAGATTATCCACGCCCATCATTAGTTTGCCAAGTTCTTCCAGGCGGTCATGGTCAGTTTTATAGTTGCCGTAGTGGAGGTCAAGGTCAGCCAGAGGTGCAGCATCGTGCTGGTGGTAGTGGGCCAGTTGGGTAATATCTTCCAAAAATTCTTCCCAATCCGGGAAAAACACCTCAAAGCCGAGCCGCCGCAATTCGTCCGCTACGTTTTTCGGGCTGGCAATCCGGGCATAGCTCAATCTTTGGTCTTGCCCCGGATTGCGCCAATGCCAGATTTTGTTGATGTCGTGGATAGTGAAGGCGGCAAACAAAAGTTGCTCTTCCAGGTCGGTCATTTCCACTACCCCGGCTTCGCGCAACTTGTGAATAACAGCAATGCCGTCGAGGGCGTGAACGTAGTAGCTCTGGCCCTGTTTGTTGCCCCATTGCGAAATCTGGCGATAGGCCATCATCGGCCCGGCGGCAATTTCGCGATAATATTCCGCCAGCAAATTGCGGGGCGCGGCGGTGTCGGCTTCGCCATCGTCGCCCATCAGCCATTTAAGTTCAAGCTCGGTACTTGCCATAGCGCAGTTACTTCCTTTTTCAACTTTTGACTATTTTCGATTTTCGACAGGGTTCAAATTTAGTTCACAACTTTAGCGTAACACAGGGTCATGGATGCAATTAGCACCATGAGTCATATTCAAATATTGAATTTTCGACTGAAGATTAAAAGCTGTTAGACGAGAAAAGGGTAAGCTGCTCTGGATTGACAAACTTTGGCTTTGATGACCGACCAGTTTGTACTTTTCTGCGGTTCAAACTTGAAAGAACTGCGGGTTTCAACTTTCCCTTATAGCTAATAGGCCGCCGACGGTACAACCCGTAAACATCAAGCTCATAGTAGCGATGGATAATTTGGCGGACACGGGCAGGCTGCAAGTCAGCACGCAGAGCGATTTCATCAATGCTAAGTCCGGCTGTGGCTCTCACAGCTATTCTGGCATTACGAACCAAGTAGTAGGGTAAGGTCTGGGAACGAGCAATACGATTCACACGTTGAGTTACCATTCTGATGTTCTCCTGATAATCTAATTACAGGGTTATTTAAGCTGTCTAAGTATAAAGTATGTAAATGTTTCAGCTTTATCCAAGTTTAGCAGGATATTAAAAAATAATCAAGGGGTTTTAGAAAATGATTTAGTCTATTTTATAAAAATTATAAAAAAAGACTGGAGTTCCTTTCGGAAGCTACCAGTCTTCAATTCCTCAGTTGGAATTATTTAGATTGCATTCTGATTATACAATAAACCACAACAGCATAAATTTTTCAATCTCTCAAGCGAGATAACTTCACTATATCATAAATTGTTAAAGTATTCAAGGCTCATGGTGCTAATTAAGTCCATGACTCTTCGCTACAATAAAATTGATAGAGGCTTTTCGCAATCTCACGTAGTTGTTCGACCAGTTGGGGTGGGGAGCTAACCCGGCAGTTTGCCCCGTAGCTCAACAACAGGCGGCGGGCCTCGAACAAATCCAGATTGGTCAGGTTGGCTCGTACTGTCGCCGAACCATCCGGGTAATGTTCGACTTCTTGACCGGGGAAGTGTTGGCTTACCCCCTGCCGGGCGATTACCGGGCTTAACCAGTATTCTAATAAGAAAGGGGCAGCACTTGGTCGCACCGGGGCTATGCGAGTGGGCAACATTCGGGCGCTGCCCGCTACCAGCTTATCCAATCGGAAGGGCAACTCGGTATCCCAATCCAGACTCCAGCCCTTGAGGTAGACGTGACCGCGCTCAAACACCAGCGGGCGTGGCTCAATGCGGTGACGGCGCTCCTGACCGTCACGCGGCGTGACATAGCTAAATTCGAGTTGTTGTCCACGCCGAATCGCTTTTTCTATTTCGCCGATGTTTATAGGGTCAGCCTGGGTGTAATCGGTGGTTTCGTGCAGATTGATACTAAAAGGGCGACGCTGGGCTTTGAGGCTCTTTTGCTGGTCAGGCGGCAAGAGGTTAGTAAAGTAGTGGAGTAGAGCTTGAATCCGGGCTGAATGTAGCACTCGGCTATCTTCAAAAGTATCGAGCAGTAGTATCAGGGTTTCTAGCTGGCCTGGATTTAGGGCCAGACCAAAGGGGGAATTATGCCAGATGTAGCATTTGGTGAGGCGGTCATACCGAAGCTGGCAACCGATGGCAAGCAGAGCTTTGCGGTCACGATGGAATTGCTCTTTTTGTTTGGCGGCAATCGTTTCAGGATTAGCCAGCCTATCGTAATCGAGTAGTTTTTGCTGGTCAAGCGCCGCAATTATTTCGGCATAGGGCCGGGGCTGGGGGTGTAACAGGCTGAGTAAGGCTAAACGGCGGCGGAAGGCACGTTCGGCGGCGGTATCTTGCTTCATAGTGCAACCATCCTGTTTTATATTATTAGATATTTAATAAAAATATGCCGAAGTAGAACTATTTAATTTTAAGCGTGACGACTAATTTTGTCAATAGAAATGGAGCTATAACGATATGGATGAGCCACCAGAATTTATCCCACTGGCAATGATGAATGCTTATGCTTACTGTCCTCGCCGCTTTTACTACGAATTTACGTTGGGCGAGATGGTAGTCAATGAGTATGTACTGGAAGGCCAGCAGTTACACGAACGGGTAGACCAGCCAGGACGCACCAACCGCGAGGAAAAATGGCAACTCCGCCGGGTTTATTTATGCGCGCCGAAGTTGGGCTTGAGTGGCTATTCGGATGTAGTCGAGGTGGAAGGTGCAGGCGATTTGGAGGAACTCGCCCAGGCGGGAAAGCTTTACCCGGTTGAATACAAAAAGGGCAAGCTGGGGCGCTGGCTTTCCGACCATGTGCAGTTGTGCGCTCAAGCGCTGGCGCTGGAAGAAAGTCTGGCAGTGCCGGAGGGCAGTATTACACGAGGGTATGTCTTTTATTTTGGCTCGGCCCGGCGTGAAGAAGTGACACTAGATTTGGCTTTGCGGGCCAAAACGCTAACTTTGCTGATGGAGGCGCGGCAAGTGGCGACCCAGCTTCAACCGCCTGCCCCGATTTCCAACCGACGCAAATGTCGGGATTGTTCGCTCGAACCGATCTGCCTACCCCGCGAAGTGCTAACCTTTGAAGCCAGTAAACAAAAGCAAGAGCAAAAAACCAATCAGCGTTCACAAGGAGGAAACCAGTAGCGATGGCGATATTGTATCTGACGGAACAGCAAGCCTGGGTTAGCCGGGAGGGGGAATGTCTGATAGTCCATATTCCCGAACGTGAAGGCGATACGCGCAGCAAGCGCGAACGCAAAGTAACGGTGCCGCTCCTTAAGCTAGAAGAGGTGATGGTGCAGGGCGATATTACCTTGACCACGCCTGCCTTAACCGCCCTTTTGGAAGCCAAAATAAATATTATTTATCTGAGCAGATACGGACGCTATTTAGGTACACTCAGTCCGCCTCTGACCAAAAACAGCCAGTTAAGGTTGGCTCAACACGCTGTCCACGCTAATCTTAGTCGGCGGCACGCCATCGCCCGCTGCTTTGTGGTGGGTAAGCTGCGAAATATGCGGACTTTATTGATGCGCTACAACCGGGCCAGCCCCGATCCGGTGATAGATTCTCAGATAGAAAGCTTGAAGCGCTGTATTGTAGCCGCCCAAAACAGCCAGTTGCTCTTGCCCAAGAATAGTTCTATTCTTGAAGAAAAAATGGCTGAAGATGAGGACGAAAGTGAAGTTGAAAATCCGCTCCAACTCGAAGCCGACCCCGAATTAGAACCGGGTGAAATCTCGGTTGGGCGGATGAACGGGCTGGGTTCGCTTTTGGGTTGTGAAGGAGCGGGGAGTGCGGCCTATTTCGGGGTGTTTGGTCGCTTGATTAAGTGTGATTGGTCGCACGGGTTTAGCCGTCGGGTACGTCGTCCACCCACCGACCCGGTAAACGCAATGTTGAGCTATGGCTACACTATTTTGACCAACCAGTTGAATAGCGCGGTGACAAGTGTAGGGCTTGACCCTTACATTGGTTGCTTGCACTCATCGCGTTACGGCAAACCGGCGTTGGCGCTTGATTTGGTAGAGGAGTTTCGACCCTTGATTGTAGATTCGGTAGTGCTAACCCTCTTGAATAATCGCCAGCTTGAGGCGCAGCATTTTGAGAAGGAGCTAAATGGCTACCGCATGACCGATGCGGCCCGCAAACTCTTTTTGCAAAAATTTGAAGAGCGGATGCAGGAAGTAATTATTCATCCGCTCTTCGAGTATAAAGTACCCTATCGGCGCTGTATCGAATTACAGGCGCGTCTTTTGGGCAAATACTTTATGGGTGAGGTGAGTGAATACGTGCCGTTCGTAGTTCGCTAAGGTCGGAACGGTAAAATTAGCCAGAGGAGAGAAAGGGCCAGCATGAGTCAAAGCGAAGCTAAAGTACGCGGGGTGCGGCAATCCAGTTTTTACGCCATCGCCTACGATATACCAGAGGACAAGCGGCGCAATAAAGTCTACAAGCTTTTGAAGGGGTTCGGCAAATGGACAGAGTATTCGCTATTTGAATGTTTTTTGACCAAAAAGGAGTTGTTGTTACTAAAAAGTAAGCTAGAAAAACATCTCAATGCCAAAAGTGACCGGGTGCGAATTTACAGTTTGTGCGAGAATTGTTTGGGGAAAGTAGAGACGGTGGGGTTGCCCGAACCAGTCGAGGAAACGGTTTATTTGATCTGAGGTAAGTAGGTCGCTCAATCAGGAGGCGAGAGGTGGAGGTGTGGATTAGCCAGGCGTAACCTCTCGCTCCTTTTTTAAGTAGAAAATAACGGAAAAAGGTTGACATTACTCCAAAAGTATCTTAAAATCTGGTCAAGGTCTGTAGGGTCTCGCAAAATTGGTTTAGCCAGCACAAAAGTCAGGCTCAACCAACCATCGGGGTTGCAGCATCAATAATCGCGCTTGGGCGATTGAAACACTGTCAATATTCATTAGATACATAATGACGGATTTGTTGCAGCATCAATAATCGCGCTTGGGCGATTGAAACTTTGCCGATAGTTGCTGCATGACGTTGGCAACGCCCAGTTGCAGCATCAATAATCGCGCTTGGGCGATTGAAACACGCTGCATGAGACCTAAGTAGCCCATATCGGCCAAAGTTGCAGCATCAATAAT
>JBBQXW010000207.1:0-13153 GCA_038209275.1 Chloroflexia bacterium | reverse complement strand
AAAGCCTATAAAATATTTAAGCGGCGAGTGGGTTAGGCTCGCCGCTTTGTCTCTTAATGAATGAGTGAAGTGAAGTGGATTGATTGAATTGGGGCTTTAAAACATATAGAGGATGCCGTTGCTTTGTATTAGATTAGCTTGTAAAGGTTACAAACCACCTAAAACCTAGCAATCATAGAGAGCGAACTCTCCGTTTCGTAAAACATAATGGCTACGTTTTACTGTCCTCATTATATGCCTTTACTTGGTACAGTACAATGACCCATATGGGTTGTTTGTACTGTAGTAATAAGTACAGGTAGTTTTCCTTGTTTGCCTAGTACTTTAGTATATGTTCCTTATAATGGTCTTCTGAAGAAGTACGTTAGAAATACGCAACGAACAAGCAGCATTTGACATAGCTTAATTATACCACAGGTAGGCAACAAATTTTCATGGTAAAATGGGTAAACATCTTAAATTTTCATTAATATTGTGTTTAACAATTATGCTAAGACCGTAGAGAAACCAGAAAAGAGCTAGAAAGTACAAATTGTCAGTAAATAATAAACCAGAAATTTTAAAAAACCCTGTATCTCCAATAATACAAGAACCGCCCTCAGCAGGATTGAGCCTTTATTTGCATATTCCTTTTTGTAAAACCCGTTGCAGCTATTGCGATTTTAATACTTATACCAATCTTGGCTTTTTATATGGGCGCTATGCCAATGCGTTATCGAATGAAATTGAGCGCACGCTGGCGGCGGTATCAACAGGTAGTTATAACCCGCTATTGCCGCTACCGCCTGTTCCTGCCACACCGGGGGGGCGCTTGCCCGTCTCGACTATTTTCCTGGGCGGCGGCACCCCCTCGCTTTTGCCGCCGGTCTTGTTACAGAAGATAATGGAAGCGATTGGACGGCACGCTATTTTGTCGGAGGCAACCGAAGTAACCGCCGAGGCCAACCCTGGCACGCTTTCGCTGGAAAAATTGCGGGCTTTGCGCGATATGGGCATCAATCGTCTTTCGTTTGGCGTGCAGACTTTTGACGATGCCCTATTAAAAGCGCTGGGCCGTACCCACAATGGAGCTGGCGCAGTCGAAGCCTACGATATGGCGCGGCGGGCGGGCTTCGATAATATGAACCTCGATTTTATTTATGGTTTGCCCGAACAAACGCTATTGGGTTGGCGTGCTACCCTGGAACGTGCCATCAGTCTGCGTCCTGAACATCTTTCGCTTTATGCCCTCACTATCGAGGAAAATACCGCGATGGGTCGGGCGCTGGTGCGCGGTTCGCTACGCCAGCCCGAAGACGATTTGATGGCGGACATGTATTTGTTAGCCCTCGAACTACTCGACCGGGCCGGGTACGTTCAATACGAAATCAGCAACTGGGCGTTGCCTACAAATTTAATCCACCACGGAGGGTCGGTAGACCCAACGGAGACACGGAGAGATATAGAAAACTCTACGCTTATGTCTGGGCCAAATTCTTCAATTCAAAATTCAAAATTCAAAATTCAAAATTTGAATTCCTGTCGGCACAATCTGGTTTATTGGCGCAACCAGCCTTATATCGGCTTTGGGCCAGGCGCACATTCGGCCTTTGCCGGGTATCGTTATGCCGTACTGAAAGACCCGCAGGAGTATATTGCCCGGCTGGGACGAGGCGAAAGTGTAATTGAGGTAGAAGAAGCCGAGCCAATTAGCTACGCTCTGAGTCTGGCAGATACAATTATTCTGGCTTTGCGGCTGAACGAGGGATTGGAGTTGGCTCGCATCGAGCGCGAGTTTGGTCGTTCAGTAGAAGAGCTTTTCCCTGGCGTAATCGAAAGGCAGCTTGAATTGGGCCTATTAGAAGAATTTCGGGGTACTGCCGATGAACCACGCCTACGCCTGACCGTGCGCGGACGCTTGTTAAGCAACGAAGTCTTTATCCGTTTCTTGCCGGACTGATAGAGAGTTTCTAGTTTCTGGTTTCTAGTTGGCTCACGGTTCAACCTGTTGGTTAATCCTACAGGCTAAGTTCAAAGTTAAGAAAATCTGTGTTTATCTGTGGCTCTCTGTGTTCATCTGTGTTCTATAATTCAAAACTCAAAACTCAAAACTCAAAACTCTTTAAACCCAAAAACCCAGGCGGTGAACCCTGGGTTTTTGGTCTATGAGGAACCTCCCTCATACTCCTCTCACACAAGCAGACACTTTTGGGTTGGCATTTTCGGAAAATACCAGGAGCAGACCAACACGGCTTTTCGCTCTCCAATCTTAGTCTCTCACGACCCTGTATGTGACAATTATAACTAAATTGTATGAGAAAGGCGTGAAGGACTTGTGATTAATTATGAGGAAGTTATGAAGATACGGGCGGCGCTTGGGCGGTAGATTGCCAGAGCCACCCTGCTCCGGCCCACACCCAGGCTACATATAGCACAACGGTTAGCAGGAACGGCCCGGTGGCGATAGGCGGAACGAGCGCCAGTAATATGGTAGTAACGGCAGAGATAGTCCAGGTCGCAGCACCCAGCCAGGCCAGACGGCGCGGATAGGCCGATGTAGCAAACAGGGCAGGCAGCAGCAACAATCCGCCCAAAGTATAAAGCCCAAAGGCGGTGACATTGGTCAGCCCGGTTGCCAGTGTTTCCAGGGCGGTGTAGGTCATCGCGGCGGCAGGTTTGCCGGAAGCATCTATGTTTTGATAGAGGGTCGCCAGTTGCGGAAGTACGGCGATATTTATCACGATGCCTACCAGATCAACCGCCGCCGCCAGTAGTGCCGCGCCGATTGCCAGATTGCACCATTGCCGCGCCTTGCTATCCAGATGCCGGGCCAGAGCATAGTAGCTCCAGGCAAAAGTAAGCGTTACCACAAACCAAAATGCCCAGCCGATTTGCCATTGTCCGGCATGAGTAATGAGCCAGGTGCTGCGGGCGGCAAGGTCGCCGCCCGTTTGGGGAAAGCCGGGCGCAAGCAATAAACCTGCATCACCCAGTGCCAGTAAATTAGCTAATCCTGCCGCCCCTAGTCCGGCTACATCCAATCGGCGGTTCTCAGGATGCCCCATGCCGGGCCTGTCTGGTCATTACCGCCCGTTGACCGCTCAAGAAGACTACTACGCTGTTAATTATGGCTGTGCCGAGTGCCAGCACCACGAAAAGGATCATTGCGCCGCTTGAGTCTTTGCGTACATCACCGTTGTGTATTAAAGGAAGCAAGGCCAGTAGTATTCCAGTAGGAGCGGCCTGCCAGAAAATCGGGCGAGTGCGTATCCAATCGCCATCCCACAGCGCCCAGCCATAGCTTATCGCCAGCGAAACAAACCAGACTGCCAGAATACGGCCCACTAGCGGCATTAAGTTCCAGGGCCAAAAGTTGCTGACCATTTCCGGGCTGATGAACAGACCCAACCCGGTTAGGCCGCACAGTACCGCGCCACCCGCCGCTACCACCCGTGCCAGTGGCGAAAGGGGCGTTTCTATCGGTAGCTTGCCACCGTGTTCGCGCTCCTGCAAGACAAAAACTATCGGCGCGACAAAGAACAAAATCAAGTACATCGAAAGCCAGTAAATTAGATGAAACCAGGGATGTTGCAAAAATGGGCCGAGGTGCAGGAAGGTTACGATGGTTGCCAGAATAGAGAACGCGGTAATAAGCAACAGCGTGATGCGTACCCGCTCCCAGTTCGGTTGCAGCAAGCCAAATATTACCAGCAAAAGGGCATTGCCGTACATTACGCCCAGCAAACGGGCGCTGGCTTCCGGCTTGATTGTCCAGACAAACAAATCGTTGGTCTGGCCCGGAAACGACATCAAAATTATAAAAGCCGGGACAGCATTTGCCATTAGCACCAGATAAACCAGTTTAATCCAGGGCGAAATTCCGCTCCGCCACCAATCTAAAAACCTGTTCATTTTCTAGTCTTCCTCAAGTTTTCCGGCTGTGTCGAAAATTTATCCTGAAGATTTCAAAGCAGCCGAAAAATAGTCAGTCTCAGGGACAACGCAGGCTTTACCAGCTTGTTAGCGGCATACCTAAAGCAAAAGTCCTGAAATTATTTTAAGCTTTTCGTTCTCTTAAAGATACAACCAAGTTGGCAAGCTGTAAATAGGGGGAATCCTATATTTATCGCGAGGTTTTCTTTTCTCGCTAATGAAAAAGACGCGACTTTTCAAAAGTCACGCCTCTCTCAATCTCAAATTTTTACTATTTCTAATGCAATTGCAGTTTCTCAGTTCAAACTTCCTACAACTAGAAACCAGAAACTCGGAACCAGAAACTTCCTAATCCAGCCGCTCAATGATAGTGCCGTTAGCCATACCGCCGCCTTCGCACATGGTCTGGAAGGCGAAGCGACCACCACTGCGCTCCAATTCGTAGAGCATCGTGGTCATCAAACGAGCGCCGGAACCGCCGAGCGGGTGGCCCAACGCAATTGCGCCGCCGTTGATGTTGACTTTCGACAAATCGTTGTTGTACTCTTTCTGCCAGGCCAGGGGAACGGTGGCAAAAGCTTCGTTGACTTCGATAACGTCCATCTGGTCGAGGGTCATTCCGGCTTTTGCCAGGGTCTTTTTGGTGGCGGGAATCGGCCCGGTCAGCATGATAATGGGGTCAACGCCAGCCATTGCGAAGGCTACGAAGCGGAAGCGCGGTTTCAGACCGAGGGCCTCGGCTACGCTGCGCTCCATAATCAACAGAGCGGCAGCGCCGTCGCTAATCTGCGACGAGTTTCCGGCAGTTACTACGCCATCTGGCTTGAAGGCTGGTTTCAGTTTCGCCAATCCCTCCATCGAGGAGTTGGGCCGCACGCCTTCATCCTGCGCGAATACGCTGGTTGTACCGTCTTCGTTCTTGACCGTGATAGGGAGAATTTGCGAAGTGAAGCGGCCTTCTTCGATAGCGCGGGCGGCGCGGCGGTGGCTTTCCAGGCTATAGGCATCCAGTTGTTCGCGGGACAAGCCCCACTTGGCGGCAATCATTTCGGAGCTAATGCCCTGATGTACCAGCGCGTTGTCGTAGCGCTTCATCATGGCCGGGCCAAAAGGTCGGCCTGGTTCGCGGCTGCTCGACCCCATCGGCACGCGGGACATAGATTCGACCCCGCCCGCGATTACAATATCGTTCGCTCCGGCGATAACCGCCTGGGCCGCGAAATGCACCGCTTGCTGGCTGCTGCCGCACTGTCGGTCAACCGTGGTGCCGACTACATCTTCAGGGAAACCGGCGGCAAGCGCGGCGTTGCGGGCGACATTCAGGGATTGCTCGCCGACCTGCCCGACACATCCAGCAATCACATCTTCAATTTTAGCCGGGTCAAGGTTATTGCGAAGTACCAGCGCCTTGAGAGTTTCCGCCAGCAAATCTACCGGGTGCCAGCCTTTGAGCATTCCGTCCCGCTTCCCCACCGGGGTACGTATCGCATCAACAATTACCGCTTCACGCATGTCTCTGTTCTCCTCTTCGAGTAATTTATTTTCCACATCATTTTTAGCTCCAGTACATTTTCTATTTTATCATGAGAATCCCAAATTTTTCAAACCAAACGGTCTTGTGAATTAATCAGCTAATCGCAAAAGGGTATGCCAATATGCTATAATTTAATTCAGGACAATACATTTAGGAAAGGTGAATTTTATGCATCAGTTTACTCTGGATGAAGCCCAAACGCGCTTGCTGGAATTGGTAGAAGCGGCTATCAACGGCGAAGATATTTATATAACAAAAGATGACGAGCAAGTAGTACGCCTGGTTCCTGTCATAAAAAAACCGAGACGCGCCCCAAAAGCTGGCAGCGCCAAAGGTATGATTACGATGGCAGATGATTTTGATGCTCCCCTTGAAGATTTCGATGAGTATACCAGATGAAGTTTTTATTGGATACCCATACTTTTCTCTGGTTTATTGAAGATAGCCCCAAATTGAGTGCAACTGCTCGAAGGCTGATTGAAGAGCCTTCTAATGAGCGTTTATTCAGTATTGCCAGTGTGTGGGAAATCGCAATTAAGATAAATGTTGGTAGGCTAAACTTGAGCCAGCCATTTGAGATTTTAATACCGCAACAATTAAGCCTTAACAGCATTGATCTTTTGGGGATAGAAATAGCTCATACTGCGGCAATAACGTCCTTACCTTTGTACCATCGTGACCCGTTTGACCGCTTGTTGATTGCACAAGCTATGGTCGAGCAAATACCCCTTGTCAGTGTTGATACTGCCTTTGATGCTTACCCTGTTACAAAACTTTGGTAGTTTGATATGGCGCTAAATAGAACGGGTGCAGGAAATCATATGTTTGAGTTACGCGGGTACAGTCATTAATTCTCCTCCTCGTTGGGGACAATTTCAAAAGCTTTCAAGAGCATTCGGGAAAAGCCGGGGATAGACTGATCGTGTTCCCAGTCAGTTTTAGGTTCAGTCTGCTCGCTAATCCATTTGTAATTGAGCAATTGAACGACTATTGCCAGTTTAGCAGCGATTTCAAAAGCTTCAAGCAGACGCTCCATTGGTTCGTAAATTGTCCAGGGTTGCAAGTAGGCATCGCGAATTTTTGCTTGCCAGCCGGGAACGCGTTGCGCTTCGGATAAACTACTCCACTCATATATCATCAGAATACTGAAGAAGGGATGAGTAATAGTCAGGTCAGACCAGTCGTAAAAGATGTAGCCGCTTTCCGTCACGGCGATATTATTGTCGTGAAAATCGCCATGGTCAATCGTTTCCGGCACTTTATAAGTCGCCAGTTGGTCGCACAGGCTTTTGAGGATAGGCAGCAGGCTTTGAACTTGCGCCACTTCGGTTTCACTCAGCCCAATAAAGGGCTGACCTCGCAGCAAAGCGCTATCGGCAAAGAGCGCTTCCATTTGTGCGCCCAAAATCGCCAGCCTTCGGTCTCGCACTCCTGCCGCCAGCAAATTTTCTACCGCCGCCACCGCCTCAATTTGCATCTGAGCATAGGCCGCCATTGCCGTACCTGACTGTACCAGATTATCTACTTCGCTCAAGGGTTTGCCGCCAAAATCCGCCATCAGCAACAGACCTTCTTCAACTGATGTTGCCAGCAAATTTGGTAGTTTATCAGAAAATAAATCGGTCAGCAGACGGCTAAAAACTGGCTCGGCCTTGAAATAACCCGGCACAGCTTTCAGATAAAGCGTACCAGCTTCGGTAGGTACACGCAAAACGGTTGAAATTACATTGGCCTTTATTTGCTCTATTGGCCCGTTAATTTTCCAGCCTCGTCCGGCGATTTCCTTATTACTCCAGCTAACTGCCCGCTCGAACCAGCCCGGTCTGGCCCAGGGAACGCGCAGAGTCGGTACTTCGCCTGTCTCGACCTCGGTTAGCCATTCGTTTAATACGGCCCGTTGCGCCGGCTTCGCCAGTTCAAGCCGCTCTAATTCCTCACGGCTGATCCAGGCTGCCCTTTCGGGTAAAATCCAACTAGGGTTGCGGCTTTCCAGAGCAAATATTTTGCTGATTTGTTTGGGAACTGGTTTGCCTTCTTCGATTTCAACGCGGCGCTCAAAGTGATAGCACATCAAATTAACGGTTGCCAATCCCAGCATCTCGCCTACTTTACGCCTCACTTCGGTTTCTTCATGTTCCGAACGCTCGTAGGTCAACCAACCAAGTAATTGCCAGCCCGCCTCATTTTGCAGCAGCAGAACTTTAGCCTCGCCTGGGGGCATAATAATCGCATGATAATCTCTTTTGATGGGTTTGGGTTTCGTTACTTCACTCATTTATAATTCGCTCAAGGTCGGCCCAGAAGCCGGGATAGGAAACGTCGGCACAGGCGTAATCTTCGATTTCGAGGGTATCGCCTTCGGGCAGAAGTAGCCCGGCAACGGCAAGCGACATGGCGAGGCGGTGGTCGCCGAAACTGCGGACGAGGCCACCGTGCAGTTTTTGCTTGCCAGATAGACTCAGACCGTCGGCTTCGGTCTGGACGGTTGCACCAAGTCGGGCAAATTCGCTGGCAATGGCGGCGATGCGGTCAGTTTCTTTGACTCGTAGTTCGGCGGCATCCTTGATGACGCTGCGATTCTGAGCAAAGAGGGCGGCGACAGCCAGAGCCGGAACTTCGTCCACCAGACGGGGGATTATCGCGCCGCCAATGGTATTACCAACCAACCGGGCGCTGCGGACATGCAAATCGGCGACGGGTTCGCCCGCAATTTCGCGCTCGTTCAGCAAAGAAATATCCGCGCCCATTTCGTTGAGCGCGTCAATAATGCCAGTGCGGGTAGGATTTACGCCCACGTTTTTCAGCATTAAATCTGCATCAGGGTGGACGGTGGCGGCAACCAGCCAGAAGGCGGCGGAGCTTATATCGCCCGGCACGTCTACGTCTAATGCTTGCAAGGAGTTTGCCGGGCCGCGCATAACTATTTCGGCTTCGCTGACCGAAAGCGGCGCATCCATTGCAGCCAACATTCGTTCGGTGTGGTCGCGGCTGGCGATCAGCCCGGTCAGGTGGGTTTCGCCTTCAGCATAGAGCGCTGCCAGTAACAGGCAACTTTTTAGCTGGGCGCTGGCGACGGGCAAACTATAATCTAGCGGTTTGAGCGGGCTGCCTTTGATGGCAAGTGGAGCAAGAGTATCATTTCTCCGCCCCCAGATTTGTGCGCCCATCTGCTTGAGTGGGCCAATTACCCGTCCCATTGGGCGCGAACGAAGGGACATATCCCCACTGAGAATAGAAAAAAAGCTCTGCCCAGCGAGTAAGCCAGTTAATAAGCGGGTAGTTGTGCCACTATTTCCCGCATCGAGAATTTCGGCGGGTTCGCTAAGACCGTGCAGCCCGACCCCCTGAACGCTTACTTCGCGGCGGTTTTCGCTCAATTCGATAGGTACACCTAATGCCCGCATACAGGCGATGCTGGCAAGACAATCTTCGCCCGGCAAAAAATTGGTAACGTGAGCCGCACCCGTGGCAATCGCATTAAACAAAATAGAGCGATGCGAGATAGATTTATCGCCCGGTACAGTGATTTCACCGCGCAATCGGGCGGCGGGTTTTATAGTAATAGTATTGTTCACAGAACGATTACCTTTTTGCCCTTTTTCTTCTTGCCGTGCCGGTTGTATCTGGCCCGATTAATGAATACAATAAGTTATCTATGAGTGTCGAACGAAGCGACCAAAAGGTCGCATTTATGAAAATGAAAAGGAGACGAGCTAAAATGCTTAAAAATCCCGTATTTGCCTTATTAGGGTTGTTGCTGGCAATCGCCACAGTTGTGTTATATGTGTTAGCCGCCTTTGGCTACCAGACCGGCGTTCCCGGTATTTTCACCATGTTACTGGGTGGCCTCTTCCTCCTGCTCGGCCTCAACAGCAGCGAAGAACGGGCGAATTAATTTTGAATTTTGGTCGAAGACCACCCCAGCGGGGCGAATTTTGAATTTTGAGTTACAAACCGTTGATTACATTATAATTCAGGGGTTCAACAAGAGTTATCAATGAACCTTTAATAACTCAAAATTCAAAATTCGCCCCGCTGGGGTGGTCTTCGACCAAAATTCAAAATTATTCATAACGGTCGCGTTTGTATTCCTTGAGATAGGGTCGGCAAGCTTCGCAGAGGGTGATGTCGCCGGAGACGCGCGTGACGGCCCGACGGGTGTAAGTATTGAAGCTAAAAGTGCGCCGTGAGACGTGGATCGGACAGAATAAAACTTCGCAATGCCCGCAAGCGACGTAAATCTCATTGATACATTCGGGATGCCCACACAGGTTGGAAGCGTTGCGCTCCAAGCCAACCCGCCGCCGTTCCTCTTCCCATAATTCGCGGTCTTTAATTGCCCGGTCACGCTTATAATGCTGCATACACGAGAAGCTTTTGCAACTCGCCTTGTCTACATGGCCGTGCTTTACGCAAAAATGCTTGCCACAGTAAAGGCACTGCTCGGCTACGGCTTCGCCGCAGCTTATTGGTAGCAAACCTTTTTCGCAACGTAACGCCATCCTTCGGATACCTCGGTCTCTAGTAGTTGTCAGTAATCAGTTATCAGTCATCAGTCTTCAGTTTCTCGAAATTTGCTAGGGCAATAAACCCCGGTTTCTTAATTCTTCGAGCAAATAGCGGGTATATTCTTCGCCGCCCTGGTCTAGCATTTTTTGAGTATTACGTTCTCGATATTTATCGCCGCCCACTTGCTGCAAAACGTCTTCTACTTGTGGCATCGGGTCTTGCCAGAGCCATTGGGGTCGCAGCCAGAAATCGGGAATGGCAAGGCAGTAATATTTGCCTTCGACATCAGGGGCAATTAGTTGATACTGCCCCTGGGCATCCAGTTGGTAAAATAAAGCTTCGTTTTGGGTTGGGTCAAGAAGCCAATATTCGGGTAAGCCTCCGGCGGCGTATTCGGTGAATTTGGTTTCGCGGTCACGCTCCTGGCTTTCGGGCGACACAATTTCAACCGCAAAGTCTGCCGGGCCATCCAGGAAAGTGGGCTGTAAACGATTTAGCCGAGCTTTTTGAATAAAAAGTATATCTGGCTCACGCCCTGAAGGAGGTAGCTTCATTTGAAGGCCCGCCGAAAACACCTCGCCTAAATCAAAGGCTTCGGTATAAGAACGCAAGACAGTTTCTAGAAAACCTTTAATTGCTTGATGTCTCGTACTGGCGGGACTGCTCATTATTATCTCTCCGTCTACCCATTCGGCGTGGGTATCTTCGTCAGCCCAATCCATAAATTCTTCGTAAGTAACTCTGCCAATGGGCAAAGGTTTGTCGGGCAGGTGGTAGGGGTAGCCATCCCAGCCAGCCAATGAGCCGTATTCACCTGTTTTTCGAGTGCTTGTTTCTGCCATTTTGATACCAGTTCCAGGTTTCAAGTTCAAAGTTCCAAGTTAGAGCGATTGATGCTCCTTAACTAAATAATCCGCAAATGACCTTTGGTAGGGGCGAATCGCATACGCCCTTTAGACCCGGACCGGCGTTCAAGGGCGTATGCGATTCGCCCCTACTGTATTTACGGATTATTTAGTTAAAGAGCATCAATCACTACTACTTTTAGGCGGCCAAGCGAAAGTTCTATCTTTAGAATTTAACTCGTGACAGCCGTTGCCGCAATAGGTGGTCGGCTAAGACTAAAGCCAGCATTGCCTCGGCGACGGGGACAAGACGGACGATAATAGTCGGGTCGTGGCGACCTCGCACCTCGATTTTGGCTTCTTCACCCGCCGTGTTGATGGTGGTTTGTTCGCGGGCAATCGAGGAAGTCGGCTTGACAGCAAGGCGGATGAGAATATCTTCGCCCGTGCTGATGCCGCCCAGAATGCCGCCTGCTTTATTCTCAACCGTGCCTATTTTACCACTATTATTGACAAATGGGTCGTTGGATTGCGAACCACGCATCCTGGCAAAATCGAAGCCAGAGCCAAATTCAATCCCTTTGGTAGCGCCAATCGAGAGCAGGGCTTTGGCAATATCGGCATCGAGCTTATCGAAGACGGGTTCGCCCAGACCGGGCGGCACGCCCATTGCCAGAAATTCGGCGATACCACCCAGCGAATCGTTTTCCTCTTTGGCCTTTAGCACCGCTTCGACCATTTTCGGCGCGACTTCGGGGTCGGGGCAACGCACAATATTGCGCTCGATTTCGGCAAAATCTATTGTTTGAGCAACTAGCCCGCCAAGTTCTTTGGTGTAACCCACGATTTCCACGCCTTCTTGAGCGAGCAACTTACGGGCCACCGCTCCTGCCGCCACCCGTCCGACGGTTTCGCGGGCGCTCGAACGACCACCGCCGCGATGGTCGCGCACCCCATACTTGGCAAGATAGGAATAATCGGCGTGGCCGGGGCGAAATAAATCTTTGATGTCGTCGTACTTGGAGCTATCAGCATCCTGATTCCAGACCAGCATGGAAATAGGCGTACCCATCGTCAGGCCATTATAAACACCTGAAAGAATTTGGACTTTGTCGGTTTCGTTGCGTGGAGAAGTAACCTGGCTTTGGCCTACTCGCCGTCGGTCAAGCTGGCGCTGTACATCTTCCTCGCTCAGTTCCAGCCCGGCAGGGCAACCATCCAATACTACGCCAACGGCCGGGCCGTGCGATTCGCCCCAGGTTGTAATCGAAAAAACTTTTCCAAAGGTACTTGCCATAACTATATTCCGCTCCGCATTATGCGATTGTTATCTAAAGGTGTCAAATAGTTTTCAGTTATCAGTCGTCAGTTATTAAAACTCCACTTAGAACCTATCTCAGTAGGGGCGCAATGAATTGCGCCCAATTCGGATTTGACCCTTCAAACCCCTACCGAGATAAACTCTTATCCCCAAAAGTTACTGATGCTCCTTAATTGGTGGCGGAAAACTGATAACTGACGACTGATAACTATTATTATACTTTGCCAATTTGTCGAGGCTCCAATCGGTTGTGGTGTATTCTCGGACAACCCGCTCGTAGGTCTGGATGGTCTGACGGGCGATACGTCGCCAGTTATAAGAATTGACCACCATTTCGTAGGCATTTTTGACACGGGCCTCGCTCCAATCGGGGTTGTGGAGGGTGTGCAAAATGCCCCAGGCCAGTGAACTTGGATTATTGGGGAAAACTTTGAGGCCAGTATGGTGATTAGTAATTACTTCACTCATACCACCTGTATCCGCCGCCACCACTGGAACTTTGGCGGCCATTGCTTCAAGCGCCACAATGCCGAACGGCTCGTACAGGCTTGGTATGACGGCAACATCAGCAACTTTATAGAGACGGTCACGGTCTTCGTCGCTAATGAAGCCAGTGAAGTAAAAGCGTTCGGCGAGGCCACGCTGGGCCGTCAAATCGCGGAATTCCTGCAATTGCGGGCCAGAACCGGCTACTACGAATTTTGATTTGGGATGGCCTGCCAGTACGGTTGGAGCGGCATCTATCAGCACGCGTACCCCTTTTTCTTCGACGATGCGGCCCACAAAGTAAAGCAGTTTTTCGTCGGGAGCGGCATAATTATTTCGGAAGGCGCTCAGGTCAATATTTTCGAGTGCATCAAAGCGAACAGTGCTAACTCCGTTCGGCACGATGTCAATTTTGTCGCCGGGAGTTTCAAAATATTCGCGCACTTCACTGAGCATATACTGGCTACAACAAATCAGCCGCCAAGATTCATAGGCCAGCCACCACTCGACGTTATTGATGGCACGCGGCAAATCGCCGGGCAGATA
>JBBQXW010000206.1:0-13177 GCA_038209275.1 Chloroflexia bacterium | reverse complement strand
CGCTGACCGCATGGTCAACCAGATTTACAGCAATCGGCCCATGTTGAGCGGCTATCTTTCGCGCTCGGTCAAAGATAATTATCGCACCGAAGCATCCCCTTTCCGGCTGGTGTTGACCCAAACCGAATTAAACGCGCCGCCCCTAGTCACGCCCGATTTCGTCGCGACCCCCCAGCAACTATCTTTAAAGGATTTGGTCGCTTACTATAACTTTGGGCATATCGTACTTTTTCGCCAGCAATACGTTGCTGACCAGTTTGCCGCTACCGTGAAAGCTTACCAGTCTTTCGCGGGTGGGCCAGTCTATCAGGATAACCAGATTACTGCCTTTAAAGCGCCCTCGTCGGTAGCGCTGGATGGGCCGCGCCTTTACGCTGGCGATTACTGGTATCAGCCTGAAACGTTAGCCGATGGCACGGTTTATCGCTGGGCCAAAAATGGCAACGGTTATGCCGGATTATTAGCCCCGCAAGCCGGAAGCGGCAAATTAGCTTTTCAGGGCTGGGCTTTTGGCGATGAGCGCGACGTAGCAATATTATTAAATGGTGTAGAGAAAGGACGCTTACGCTTTAGTCCTGCCCCGCAACCCTACCAGATTGAGCTAAACTGGCAGGCGGGCGAAAATGTTTTAGAGTTTAAAAGCGTCGGGCCGGGTAAAGCGCCCGGCAATGGCGATAACCGCAACCTCACTTTTGCAATCGGTAATTTAGCACTCCGCTGACAATTTGCGGCAAACTGGCAATTGCAATGGAAAATTTGCAACTTAAATTGGTAAGATAATCGGCATAGTTAGCCCAAAGCTACTATGGGTCTAGCTTGACAAGCGTTTCATCCCTACATACAATATAGCTAGATACATTCGAGCAGAATTCATTGTGTATCAGCAATAGAAACGTTTATAACAAAATCTAGGGTTAATCAGTTTAAGCTGTTTTTACCAGGGTTAAAGGGTATCAACTATTATTAGCGTAGTTTTGAACCTCTCCACTACCTGTTCTTACCTTGCCTCGATATGGCGAAAGCAAGTCATTTTTGGTATGCCGTCCTTATTTACCGCAACCTTTTCTGGTAGGCCGGACCCCGGTGAAAATTGTGCTAATTTGATTAGGCTTTCAGTAGTGCAACTAATTTAGAGCGCCATCCGTTATATTTTTGTAAATTGCTCAATTCTAACAACCGACGCAATTCATCAAATAAAGTTAAAAGGGTAAAACTGAACATATAACAGGATAGTGACAGAATTTTGCCTTTGATTAAGCACTTAGGCTTAATAACCGGGTAGTTTATACATTGAGTAAGTTAGGGCCGGTGGTGAATTAGTTCAGCTATAAAATAGTCTGCATCAGAACCTATCTGAACAAGGATGGTTTTCCGTCCAGGGTCTGGCAACTGTGCCTACCCGCATAAATGATTTATTGATTTATTGATGGTAGGTTTTGGTAAATAAAGGGCTATCAAGCTGAATAGTGCGCCCCGTGTCAGACAAAGGGTTTAGTTTAGATGAGAAGAAGATTCGGCAGGTTTTTCAAGATGGGTGGTATCGTGGCGTTTGCCGCGATTGTGAGTCTGAGTGGAGTGTTAGCCTCTTTTAATGTCGTTGGCTTTTCTGAGCCAACTAGCGCCGAGGCTGCTAATGGACAGACACCAGTTACCAGAGCAGTGTTGCGCTACCGCTACGTTGGCGGTCTCTATAACGATATGCTGGCGCTTGGTGAGAACAAATCGGCGGGAGGCATATTTGTTCAAAACCAGACGATACCCAGCCAATGCTCCAATAGTAGTAATGAGTTTAAAGTTCCCACTAATGGCGGTGAAAGAGTAGGTAGTACGATTGATAAAGATGGCAATATCTACCTGGTCTGGCAAGAATCTGTTCTAAATATTGGATTTCAAGTCCACTTTGCCCGGATTAGTGCTGACTGTACTTCTACTACTGGCAGCATAGTATTGGGAACTCAGATAGCTGAGAAGTATGCAGGCGTTACTTTTTCCAATGGCACGCCCGATATTGCTTATTCCTCTGCGGAAAATCGCATTTATGTTGCATATCAGGGCGGTCTCAACGGCGATTATGAACGCCTCCAGGTTGTCTCTGCCGTTGCTAATCCGACGGGTTGGGGGAATAGAGATGTCTGGGATAAATTCTGGGATTTTGGAAGAAGTGGCGCTACCCAGGTTACTCCGCATATTGTAGCAGATAAAAATAATCGGGTACACGTGAGCTATCGGTCTGGTGCTACGGGTGCGTTGCGGACTATTTTTCTAACGGGCGGTGCTAACGGCAGTTGGAACGTCAGTGCCGCTTCTGGTGGTACAGATGTTAGCCAGGACGGAAGCTGGAACGTTAATAATATCAATATGTCAATAGCGCCGGATGGGACAGCTTATGCTACCTGGGTTTCGCCCGGTAATGGCAACGCCAGCGTCGGGTTGGCTCGTTATAACCCACCGCCCGCTAATAACTGGCAAAAAGTGGGCGACAATGTAATTAATAGCGACTCAGGCAGTTATAGTGGCCTTCTTTCGCAAGGCGTTGCCGCAGGTTTTGATAATAAGACTGTCACTATTGGCACTGGAACCAAGAATCCTGATTGTGCTACCCTTTATGTCTCCACTAACCGGGGCGCTAGTTTTACCCAAAAGTTTACGGCGGCTTGCTATAGTAGTGAAGCTTCGGAAGTTTCGATAGCCCAGGGCTACGACCAGGTTTGCGTTTTTGCGAAGGAAGCCGCCCGTATCAACCAGTTCAAATGTGTCAATGGCATTGGCGGTAAACCTGAAGTACCATTGGTTACTAGAGTGACCAGCCCGGCAGCTAATACCACTTTCATTATACCTACAAATAGTCCAACTTTCGATTTCCAGGTTACATGGCAAAAAGATGTTATAACAGGTAGCGGCGGGCCAGTCAATTACTTTGTGGACTATTGTTACTATGAGAATAGTTGTGACTCTGCTGCCTCTGCCGGGTGGCGACCTATCTCGGAAATTGGCGTACCAGCGATTGGCTATCCGACCCAGGCAACTTCCGGGACGGTTAGAGTTCCTGGTTACAAGCTGGTTTACTTCCGGGTACGTGGTCAAGATGTTAACAATGCAACCTTAAATGAATTAACAGTACCCCATCCTACGGCGGATACTTATGCTTACGTACTCTATCCGCCAATTACTACCACTATGACGGCTTTGCCAGCTACTATCAACACGACCCCCGCCAGTGCCATCATTCCCAACCTTAGCTGGAGCGGAACGGGCGGCAAGACTTCGGCCCTGCTTTACAGTTTAGAAGTATCGGACGGCAATAACGGCCCCTGGGTGGTTTGTAAACTCACCGTTCCTGCTACCAGCCTGGCGGCTTATCCAACTAACTGTGATAACCCGGCGGCTGTACCAGCGGTACAATCGGGCCATACTTATCGCTTCAGGGTATCGGCTTTTGATGGAGTGGTCTATAGTTACGTGGCAACCGCTCCGGCTCAGACCAGCACTCATGTGGTCTTCCCGATTTTGAGTAGCTGGGTATCGCCAACTGCTGCGGCTACTGCCAATACTACTTCATTGGCTCTTAGCTGGGGTGGTTCAGGTGGCGATGTGAACCCGGTAGCTACTTTTGCCGGGCAGTTACCCTCGTTGCTCTATAGCGTACAATATCAGGATATTACCGTCAGTCCCGGTACGTGGAATAACGTTGTGACTAACAGTGCGGCGACCACCGCTAATCTTACCGTTATACCGGGTCACACCTACCAGTTCCGGGTGCGGGCAACCGATAATATTTCAACCGAAACTTATCGTCAGCCTTTCGATGCCCAGACAACTATTGTCACTGGCGCGCCGATTGCGACGAGTTATAACGGTTGTACGGTAGTCCGCATCAACCTGGTTCAAAATATCGGAGATATTTTTACTCACTTCCAGGTCAGCAACAACGGGACAACCTGGTCGGCGGCGCAAGTTTACAATGCCCAGCAGACCAATTTCCTGTGGAATCTGGCAGACCCGGCTTACGGTGGTCAGGGTAGCGGCGTGAGTGGGAATCGGCAGGTCTTCGTGCGCTACTCATCCAACGGAGCGGGTGGCCCTTATGGTGGGGCAATTGCGATAACCAATATTCCGGCTGGGGGTAACAGCTTCAACACCAGTGGTTGTGGTACTTTGCCAAAACGCTTTGTAATGCAAAGTGATACTGCCGGGGGCGACCAGAATATTACGACCTTCTTTAACCCTGGGCCGAAGGATGCGGCGGTAATGCTAACCTATTCCTCGGTCGGAAATGGTACGCCTAACCCGGTTGACCTGACCTACAATATTAAGGCCGGGGCGCACCTGAGTATCAACTCGCCGCTAGGCGGACAGCAGTATGCTATCCAGATAATCAGTGACGGTACGGTCTATGCCGACGACACGGTTTATGGCCCTAACGGCTTTGATGGTATTGAAAGCACCACCACCACTGCTAATACCTGGTACTTCCCGGATTCGCGCTTTATAGATAATCGTACCATTTCCTACGATGTCTTCAACCCCGACCCGGTCAATCCCGTGAATGCTACTATTGATTTCCTGGGTTCGGATGGTCTCACGGTATTGGCTACCCAAACGACATCTGTACCAAAACTGAGCCGGGTGGTTATCTTTAACCCGACCAGCACTAGCCCGGCGGCGGGACAGCCTAACGTAGCGGTTAGAATTACTGCTCCAGGCAACATCATCGCCGGACAGACCATCAAGAATGGGTCTGGCAGAATTTCAACTATTCTGGGACAGGCGAATGGCAGCCAGTCTAGTGCCTGGTATTTCCCGGCGGTAGACCTGAGCGGCACTACTAACAATAGTACGATCAGTCTGTGGAATCCGGGTCTTACCGATACGACGGTTCGATTTAGTCTCTACCCGGCAGGTGGCGGGCCGGCTGCAATAATCGAACGGACACTAGGCGGCAATCGGATGCAAAACCTGTCGCTACGTAGCCTTCTAGCCTCAGCACCAGGGGTAGACCCGGCAAATCTGACGCAAGGAATGTTGAAGGTGACTAGCACGACACCTATCTTCACTCAACTGAGTCAGGTTAATGGCCCGGCGGCTTCGGGAGCGCTGGGAGCGATGCGCGGTATGACCACCTCGGCAAATAGCTGGTATATCAGCGATAGCCCGGTTAACCTGAGTAGTGGTATGCCGAGCGGAGCGACCGATACGCTTTATCTGGCAAACTTTGATACTACCGATGCGGTTGTCACCATCAGTGCTTTCGATGACAACGGCAATCAAGTTTGTACTTCCGGCTGCAATATCACCGTTCAGTCGGGTCGCCGGGCAACCATTTCGGCAGCCAGCCTGGGCGGGCTAAACAACAAGCGGGTTTCGTTCTCTATCCAGTCTACCGGCGGTAAACTGATAGTGGCGCACCAGCAGGGCTACAGCAACGACATCTGGCTGGCTCCGGGCCAAAGCTCTTAACTTAATTTTTGGAAAACTTTGCTAAAGTTTTCCAAAAATTAAACCACTAAATTACAAAAAGCAGCGTCATTAGAGAATATCTAATGACGCTGCTTTTTACGCAGGTATTTCTTAGCTTTAGAAAAATTTTGGCAAAATTTTTCTAAAGCTAAGAAATAAGAATTAGCGCTTCAGTTAGACGAAGGCGGCTTCATCTGTTAAAATAGGAGCAGTAATTAAACGCGATTTCAAAAAGTTCAAAAAGTTCATTTTGTTAGAAAAGGGCTGGTAAGGTGGAAAGTAAAGAAGCAACTGTCCCTGTGTTAGAAGTACGCAATATAACCAAGCGGTTTCCGGGGGTAGTGGCGAACGACCATGTTAGCTTTACCTTGCACCGAGGCGAAGTACACGCTTTCCTGGGCGAAAACGGCGCTGGCAAATCCACCTTGATGAATATTCTCTATGGCCTCTATCATCCTGATGAAGGCGAGATTTTGATTGATGGCCGTCCAATCCGCTTTACCGGCCCGAATGATGCCATCGCTGCCGGAATTGGCATGGTACACCAACACTTTATGCTCGTGCCAACCCTGACCGTCGCCGAAAATATTATTTTGGGCAATGAGGGTAGTGGTGGTGGGCGGCTCGACCTCAAAAGCGCCGGACGGCGTATTCGCGATTTATCCCAGCAATATGGGCTGGCGCTTGACCCGAACGCTATGGTCGGCGATTTGACGGTTGGAATGCAGCAGCGGGTCGAGATTGTCAAAGCGTTTTATCGCAACGCCAAAATTTTGATTTTGGATGAGCCAACCGCCGTACTCACCCCGCAGGAGGCCGATGAACTGACCAGCATTATGGAAAATCTAACGGCTGAGGGCAAGAGTATTATTTTTATCAGCCATAAATTGCGCGAGGTACTGGCGATTGCTGACCGGGTGACGGTGTTGCGGTTGGGTAAAGCGGTTGGCGAAGTTGATAATTTAGCCAGTGCTACCGAAGAAAGTCTGGCGGCGATGATGGTAGGGCGCTCGGTGCTGTTGCGGGTCGAAAAAGGTCCGGCTCATCCGGGCGCAGATGTCTTAGTTGCCCACGATTTAAAGGCGATTGATGACCGGGGCGTAACGACGCTGGATGGCGCAACCTTTTCGGTACGAGCCGGAGAAGTGCTGGGCGTGGCTGGGGTTGAAGGCAACGGGCAGATTGAACTGGTTGAGGTACTAACCGGGCTGCGCCCGGCAGTGAGCGGTCAGGCTTCGCTCAGTGGCAAACCTTTGCTGCACCGCAACCCTCGCCAGATTACCGAAGCCGGAGTTGGCTATGTCCCGCAAGACCGCCAGCGCTTTGGTTTGGTACTGAGTTATGGGGTGGATAATAATTTAGTGCTTTCTTCCTACTACGGCAAGCCCTTCTCGAATGGCATTACGATTAATCAGCACGCCGTAGATAAGTATGCTGGTGAACTGGTCAAAAAATTCGATATTCGCACTCCAAACGTCGAAACCAGGGCCGGGACGCTTTCGGGCGGTAATCAGCAAAAAGTGGTAGTAGCCCGCGAATTCAGCCGCGAGAATAAATTGTTGATTGCAGTACAGCCTACACGCGGTCTGGATGTTGGTTCTATCGAATTTATTCATAGCAATATTATTGCCCAACGCGATGCCGGGGTCGCCGTTTTGCTGGTTTCAAGCGAACTCGACGAGATTATGTCCCTTTCTGACCGCATTGCAGTGATGTATAAAGGGCAGGTGGTGGCGATAATGGATGCGTCTACCGCCACCCGCGAGGAATTGGGCTTGCTGATGGCGGGGGCGGTTCCAGCCATAGTTAGCGCAGAGTAAAAACTGAGTCGGTACAAATATTGCTGTAACAAAAAGGACTTTCCATTACAGAATTTCGTGATAAAATAAGTAAATAGCTGCTTTGAAAAATATTAGGGCGCACAGCGATGCTTTATAAAGCTACCAATAACTAGACATGGGTGGGCTGAGTATAGCCCAGGGAGATTGATAAGGTGAACAAAACCGGACAATATCATTTGCTGGTGGTTGATGATGAAAAAGATAACCGCGATTTCTTGAACGAATTTTTTATAGAAGATGTTGGCGGTTACGAGGTTAGTCAGGCCATTAACGGGGCAGACGCGCTGGCCCAGGCTACCAAGCTAAAGAACGAACTTGACCTGATTATAATGGATATTAAAATGCCCGACACCGATGGGACGACAGTATTAAAACAACTCCAGGATGCCAAAATTGATATTCCGATTATTCTGATGACTGCCTACAGTACCAGTAATTTAGCTATCAAGGCAATGCAACTGGGTGCGGCGGATTATGTAACCAAGCCGCTTAATCTGGACGACTTGAAACTTAAGGCCGAACGTCTGTTGGAGCGCAAGAAACTTGAAGCTGAAGTTATCGAATTGCGTAGCCGGGTTAGCGGCTTTGACCCCGGCGAGAAAATTATCGGCAACGGCCCGGCCATGCAGGAAATTTATAAACTTATCGGTCAGGTTGCCAGCAGCGATGCCAGCGTATTGATTACTGGCGAAACGGGTACAGGTAAAGAATTAATTGCCGATGTTATTCATGCCACTTCGCGCTATTCGCACGGCCCATTAATCAAAGTAAACTGCGCGGCGTTGCCCGAAACTTTGCTCGAAAGCGAACTATTTGGTCACGAAGCTGGCGCTTTTACTGGCGCGGTCAAGCAGCGCAAAGGCCGCTTTGAGATGGCCCACAAAGGTTCAATTTTTCTGGATGAAGTTGGCGAAATGACCAAAGCCACCCAGAAGAAGCTTTTGCGGGTTTTGCAGGAGCGTGAATTCGAGCGGGTCGGCGGTTCGTTGCCCGTCAAGGTGGATGTGCGGGTAATTTCAGCCACCAACCGCGACCTTCAACGCGATGTGGATGACGAGGAATTTCGGAGCGACCTGTATTTCCGGCTCAATGTAATTTCGATTCATATGCCACCTTTGCGCGAACGCAAAGAGGATATTCCGTTGTTGGTAGAGTACTTCCTCGATAAACATCGCTATACCTCCACCAGTCAACCAGCCCGCATCAGTAGAGAGGCGATGGACGCACTAATAGCCTATGATTGGCCCGGAAATGTCCGCGAACTCAAGCATACGATAGAACGAGCAGTGATTTATTCGCGGGGTAGTATTATTACCACCCAAAACCTGATGCTTTCTAACAAAAATGATAGCAGCCCAACTATTTTCTATATTGCCAAAATGCTTCAGGAAAAATTACCGTTAAATCAGGCGTTGCAACAATTTGAGCGGGCTATGGTGGATGAAGCTTTCCGTCAGTCCGAAAAGGACGAAGCTGCCACCGCCGAATTACTTGGTCTGAGTACCAAAGAGCTAAAAGAAAAAATGAACAGGCAGGTTAATCCGTAATTCGATTAGGAACGAAACCGGGCAGTCAACTATTCGTTTATTACTTAGGGCTGGTAACACAGACCTACAATAACGGGAATTTTACCTATGTACAGCTAAACTCAGAAGAATCTTTGTTAAAGCTTTAGAAATTTTTTGCAAAAAATTTCTAAAGCTTTAACAAAAACCAGCATTAATGACAGCGCAGGCTTTACCAGATTGTTACCAACACGGATAAAGCAAATTTCTTCTTTTTGAAAAACTTTGACGAAATTTTTCAAAATAAGAAAAAAGACAAACAGAGAGAAAAACCATGAGCAAAATTCTGGTGGTTGACGACGAACCATTAATTGTAGAAATGATTGAAGATACGTTAAGCAACGAAGGCTACAGCATCAGCAAAGCTTACAGTGGTGAGGAAGCGTTGAGCGCAATTGAAAGCGATACGCCCGACCTGGTGCTGTTGGACTTGATGTTGCCCGGCATGGATGGCTACGAAGTTTGCCGCCAGATGCAGCGCGATGCCCGCTTCAGTCACATTCCAGTGATTATGCTAACCGCGAAGGCCGCTATCGCTGACCGCGTCACTGGTTATGAGCGCGGCGCAGACGATTATATTACCAAGCCTTTTGATGCGGACGAATTGCTAATTCGAGTACGCGCCCAGATTCGCTATCGCTACCGCGAAGACCGTTCCGAACTGACCGGGTTGCCCGGTAACGAAGCGGTTAAGGCTGCGATTGAAGACCGTACCGCCAGCCCCGACGAAGAGTGGTCAATTGTGTATGTGGACATTGAACACTTTACTGCCTACAATGAAGCCTACAGCTTTATGGAGGGCGATGAATTGATTCGGCAGGCCGGAAAATGTCTGGATAAAGCAGTCAAAGACCATGGCAATTCGGAGGATTTTGTCGGGCATATTGGTGGCGACGACTTTGTGATTTTGACTACGCCCGACCGCAGCAAGGCGATTACCGAGCGAGCTGCCGGGCTGTTCAGCCAAGTTGTACCCGACCACTTTAATACGACTGACCGGGCCAATGGCTATTTTACCTTCCGCAATCGGACAGGCGAACTTACCCAGCTTCCTTTAGTGGGCCTGACCTTTGATGTGGTAGATAATTTGCCGGACGAGGAAGAATAAACGAATTTTAGAAGTAGTAGCGATTTCAATCGCCTTGAACTAATCAAAAAAAAGCCGTTACAAAGTGCTGTAAACATTCCTTGACTCTGTGGCTCTTTTTCGGTAGAATACAGATAACTAATTAGAACAAATCTTCCGAAATTAACTGGTTCAACCCAGCATAGCCTGACTCCTTTCTCAACGCTCTGCGTTTGGAAAGAGCAGAGAATACAGAAGTGAGAAACTCGAATGGCAAAAGGAACCGCCACTCGCGGCAGTAACGGAATCGAGAAAGATGAGAAGCTGTTTGCAGATATGGCTAAAGGTAGCAAGGATAAAGAGACAAAAGATGGCGGCGTAGACCATAGTCGCGATAAGGCGATTGAAGCCGCTATGTCCCAAATTGAGCGAGCTTTTGGCAAAGGCTCAATCATGAAAATGAACGATGCCAGCGCTCGGATGCAAGTAGATGCCATCCCAACCGGCGCTATTTCGCTGGATTTGGCACTGGGTGTGGGCGGTGTGCCGCGTGGTCGAGTTATCGAAATTTACGGCCCGGAATCTTCGGGTAAAACGACCCTGGCCCAGCATATTATTGCCGAAGCTCAAAAGATGGGCGGCATGGCGGCCTATATTGACGTGGAACACGCGATTGACCCGGCCTATGCCGAGCGTTGCGGGGTTGATTTAAGCAATTTGCTGATTTCACAGCCGGATACGGGCGAACAGGCGCTGGAAATCGCCGAAACGCTGGTACGCAGTGGCGCAATTGACGTAATTGTGGTGGATAGCGTGGCGGCGCTCGTTCCCAGAGCCGAAATCGAAGGCGACATGGGCGATTCGCACATGGGTTTGCAGGCCCGTTTGATGAGCCAGGCGCTTCGCAAGCTTTCCGGCGCGGTCAGCAAGAGCAACACTGTGCTAATTTTCATCAATCAGCTTCGTATGAAGATTGGTGTTATGTTCGGCAATCCCGAAACGACCACCGGCGGTAACGCGCTGAAGTTCTACGCTTCGGTTCGTATGGACATCCGCAAGGTTGAGGCGATTAAGAGCGGGCAGGAAGAAATCGGCAACCACGTTCGGGTCAAAGTGATCAAGAACAAGGTTGCGCCGCCTTTCCGCAAAGCCGAATTCGACATTATGTTCGGTACGGGTATCAGCAAAGAAGGCGACCTGATTGACGTAGGCGTACAGATGGGCATCGTTCGCAAGAGCGGCGCGTTCTTCTATCTGAACGACCAGCGTTTAGGTCAGGGCCGTGAAAACGCCAAAGAATTCTTGCGGGCCAACCCGGATGTGGCCGAGGAAATCGAAAACTCTATTCGCGCTCAGAACGCTGCCGCCAAAATCAAAGGCGGTCTGCCTGAAGGCGATGGCTTCCCGGTTTCGGTCATCAGTCCCGAACCTGACGAAATTGGAGAAGAAGAAACAGTTCTGGACGACGATTTCTAAAACTCTTCTTAATTTTGAAAATTTTTGCAAAAATTTTCAAAATTAAGAAGTTTCTGTTTTTTTAGTTTAATTTTTTGCAAAAAATTAAACTAAAAGCTTTTCAGGCTTTAGCCTGGTGGTAAGCGAAAATCCTGATTAAGCAAAAATCATAGATATTCAAAGAGGCCGGGAATAACGCCCGGCCTTTTCAACTCATAAAACAAAGCTATGCCATATTCAAGATTTCCCTCAAAAAATTGGTCTTCGAGCAAAAACCGCTCTAGCATCGGTTCCAATTCCAAAGGAACGTCTTTGGAGCAAGATTCATCTCAACAAAATAGTCGTAGCGCAAAATCCGCTTCGGAACGGGTGGTTAAAGCGGGCGGTAAGATTACGGCGGTGGATGTACAGAAGACTAACGCCGAGCGGGTCAATATTTTTATTGAAGACGAGTACGCTTTTAGCCTTGCCATGATTGTGGCTGCCGAGCGCCGCTTGAAACCGGGCGTAGAACTTTCGCGCGAAGAAATCGCCGAATTACAATCGGCAGACCTCTATAATCTGGCACTGGCTGCCGCTCTGGATTTTATTTCGTTGCGCCCACGCAGCGAAGCGGAGGTACGCCAGCGCCTGAGAAAGCGCTATCCCGATGCACCTGCCGAAACTTTTACTCGTGTTCTTGACCGCCTCAAAGAACTAAATTACCTGAACGATGCCGACTTTGCGCGCTATTGGGTTGAAAACCGGGCCGCCTTCGCGCCGCGTGGTCGCCAGTTGCTCAAGCAAGAGCTGATGCAAAAAGGGGTCGCCCGCGACATCATTGAAAATACTCTGGAAGCTTATCTGGAAGCCGCCAGCGAAGCTCAGGAAGACGAGGAAGGCGCAGAAGATGGCCTGAGTGTCGAAGAAAGCCAGGCACTGACAATGGCCCGTAAAAAGGCTCGTAGCTACGCTGCCGACGACTGGAACGCTTTCTACCGCAAGCTCGGCAGCTTTCTGCTGCGTCGCGGCTACGACTACGGCATCACCGGGCGCGTCACCAAACAGGTCTGGAAAGAGCTAAAAGGCGAACAAGCCGACGATGCGGATATTGAAGATGTAGGCGAGTTCTAAATTGGAATTCTAGGTTTTGGGTGAGCGTCAGTTTTTTGCAAAACCCGGACGTGAACGTCCAGGCTAAAAAGAAATGAGCCGAAATTTTTAGCCCGGACGTTCACGTCCGGGTTGGCTTTCTTCGGCCTGAAAAGCTTGCCGGATAGTTTGTTTTGAGTTAAAATGAGCCTGGCTTTGTGAAGTTTGTAGCAACTTTAGAAAAGGGATTTTCTTTTCTTTTAAGTTTTGCAAAAAAGTCGTTAGAAAAGGGATTTTCTTTTCCTTTAGTTTTTGAAAATTTTTTGCAAAAAATTTTCAAAAACTAAAATTTCTCTTTTGCTAGTTTCAAAATTTTCGCAGAAAAATTAGAAACTAGCAAAAGTTCTAAAAAATGAGGAGGATGAAATGAGCCGTAAGAAGGTGACAGTTATCGGCGCGGGCAACGTTGGCGCGACCACTACCCAGCGCATCGCCGAACTTAACATTTGTGACGTGGTAGTAGTAGATATTCCGCTCACCGAGAAAATGCCGATGGGCAAAGCGCTCGATTTGTTGGAAAGTGGCCCGGTGATGGGCTACGACAGCATGGTGACAGGCACAACTGGCTACGATGAAACCGAAAACAGCGATGTAGTAGTTATTACCAGTGGTTCGCCCCGCAAGCCTGGCATGAGCCGCGACGATTTGCTCTTGATGAATGC
>JBBQXW010000205.1:0-13197 GCA_038209275.1 Chloroflexia bacterium | reverse complement strand
GCTGGGAACTTCGCAAAAGCCCGATGCGGTTGACCTGAATTATTGCCGGGAAGCCGGGATAGAAGTTTACCGACGGACTTCGGGCGGGACGGCGGTGTTGGCTGAACCCGATTTTGTGAGCCTGGATGTAGCCTTGCCGCCTGGTCATGCTTTAGCCCCATCGGATGTAGTCGAGACTTATCGTTGGCTGGGTGCGGTCTGGCTGGAAGCATTGCAAAAATTGGGGCTGACTGGGGCAAGGCTCGTGCCAACCGAAGAAGTACGGGCCGAACGTGCTGCCCTTCCGAACCGCAGCCCGCAAGAATTAGAGCAGGATAAACTGGTGCGGCTGGTTTGCTTTGGCAGTCTTTCGCCTTATGAAGTAGTGGTCGGGAAGCGCAAACTGGTTGGGTTGGCCCAAATTCGTCGCCGCGCCGGAACGCTTTTGCAATGTGGTCTGCCTTTGCGCGCCCAAACCAACCGTTTTGCTCTATTTCTGGCGCTACCACCCGAAAAGCGCCCTGAACTGACTTCACTTTTGGCTGAACATATCACCAACCTGGACGAACTTTTAGGTCGGGTTTTGTCCGCCGAGGAAGTTGTAAAAGTTTTTGAGGAAACGCTGGCGCAATTGTGGAAGGTGCGGCTTACACCTTATGAATGGCCGTCTGATAAACTAGCGCAAGCCGAACGCATCGAGCGCGAAAAATTTGCAAATTTAGCCGGATGACGGCAAAATATAGTAAGAAAGGAGAATTCACCACCGAGGACACAGAGGAAAATCAAAAAGCATTTTATTAACTCCGTGTTTCTCCGTGTCTCCGTGTCTCCGTGGTGAATTTCCCCAGTGAATAAATTACAAAAGAGGAGAGGGTAAAAATGGCGGTGGTGAGGTTCAGGCAAATGTTGGTAGGGCTACTAAGTTTGTTGCTAACCGGGTTGATTTGGGGGGCGTGTGGCGCTGACCCAACTGTAACTCCTGCCCCGACTACTGTTGCGCCTGTCGCTACCCTTGCCCCAACGACGGCTGTGCCGACTACTGCGGCGGCTATCACTACGGTTGCACCCACTACTGCCCTTGCCACTACCGTTGCGCCAACTACTGCGGCCCCAACCACGCTTGCCCCAACTCCTACGCCCAATTCCGGCCCAACTATTCCGCCCACTTTTACAGTTGGGCCAACGCCTGTACCGCAACCGTCCGCTAAAGGCTGGTGGACGAACGGGGTTTGCTATGAAGTGTTTGTGCGGAGCTTTTTTGATAGTAATGGCGATGGTATCGGCGATTTTCCCGGCCTGAGTGCGCGGCTCGACTATATCAAAAACCTGGGCGCGAATTGCATCTGGCTCATGCCCATCACCCAATCGCCCAGCTATCATGGCTACGATACCACCGATTTCTACACCATCAACAAAGATTACGGCACCAACGACGATTTCAAAAAGTTTATGCAGGAAGCGCACAATCGCGGCATTTACGTGCTGATGGATATTGTGCTGAACCATACCTCCGACCAGCATCCCTGGTTTAAGGAAGCTCAAAACCCAAGCAGCCCCAAACGCAACTGGTATATCTGGAATCCAACCGACCCGAAATATCAAGGCCCATGGGGAGCGCAGGCGTGGTGGCCCAAAAACAACGAATTTTATTACGGGCTGTTTGGCGGTGATTTGCCCGACCTGAACTATCGCAACCCGGATGTCACCAAAGAGATGTACAACGTAACGCGCTTCTGGTTGCAGGAAATGGGCGTGGACGGTTTCCGGGTGGATGCGGTCAAGCACCTGATTGAAGACCAGCGTGTTCAAGCCAACACGCCCGAAACCAAAGCCTGGCTGCGCGATTGGGCCAAATATTACAAAAGCCTCAAGCCCGATGCTTTTGCCGTCGGCGAAATCAATCAGGCGGGCGGTTCGGACGAACTAAACGGCTACTGGCCCGACCAGCTTGATAGCTATTTTGAATTCGGGTTAGCCGAAGGGATAATCCGCAGTATCACCAGCAACAACCCGAACCGCCTGGCCCAGGCGCTTACCTATTCGACCAAAAATTGGCCCTACCAGCGCTGGTCAAGCTTTCTGACCAACCACGACCAGAACCGCATCATGAGCCGCTTGCAGGGCGATGTTCCGCAAATGAAGCTGGCGGCTACTACCTTGCTGACCGTCCCCGGTTTGCCTTTTATCTATTACGGCGAAGAACTGGGTGCAGAAGGCAAAAAGCCCGATGAAAATATCCGCACGCCGATGCAGTGGGAAAACAACCCAGGTGCGGGCTTCACTACCGGCACGCCCTGGCGCAAGCCGGATGCCAGCCTCGCTACTGCTAATGTGGTGGCGGAGGACAAAGACCCCAATTCGCTCCTGAACCTTTATCGCAAGCTGGCAAAGTTGCGCCGCGAATCGTCAGCCTTGAGCGAAGGTGAATGGACACCGCTCGTCAGCACCAAAGACACGGTCGGGGCTTTTCTGCGTACTAGCCCCGCCGAGAATATGCTGGTCATCCTCAACTTCGATGCCAAAGCGGTAGATAACCCGGCTTTCTCCCTGGAAGAAAGCAAACTAAAACTAAAGCCCGGTCAGTACAGCGCCCAGGAACTTTTGCAAGGCGCAACCGTCTCCGAAATTACCGTCGGAGACGACGGATTACTAAAGTCAGCCAGCCCGTTAGCCAAACTTGAGCCTTATACAGGCTATATTATTCGACTCAAGAGCAAGTAGTTCAAGATTTAACTTTATTAGCCAATTGAGCATTGACAAAAGTTTCTTTGCAAATTTGTTTCCCGCTCGGAAAAAGTATAGCATAAAGCACAAACAAAATCCGTCGTGCTACCGGGCATAGATTTTTAAGTCTAAATGGAAAAAGCTTCAGTCGTCCAACACCTCACGGATTTTTTTGGCGAGTCCCTGTGGAGTAAAAGGCTTTTGGATTAATTGATGGCTCAGTTCGGTTGGAGATAGCCTTTCTTCGCTTTCGGTCAACATTCCGTCTGTATAGCCCGACATATACAACACCTTCATCTTGGGCTGCATTTGCATCAGGCGTTTAGCCAGAGACGGGCCACTTAGTTTTGGCATTACTACATCGCTCAAAAGTAAATCAATCTGAGCGAAATGTTGCTCACTTAGCAAAAGAGCCTCGCCCCCGTTACTGGCTACCAATATTTTATAGCCATACTGTTCCAGCACCCGCGCTGCCAGATTTCGCACTCCCTCTTCATCTTCTACCAATAATACTATCTCTTGCCGAAGGCTGGTCAGGCTTATAGCACTCTCCAATTGGCTGGAGTGTGCGTCAGTTTCTTTTTCCAGGCTGCCCACCGCGGGAAGATAGATTTTGAAGGTACTGCCCAACCCTTCTTTGCTGTAAACCTCAATATAACCGCCACTCTGCTTGATAATGCCATAAACCGTAGAAAGACCTAGTCCAGTACCCCGCCCCCGTTCTTTCGTAGTAAAAAACGGCTCAAAAATTCGGCTACGTAACGTTTCGTTCATCCCACAGCCAGTATCACTTACCGAGAGTTGGACATATCTACCCGGCTTTACATCGGGATAATATGAGGCATGTTCTTCGTCAAGTTCTATATTAGAGGTTTTAAAGACAAGTTTACCACCTTCTGGCATAGCATCCCGTGCATTAACCGCCAGATTAACAATCACCTGCTCCAGTTGCCCCCGGTCAGCTTTCACCTGGTCTAGCCCCTCGGCCTGGTGAGTAATTAACTCCACATTCTCGCCAATCAAACGCTTAAGCATTCGGTACATCTCAGCGACCACCTCATTAAGATCAACAATAGTCGGTTGGAGTACTTGCTTGCGGCTAAAAGCCAGCAATTGGCGAGTTAGTGCGCCGGCCCGATTAGCGGCCTGCTGAATCTCGGTAACATCCTGGTACAATGGGTCATACTCATTCAGGCTCAACAAAATCAAATCACTGTAACCTGTGATTGCAGTCAACAAGTTGTTGAAATCGTGGGCCACTCCTCCGGCTAACTGCCCGATGGCCTCCATTTTTTGAGACTGAAGTAGTTGAGCTTCACTTTTTGCCAGGGCTTCCTCAGCTTTCTTGCGCTCGGTAATATTTAAGAAAGTACTCAAGATACACTGCTCGCCACCTAGCTCAATAATTTCCGCACTAAGCAGACCCGGTTCTGGCTGTCCATTTTTACCTGAAAAACTAACTTCCATAGACCTGACACTGCCGTGTGCCCTCAACTGCCGAACAAATTCCTGACGCTCTTCTGGGTTGGCCCACATTACATCGGTAGCTTTTTGACCGATTATTTCGTCGCGAGTGTAGTTTGTTAATTGCAAAAATACATCATTTACGTCCAGATAAACCCCATCTTCCAGGCGAGTTATCGCAATCGAAACGGGCGTAACGCTAAATATTTTATTGAAGCGTTCCAGGCTAACCTTGAGTTGCTCCTCAGCCCGCTTGCGCTCAGTAATATCCTGAACAATTCCACTGAGGCGCAAAGGTTGCCCGGTTTCATCTAAATAACCCCGGCCCTTGCCTTCCAGCCACTGAATCTGCCCGTCCGGGTCCATTACGCGGTACTCAATCTGGTATTCGCCACCCTCAACAAGTGCCTTCTGTACCGCGCTCGTTAACTTTTCTCGGTCTTCGGGCAGCGCCATATTTACGATTGCTTCAAAAGTGCCTTCAAAGCTACCTGGTGCTAACCCCAAAAGAGGTGCGACTTGCTCCGACCATCTGATTCGACCAGTAGTAACCTCATACTCCCATATTCCGACCTGGGCGGCACTCAGGGCGAAATTTAACATCTCCTCGCTCTGTCGCAAGGCTAATTCTATGTTTTTGCGAGCCGTAACATCACGACCGTTAATAACAAGTGCTTCAATTTCCTCTACGTGTAAAAGGTTGTGAGCAATCGTCTCCATGTAATGCCAGTTACCATTTTTATGGCGGAAGCGAAATTCGTTATAATGCGCCAGGCCCGGTTGTGCTACCAGTTTTTGGTGTTGCTCCAACAGTCCGACTACATCGTCGGGATGTACCAGTTCAAAACTGTTGCGTCCAGCCAATTCTGCTTCAGTATAACCCATCAACCGGGTCACCGATGGGCTTTGATAAAGCACTTCGCCACCGCGTCCGGTCATAGTAATCATTTCGGAACTATGCTCAATCAACGCTTTAAACCGCTGCTCATTTTGTTTAACTTTTTCTTCGGCCTGCTTACGCTCAGTAATATTGATATGGGCTATTACAATCCCTCCCAGTTCAGCCGGCATCGGGTCAACTTGCATTAGAAACCAGTAATCGTCGTTAAGAATATTTAGCGGGTATTCGATACTAAAGTTACTTGTTTCACCTCGCAGTACTCCTTCAATTTTCGCCAGTGTTTCCTTGACGGTTGGATCTATTGTAGCGGCCCTTCTGCATACCTCCAGATAATTCACCCCGATGCCACAATCACGCAAATCGCCCCCATTTTCAAGGACAAAGCGTTCCCAGGAATGGCTGACATAACGTATAACACCCTGCCGGTCTAAAACGACCTTTTCATTGGAGAGCGAGTTAAAAATACCTCCCAGTAACTGGTTCTGCTCTTTGAGGGTGGTTTCAGCACTAATGAGCCGTTGATGATTGCGATGTTGTTCCAGTTGTGCCATTACCAGTTCGGCTAATTGTTCAAGGGTTTGTATATCTTCAGCCGAAAAATTGCGCGGTTGATGGTCAATCAGGCAAAGCGTACCTAAATTATACCCATCGGCGGTAGTTAGGGGCGCTCCGGCATAAAAACGGACAAACGGTTGGCTGGTTACTAACGGGTTATTTATAAAGTGGGGGTCAAGGGTGGCATCCGGCACAATCATTGTTTTATTATCAAGAATGGTATAGGCGCAAAAAGATATTTCGCGAGGAATTTGCCTTAATTGAGTACCGTAGGCAGATTTAAACCATTCCCGTTCGCGATCAACCAGACTAACAAGTACAATTGGGACTTTGAAAAGGTGGGCAGCCAGAGCGGTCAGGCGGTCAAAGCCTTTTTCAGGTGGCGTATCGAGAATATTGTAGCGGTCTAGCGCTAACAAACGGTCAGCTTCATTGCTGGGTAAAAGGGCAGTTTGCATAATTAAGCCTCAATTTCCATGCTAAAACAAAATCAAAATTAGAATCAAGTACTCAACAAACCACTCAAAAGCTGATATTTTTATTATAAGGGTTAGGTAGCATTGCAATTGCTTTAAGAAGGCTTTAGACAAAACCCTGACTCTAGTTAAATCTCTCACACAAATTTTAGGTACTTAGAATAATAGCAGACGAATGAATTTTTGTACACCGATACCGCGCAGGTGGTAAGGCTATTGCAAAGTCGGTTTTCAATTGTAGGAGGGGGCTGCGCCCTCGATTTTTCCCACGGCCCAATCGGTGTAGGAGGGGTCTGCCCCCTCGATTTGGCGCTGGCTTAACCAAAAATCGAGGGGGCAGACCCCTCCTACACCGATTTTTGGCGACTTTGCAATAGCCTTACGCTGGTGGGTGAGCGTCAATTTTTTGCGCTAGGGTCAAGCCAACCCGGACGTGAACGTCCGGGTCTTTGCTGACGCTCACCCCGCGCAGGTTTAATATCGTTAGGTAACTTTACCCATTTGGTCGCCTGAAAAGCTTATTTCTCCCTGCCAAAATGGGTGATTCTATAGATGTACTAAGACACCCGATGTTAAATAATATAGGTGTAGCTTTGATTTCTAATTTATGAGATTTATGATATGAGGTTTATGATATGAGGTTTATGAAAGGAAGGTTAATACCATGCAGTTGCAGCTATTAGACTATATTCACCCTGCTAAACCAAGCCAATATTATCTGTCTGGTCAGATTATTTTTGAAGAAGGCGAAGTAGGCGACCAGCTATTTATAGTAGTGAATGGTTCAGTGGCTCTTATCGTTAATCATCGCCTGGTGGAAGTGGTTCAGGAAGGCGATATATTTGGTGAAATGGCCTTAATTGACGGAGAGAAGCGTAGCGCCACCGCTATTGCTGGCGCTGATTGTAGAATTGTACCAATTAGTTTAACCGAGTTTAATTTGCTGGCCCAGTATAATTTCCCTTTTTTAAATCAAATACTAAAGACTTTGGCCCGTCGTCTGCGAACTATAAATAGCCTCGTTCTAACTGAGTTCTCGTCAAGTTTCTTATGAACAAATTACGGGCCTTTGCTGTTTCCAATTAAAGCTTAAAGTAAATTATGGTCAAGCGCATAGCGGATGGCGGCTGTGCGCGAATTGACCGCTAACTTGCTATAAATCGAAGTAAGATGATTGTTGACGGTGCTGGGACTAATCACTAATATCTTAGCAATCTGGTTATTGGAATGTCCCCCGGCAAGTAATTTAAGCACTTCGCCTTCGCGCTCCGTCAGGTCTGTTACCACTATTAAATCAAATGATGTTGCTGGCTCAACCAACGCCGTCGCTGGATAAGTCCGATTCTGAACTGTCACGGTTTCGTTAATCGCTTGCAATCGCGGCTTAGAGCGGTCAGCTTTGCCGGAGGCTATCGTAGCGCCGGCTTCAAAACCACTCAGGTTCGGCATAATAAATTTAACGGTATGGGGTAGCAAAGGAGCGACTATCGCCTCACGTAAACTCTGAGCTTCCTCCCGCAGTTGTTCTGCCTCGGTATACCTGGCTTGTTTCAGAGTAATTACGGTCAGCCCTTCCAAACTCCATACCACCCCTTCGAGTTTATTACCAATTTCAGGACGCAGCTTGAATACCTGGCGGAATAAATTCTCCGCCTCAGCCAAATTTTCCTGGAGTATTCTGAGTAAACCTAAACTGCTATAGGCGTAGGCTAAATCAACCTTATTGTCTATTTCCTCAGCGATTTCGACACTTTCTTCCAGCATCTTTTCGGCTAAATCCAGTTGACCCTCACAAAGGTAGATTAACCCAAGTCGGTATAACGCCGCCGGTAATCGCAGGCGATGGTTTAACTGCCGCAACGTCAAGATACTCTCTTCTAAAAGCTGGATAGCTTTAGCAGAGTTATTTCTACGCCATAAAATATCACCCAGATAGATTTTAGTACGCGCTACACCATAAGAATAATTAGCTCTGCTATGAATAGCCAAAGATTCTTCCAGTAAAGGCAGGGCTGGTTCGTAATTGCCGCGCTCCATTAGCTGCCAGCCAATATTACACAGGCTGTGCGCTTCATCAATTGCCTCGCCCAGCAAACGATATAGTTCCAGCGTTTCATAATTCATCTGGAGAGCTTGCTCATAGTTGCCTAGAATGCGATATGCTCCGGCTAAACCACTAATAGCATGTACCAAATTTTTACTAACCCCATTCGCCCGCCAAATCTTTATGCTTTGCTCAAAATAAATCTCCGCTGTGCGATAATCGTTTTGATACATAGCCAGGTAAGCTATACCATCTAAAAGTTTGGCTTGCAACGTATCTTCTACTTCAATCGGATTAAGCTCCAGAATTCTACTGAGCCACTGCCTGCCTTGATTAAGATAACCCCAGCGCCACCAGACCTGCCACATACTTCCGCCCAGGCGAAAAGTGCCTTCGGCCTCCTTTTTCTCAATCAAGTAATCCACTGTATTCAAAATATTAGGGTGGTCTGCTTCCAAACGTTTTAACCAGATTAGTTGCTCTGGTTTGTTCAAGTGGTTTACCCCGGTTTCAACCATTTTGGTAAAGTAGCCCAGGTAGGCTTTTTTAATCAATTCTAGTTCGCCACTTTCGACCAGTTTTTCCGACGCATAATCTCGAATAGTTTCCAGCATAGTAAAGCGTAATTCTTCGCCGGGCATTGCTGCTACTCGCCTTAATAAACTCTTGTTGAGTAAGGAGGTGACTAATTCAAGCGTACTAGCGCTATCAGTCCCAACTGCCTCGGCAGCTTCAAGCGAACAGCTACCTACAAACAGACTTAATCTGCTAAAGAGTTGTTTTTCCGGCTCATTTAATAAATCGTAGCTCCATTCAATAGCATTGGCTAAGGTTTGCTGGCGCACAGGTGAATTGGCAAAACCGTTATTAAGCAGCTGAAAACGATTATTGCCGACAGCTACTAAACGGTCTAACAAAGTCTGAGGCGAAAATATATTGCAACGTGTGGCTGCTAATTCTATCGCCAGGGGTAAGCCTTCCAGGTAAGTACATAACATCGCAATCGCGTTAACGTTCGCTTTGGTTAGCTTAAAATCTGAATTAACCATGCCGGCGCATTGCATAAAGAGCCTGACCGCTTCATTTTGAGAAAGCACCTCAAGCGAAGAGGTTTCATCCACTACTGGCAGGTTTAGAGTTGGAACAGCATAAACCTGCTCGCCATAAAGCTGAAGAATCACCCGGCTTGTAACCACGATTTTAAGTTGAGGGGCAGCCAGAAGCAATTCCGAAATAGCTGAACCAAGCCCTACAATCTGCTCAAAATTATCCAGAACCAGCAATAATTCACG
Source organism: Chloroflexia bacterium (assembly GCA_038209275.1). Lineage (GTDB taxonomy): Bacteria > Chloroflexota > Chloroflexia > Chloroheliales > Chloroheliaceae > L227-5C. The sequence goes on along the minus strand of JBBQXW010000205.1, from coordinate 3,762 downwards.
CCGTCGTAAATAGTTCTGTAGTTTTTGGAGAAGCGGTAGCAAGCTGTGGTCTTGTAGCCCTAATCTCTGTGCTATCGCCGCCAATCCTAATTCCGGCTTGCTTATCGGTGCAAGGTTTACAAAAAACACTCCGTCCCGGAATTCAGCTTTCATTTTCTCGGCTACCGCCAGGCTAAGACGGGTTTTACCTGTGCCTGCCGTGCCGTACAAAGTTACTAAACGTATATCTGGATTGCTAATTAGCTCAGATACCGCCTCAACTTCAGCTTGTCTGCCGATAAAAGGAGTCAACGAAATTGGGAGGTTGCTAATTTTAGGGTTAGCCTTTGTGTTTGTCTCAGGTAATACAAATCGTAAAAGCTTATCTGGTTTAGTTTGTCTGTTTAAACTTATCAAAGTTCTGTTATTAGTCTGTGCGGGCCTTCTCCGTTTCAACTTTACTACTCCTTCACAAAATTTTTAAGGTCGCAACAGTCTTCGGGATTATTAGATTGCCAGGCTAGAATTGTGATGACAGCATAATTTTGCCTAGAGCTTTAAGCAGTTATAACCTGTTCTTGCAATCGAGACAGTGTTCTATATCACATTTTCGTAACATTTCAGCAATTATGCCTATTGAGTTGGGTGATTTTACCCATTAACCCATTTAAGCCTCTTTTCGTTCTCCCTGACAAGATAGGTGGTTTTATGGATGTACCGATGATTAAGCTGTGTTAATTAATAAGGGTTGCTTTTTACACCCCGACACCGGGCTGGCAACACAGGCTAGTTGACTACGAAAACTAATAAGTTTGGCTACAAAAACAGTCAGAGCGAACGAAAGGATTAGATTCACAATGGCACTTTATATGGATATTCATCAGCACGTTGAAGGACTGACAGAAGAAGCGGTAGCAGGCGCACACCAGAGAGACCTGGAAGTACAGGAAAAATACGGGGCGAAATACCTGAAGTATTGGTTCGACGAAGCTTCCGGCAAGGTATTTTGCCTGATAGAAGCGCCCAGTAAAGAAGCGGCTATTGCAGTACACCGGGAAGCCCACGGCCTCCTGGCGGACGAACTGATCGAGGTTAAAGAAGGGGAATAATTAGCAGTTCTTAACCGTTGCTGACTTGAGCGTTAATTTTAAACTTTCAATCTAATTACAATCTAATTATATGAAGAGATGGCGACGGGCTGGATTTCGGCAGAGGCTAAAGCCGTTGGCAAGGATGTGCGTAACTTCGTGACCGACCAGGCGCAGGTTACGCTGGCCTTTGCCGAAGTCAGCGCATAACCGTAGGAAAATTCTATGTTAGTACAAACAAAGCCGCCGATGATTGAATTTCGAGACGTACATAAATTCTTTGGCAAAAATCATGTTTTGAAAGGAATTGATGCCACCATTGGCGAAGGCGAAATAGTAATTATTCTGGGGCCGAGTGGTAGTGGCAAAAGCACCATGCTTCGCTGTATCAATTACCTGGAAAAAATTGATACCGGCAATTTGCTGGTGGACGGCACCGATTTAGGCAGGTCTAAGGCCAACACTGAAAAGGTACGCCGCAACATTGGCATGGTTTTCCAGTTATTTAATCTGTTTCCGCACCTAAGCGTGCTTGAAAATTTGATGCTTGCCCCGCTAACGGTGCAAAAAATGAGTAAGGAACAGGCGCGTAGCGTTAGTCTGGAACTATTGGAACGAGTCGGTATTCGGGATAAAGCCGAAGCTTATCCCTCTCAACTTAGCGGTGGTCAGCAACAACGGGTGGCGATTGCCCGCGCCCTGGCGATGAACCCTAAAATAATGCTTTTTGACGAACCCACTTCGGCCCTCGACCCGGAGATGATTCGGGAAGTGCTGGACGTTATGCGGGATTTGGCCCGTAGTGGCATTACGATGGTGACAGTTACTCACGAGATGGGCTTTGCCAGAGAAGTAGCTGACCGGGTGTTGTTTATTGACGGCGGTAAAATTGTTGAAGAAGGTGCGCCCGACCACTTCTTTGAAGCTCCCGGCGAAGAACGCACCAAACAATTCTTGAGCAAGATTCTCAAACACTGATATTGGCCTCGTTAAAGAAAGAAACTAGAAAATCGTATGTTTATGGTTTATGAAGATTGGCCTGCAAATAGTCTGGCTACGGTACAAACTCCTGAAACTCAGTTATACCAGTCCAAGAAAGGGCGTGGCTTTAATATTCGTCATCTGGAAGAAAGCGATACAGCTCTATTAACTGATTTTATGAGCCGCCTGTCGTCGTCCACCCTGTGGACGCGCTTCTTTGTACCCTATCCCTCGCTTTCAGATGAGGTGATTAACCGGGAATTAGCGCGCCTAAAGCAAATCTCCAACTCAAATGGAGCTGTGCTGGTAGCCACCACTTATGTTGATGGCAAACAGGAAATTATCGCCGTGGTTGAAATAATCCCGCGTGAAGAGCTTTTTTCTACCGCAGAACTGGCTCTAACCATCCGAGATGATTATCAGGGCGAAGGTATTGGCAGTGCCCTGGCGCTTCAGCTGGTAGAGGAAGCGACCAAGAAAGAGATTGCTACCTTGCGGGCCGAGGCGATGGCGCATAACCAGACCATTTTACATCTGTGGACAAAATTGGGGCTACCTTACAGTTTCCACACCCACCACAATATTACAGACATGATTGCATGGCTGGGCGGCAAGGAGAACCTGCCGCCCTCCACAATGTCCCTCTACTAATTTATAACAACCAGCGTTGGTTATTATTTTGTGTCCCTTAGAATTTATAAAAAAGGAGATTTTTCGTGAAAAGCGTAAAAAAACGCAGTATTTATAGCGCACTTATATTTGTAGTCGCTATTCTGACCGCCTTGTTGCTGACCGCCTGTGGCGAAGCGACTGCTACCAACCAGATAGTACCAGAAGCGGTGGTAACTACACCAAAGGCCAGCGTGACCACTCCGGCAACCACCGCTCCAGGTAATAAGACCGCTATCCCCACCAGTGGCGGCTTCCTCGATACCATCAAACAGCGCGGCAAACTAATCGTAGGCGTGAAATATGACCAACCTGGTTTTGGCCTGAACGACCCGATTAGCAAAAAGCTGGAAGGCTTTGAAATAGATATGGCCCGCGAATTTGCCAAAGGTTTGTTTGGTAGTGCCGACAAGGTTGAGTTTATCGAATCGGTTTCGGCTAACCGTATTCCTTTCTTGCAGGAAGATAAAGCCGACCTTGTGATTGCTACCTTCACTATCAACGACCAGCGTAAACAGCAGATTGATTTCTCGGATGTTTACTATGTGGCCCAGCAAAAGCTATTAGTTAAGAAAGGTAGCCCTATTAAGAGCGTAGCTGATTTAGCTGGTAAAAATGTTGCTACCGTGCAAGGTAGCACCAGCGAGAAAAACCTGACCGAGAAAGCTCCGCAAGCAAAGACTTTGCTCTTTGCGAAATACTCGGAAGCATTTGCAGCCCTGGAAAATGGTCAGGCCGACGCGGTTACTACCGACGATGTAATTCTGTCTGGTTTGAAGTTGACTTCTTCTAACCCGGCTAACTACGAAATTGTCGGTGATGGTTTTACGGTTGAGCCTTACGGCATTGGCATCAAGAAAGGCCGCACCGAGCTACTGACTTACGTCAATGGCACTCTCGCCGCTATGAAAACCGATGGTCGCTGGAAAGCCTTTTACGATAAGAACGTAAAACCAGCTAGTGGCATTTCGGTTGAACCGCCTAAATAAGACCACCTTTCCCTCTTTCCTTTCCTTTCTGTGCTTTTGCCTTCTTGAAGCTCGGA
>JBBQXW010000204.1:0-13203 GCA_038209275.1 Chloroflexia bacterium | reverse complement strand
TTAGCGTGGAAGATGTGCCGCCTGAATGGGTTGGGTCGAACAGTGGAGTTGAAATTGTCCATATCGGCCCAGTCGCACAGGAATGTGGCCCGGAATTGCTCGATTTATTTCCTGATGCTTTAATCGGGATTACGCCGCAGGTTTTTATGCGCGAATGGGATGCAACGACAGGCCGAGTGCGCCCGATACTGTGGGAAGGCTCAAAAGCCGAGGCGTGGCTTTCTCGCGCCGCCGCGCTGGTTTTGAGCGAAGAAGATTTGCCGCGTGGCACAGAAGGTCAGCGTTTGCTTGAGCAATATATCGCCTGTTGCCCGGTGGTGGCCTATACGAAGGGCGTGAAAGGTTGCACCCTGTATTATAAGGGCCAGACAGAAACGGTAGCAGCTTATCCGGCTCAGGAGCTAGACCCAACCGGCGCGGGTGACGTTTTTGCCGCCGCCTTCTTTATCCAGTTGCACGCCACTCACGACCCGATTGCCGCCGCCCGCTTTGCCAACGCCGCCGCCAGTTGCAACATCGAAGGGCCGGGACTGGCGGGCGTGCCAGCTTTGCCGCAGGTTTATGCCCGGATGCAGAGCTAAAATAAGAAAACAGGATAAATTATGCCGCAGAAAATAATTCTCGATATTGATACCGGGGTAGATGATGCGTTGGCCCTGTTGTTGGCGCTCGCTTCGCCCGAACTCGAAGTAATCGGTTGCACCACCGTCGCCGGAAATGTGACGGTTGACCTGACTATCCGCAACACGCTTGCCGTCCTTGAACTGGCGGGTCGGGCCGATATACCCGTGGCAGTGGGCGCGGCTGCTCCTCTGGTGCGCCGCCTGACCACCGCAACCTATTTTCATGGCCCGGAAGGGCTGGCCCATGTCACGTTGCCTGAGCCAAAAGCCAAAGCTATCAGCCAGAACGCGCCACAGTTTCTAATCGAGCAAGCCGAAAAATATCCCGGCGAACTGGTGGTAGTTGCAACTGCTCCACTAACTAATCTGGCGCTGGCCCTGAAACTACAGCCGGAATGGGGACGCAAACTCAAGCGTTTGATTATTATGGGTGGGGCAGTGCGCTGTCCCGGCAATGTTACGCCCGCCGCCGAAGCCAATATTTATAACGACCCTGAAGCCGCCCGTATCGTTTTTGAATCCGGCGCACATATCACGCTCGTCGGTCTGGATGTAACGACGGTTTGCGGTATTCCTTCGGGGCAATTGCGAACGCTAAACGAGCGCCGCGCCGACCTTTCCCCGATTGCTCAGTTCACCCTCGATGTGCTGCTTTACTACAACGAAACTTACCCGCCCGAAAACGGCGCGGCCCTGCACGACCCCCTTGCGGTTGGTGTGGCAGCCCGACCCGAACTTGTTCGCACCAGCCGAATGCAAATCGAAGTCGAGGCGCAAGGTAAATTCACTCGCGGCATGACCCTGGGTTTCGAGCGCTGGCCCGTCGAACACCTGGAAGACCGGGGCAACCACGACGATTGCGTCGGTACAGGCTGGGAATACAACTCCAATGCCGACGTGTGCCTCGAAGTCGAAAGCGCCGCCTTCATCGAAATGTTCCGCGAACGGCTGGGCCTGATTTAATAATAAAACTAATCATCTATAAAGCTAAAAAATGCTGGCTTTGAAAATTTTTGCAAGAATTTTCAAAGCCAGAAATTTTTAGCTTTATAGATGATTAGTTCACCTGAAAAATCGGCCCATCCTGCAACCAGGCGATGAAGCCCCAGGTTGGTGTGAAAACGCCTAACCTGACCTGATAGCGACCCGGTACGGCCAGCCAGTTATTATTGCTAGTGTTTAGCTGACCGGGAACAAAGCTTTGCACCGGGTACCACTGCGCCACTTTTGCGCCCGTATCCAGATTGTACACTTCAGTATCGAGCAGGAACGAGGCGTTTGCTCCGGCAGGTGCAGTGAAATTGCTCTGAATGTTTAGCGTGCTGCCAGATGTCAGTGTTCCGTTTACCTTTGCGCTCATTTGCCACGACGCAGGCGGTTGTGATGCAGCCGTAGGCGTTGGTGCAACCGTCGTAGGAGTGGCAGTAGCGGTTGGCGTGGTTGGCGTTGACGTTGGTGCAACCGCCGTTGGAGTGGCAGTAGCAGTCGGGGGGACTGGCGTTGGTGTCGGAGTAGCCCCGCCACCAGAGTAAAGTTGCGCTTGTGGAATAATTTGCTTGGCTATCGAAGGCGATTGCCAGAGCAAATTTGCTACCGCACCCCCGGTATTTTCGTAATATTCCAGCTTCAAGTTATAACGCTGCCCTTGAATGAGCGCGATTTGCCCGCAGTTTTCGGTTGGAGCATGATTCGTCCAGTTATTAACCAGTTGCACCCCGTTGACCCACAACCGTGCGCCATCATCTGATTTAGTGCAGAAAGTATAGGTCTCGCTGCTATTAGCCTTAACCTGACCCACCCAGCGCACCGAGAAACCGTCCGCCGGTAAGCCAGCGCTGGGCGAAGCCGTTCCCCAGCTAAAATTAATGGTTGGGTCAACCCGGTTCAAGGCTGCCGTACCGCTCAAGGTTTTGTTGGCGAAGTACGCCGCGCTCAGACCGTCGCCGCTACCTACGGGTACAGTAGTTGTGGGCGTGGGAGTGGCAGTTGAGGTTGGTGTTGGCGTGGGGTTGCCCGAAGCCGAGGGCAAAGCCAGTGCGCCACGAGCGTAGTAATTTTTGCCTTGCAAGCGCAAGTAGCCGCCGTCATCATCGGAATAGCTGGTAGTCAGGTTATTGTTATTAATTGGGTTTGGGTTGGTGATGCCATCGCTTGCGCTATCGTCATAAGTAGTAGTCTGACCATCGCCCGCCCCAAAGAAGAAAGCGATTAATCCGGCGTTCGCCGCCTCTTGCAAGTGCTGGTTGCCACTATCGTTCAAATAATATTGCACCCGGTTATCCTGCCAGTGGCGCGTCGTATTATTCAGGCTACGATAAAGCGTGTTGCCAATGGGTATCTGCCACAGGATGCCGCGTTTGTTAGTCGCTGCGGTTATTGCCGCCACAAATTGATGAAAACGGTTGAAATTTGGGTAGGTGCTATTAGTCATATCCCACCAGTGGTTAGGGTCGCCCCAGCTTTGATAGAGCGCCGCGTCGCGGTCAGCAATATCATAGAAAAGCAAATCGTAGTTAGCCCCGGTTTGGATGTAGAAATTGGCGGTCTCCTGAGCCGCACCCGCTACGTTCCAGTTCGGGTCGTGGTTCGTTCCCAAATCGCCGTAGCTGGAAGCCCAGGGCGAAATATGATAGGCCAATAGCACGTTAGGAGCATATTTGTCACGCAAACCAACCAGCGCCTTTGCAAAGCCTGCCGTGTTATTGGCGTATCCGGCAACATCGGCATAGCCACTGTTGCCAACCGAAGCCGCTACGTTGTTCGGATTGGTCGAGCGTTTTTGCAGATAGCCCCACAAATCCGGCTCGACCTGGACAATCACGGGCTTGCCAAAAACTTTGGCCCTGTCCATCAAAAGCTTGAAATCGCTGTAATAGGCGTTCATGGTCGAAGGATTATTCAAGTTGTTGAAATCCTTGTCCGCCTCATTAGCGCCGCTCGCCGGGCTGGACTGCAACAGCATGTAATAGGTAAGGACGGGCAGATAGCCGTTGGCGGCGCTGTCGTCCATATAATAGCTGGCGAACATTCCCGCCGGGCTGTTCCAGGTACTCCAACCTGACCCGGTGTTCACTCCCCCCGCCAGATATTGATAACGAGCGTCCCATTTCGCGCCGCTACCGTTGAGCCAGCCAACGCCGCCGGGTTGATTTGCCAATCCCAGCATAAAAGTAGATTTGAGGCTAGTGGGTACGGGTGGCAGCGTTTGGGCCGCCGCCGGATTAGCTATCGCCGCGCCAAGCGTGGCATTGAGCAATAGTCCTGCCAGCAGGACAAAAAGAGCCAGAGCAGTTAGTTTTTTAGGCACACGAAGTCTCCTGACTTAGGGTTGGGTTACGAATGAGCAGTTCAAAGTTCAACCCATAGGGCAACCCTATGAGCCGAGTTCAAAGTTGGAACTGTCTTGCTATTCCAATAATCTTGCTACTAGACGATAAATTCAGCAGTTTTTTGGTGCTACAATTTTATTTATCCTACCAACAGTTATAACCTATTTATCATAAATACCTATAGCCTATAATGGCTAAAAACTATAGCCCATAATGGGGAAGGATTTACGATTTACGATTTACGATTTACGATTTACGATTACACAATATCAAACAGTTTCTTCTTCCTTCCTCGTTCCTCGTTCCTCGTTCCTTCTCCTTCTTGTAGTTCATGCTACTGCCAAGAAAGGGCTAAAGGGGGATAATAGGCGAAATACTATCCTTTATCAGCTTTTGTTGTGTTTTAAAAGAGTAAATCCAGCTTTGGGATAGGCTTTGCCTGTTTTTAAGGTTTTAAGAATAGAAAGAGCGGACTAAACTAACTGACCAATAAATTATTAGCAGCCTGGACCAAGTTATCAGGCTGAATTAGTTTTTAGAGAGGGCCGATATGCGACTCAACCTGATCTGGCCGGATTGCGAATCGCTGGTGTGGCGAATGCAGCCTAAATCGCTCACTACCTACCCGGTGAGCCTGACCTTGTTGGCGGCACTCACCCCGCCTAGCTGGGATATTGAGATTATTGACGAGCGCATGGGTGAGCAAATAAACTACGATGAGAAGGTTGATTTGGTGGGGATTGCCCTGCGTACTCTTACCGCCCCGCGTGCCTATCAAATTGCCGCCGAATACCGCAAGCGCGGCGTAAAGGTCGTGCTAGGTGGCCCGCACGTTTCGGTGCTGCCCAGCGAAGCCATGCGCCACGCCGATGCGCTGGTGATGGGCGAGGCCGAGCCAGTCTGGAGTCAGCTAATCAAGGATTTCGAGGCGGGCGAACTAAAGAAATATTACAAGGCCGAGCATCTGCCGCCCCTGGGCAACCACCCGATTCCACGCTACGATTTGATTAAGAGCCACAATTATTCGCCGATGATTCAAATTGAGTCGAGTCGGGGCTGCCCGCTCACCTGTAGCTATTGCTCCGTTCCTGACCTTTATGGCAAGAGCTACCGTGAACGCGCCGTGAACCAGATTATCGAGGAAATTCAGTATTTCAAGGAGACCATTTTCAACGATGTGCCGCCCATGCCGGGGCAGACCAAGCGCAAGTTGCATATCGCTTTCGTGGACGATAATATCTGGCCGCGCCGCAAGCACACCCGCGAACTGCTGGAAGCCTTGATTCCACTCGATATTGAATGGAGCGCCCAGGGTTCGATTACCGCTTTGCGCGACCCCGAATTTTTGTCGCTGGCGAAAGCGAGTGGCTGTCAGCTAATGGGTATCGGTCTGGAAAGTATCAATCAGGAGAGTTTGCTGGCGGTAAACAAGAAGGTCAATCAGGTAGACCAGTTCGCCGAAACGCTTCAGACGATTCACGACCACGGCATTGGGGTGCAGGGCTACTTTATGTTTGGCTTCGACCAGGACAAGCCGGACGGCTTTGAAAAGACCGCCCAGTTTATCATCGAGAACAAGATTGAAATGCCAGTCTTCTTCATCTGCACGCCCTACCCCGGCACGAGCTACTACAATCATTTCAATAGTCAGGGCCGTATTTTCAACCGTAACTGGGCGCGCTACGATGCTCACAATCTGGTTATCAACATGACCAGCATGAGCAACGAAGAGCTAAAAGAAGGCTTCCTGTACATGCACGAAAAGGTCTACGAAATGGACTCGATCCAGAAGCGGTTGGCGCATCGTGGGCCAGGGCCGGACTTCTTCTTCTTCGCCAATATGCACCTGAATGAGTTTGGCAAGGGTCTGCGCCCGTACTGGCAGGAGATGGAGGAGAAAGACCGCCAATCCGCCGCTATCGCACCCAATCCGGCGCTCAAGACCTTCACGGTCAATAAACCAGTTGCTAACGTCGCGCCTGCCTCGCTGGGCCTCGGCATCGGCTAATCCAAGCCCGAACTAAATGCTCAACCTTTCCTTTTTTGAAGGCCGCTCGTTTCGAGCGGCCTTCATACTTTATAGCCTGTTTTTAGCTGTTGAGAAGTTTTATACAAAATTATTCAGCCGCTAAAGGAAAGGTAATAATCAGGTAAACCTTACTTTTGCCTATGGTAAAATAGTTAAAATCCACTATATGATAAATTGACAAAGCGAGTTATAATAAAAGCGTGCATAAACCAGATAAGAACAGTCTGTTTCTAAAGAAAGAGCGGTCTTATGAAAGAAACAAAATCTAATCACACCCACACAAATGCTAAAATCAGCCAACAAACTTCTCAAGAGGCATTACCTCAAGCTTCTTCGGAAGAGCATGGGGAAGTTGGATATAGCCCTGAAACGAAAAACGACTTTGGTTACACCCCGCCGAACGTACAACAAACCATCACAAGACTATATAACGCACCCGGTCAAACTATCCGCCGCCAGATGTTCAGTTCGCTTCAACGCGCCTATGGTAATGCTTATGTCGCTCGCGTTGCCATTAATTTTAATGACAAGCCTAAAAATTCGCTTCAACGCCACGCCGATCACGACCATACCGATGAAATGGGCGCTGCGGGCGCAGTGCAACGTCACCCGGAGGGGACGGCGTTAGCTTCAGCTAATCCCGCCGCCGCCAATGCTGAAATAGCCCGCCCGCCCCGACAAGCGGCAGGGGCCGCCTCTACCCCTGCCGCGCCGGAGGCTGCTCCTGCTGCGCCAGAGGCGGCTTCTGCCGCGCCAGAGGTTTCCTCGGCAACGGTAGAAACGGTTATACCGATTAAGCCTGGGACTATGCCAACGCTTACTCTGGCTTCCTCTCAGGCGATTTTAAAGACCAGTTTCGGTAAGATTCACGAGATAGTTCAAGGCACTATAGTAATTCTCGATAATCAAGATGCCTGTCATACTAAATACGATGAGATTAACAAAGGTCGGCCCAACCCTTACAATGGTCGGCAACCCTGGGCCGATGGTGATGCCAAGAAGTATATTCCCGGTTTACAGGGTTTTGCCGATGCCCCAACGGTCTATATTAACAAAGAGACCCGTCTAACCAGCACCACTGTTCACGAAATGTTGCATATTAATACTGCCAGTGGTTTCCGAGCCGCCGTAGGCGAGACTATTAACGAGGGTACTACCGAGATTTTAGCCCTTAAAGCTTTGGCCGATGCCAGTGTTACCCCAACCGCCGGGGTGGAAGCCTATCCAACCCAAAGAAATTTGGTTAAAAAGCTGATTGGTCTGGTGGGAGAGGAAACTTTAACCAAGGCGTATTTCAACGGCGCGGCCAGTCTGGTTGAAGCTTTTGAGACTTTGCAAGGAGTAGGAAGTTTTGCTAAACTGAAAACAGCGATGGAAGCCCTTGACTCAGCCAAAGTTACTGAATTAGTTAAACCTGTTCCCAAAGCAACCTAGCAGGGTTTTCGTTTTATCTACAACATCAGGATTTTCGCTTTACTTATGGTCAAGAAAAATCCGCCGGATTTTCCCGACCAGTGATAGCTTTTCTTTAGCTTTTGAAAGTTTTTGTAAAAACTTTCAAAAGCTAAAAAATCAGGACTTATGGTGTAAACGAAATTCTAAAATATAATTACTGGAGGATTAGAAAAGATTATGACTGGCAAGCATAATTCTAATAAGGATAGCGAAGACCCCCAGGAACTAGCTCTGAGTATCTACCGTTTGAGCAATCAGGCTTTTGAGCTGGCTCAGGAATTTGCTACTGCTAAAGGCGATAAAGCTAACTTGAAAAAAAAGGCCGAAGAAATAGATAAGCAGTTGGAAGAAATGCAACCATTAATTCAACATACCCCGCCTTCGGAGCAGCCTACGGTTAATATGAAGTGGGCTGATGCCCGGCTTGATGTAGGCTATATTCTTACGGATGGCGACCTTTCTACCAGCACTCGCCTGTTTTATTTTCTGGAAGACCTGAAAACCCAACAATAGCTATGTTTTCTAGCGCCAAAACTGAATCACCAGAAACAGCCTACTAACATCCCGTTTTGAGGGCCGCTAGAACGAGCGCCCCTCAAATTCTCTACTGTAAATCACTTCACTAAATCACCGGGAACAGCGTACTGACCATCCAGGCAAAAATTAGCGTTTGAAACAGGCCAGTTGTGACGAAATCGTGGCCTTGTTGGTATTGCCAGACCGAGCAAAGGCCGAACAAAGCAAAGGTCAGCACCATAATCGGCAGCAAAATCAGCAAAAAGCCGAGTTCCGGTTTTAGTTTTACCGCCAGCCCTAACGCCGCTACTGCTCCCACTTTCCCAAGTAAACTCAAGCCGTAGCCGCGCCAGCCACCGACCCGCCGGAAGACAAATTCGTCCGCCAGAAAATAAGGCAGCATACTGGCAGTAATCAAGGCCATCGAGCGGGCGCGGGTTGGCGTAAGGGCAAAGCTGTTCCAGGTGCGGTGGCTGAAACGGCCTAACGTGGCATAGACAAAAGCCCACAGACAGATTGGCAATACACCCCAGGCCATTGTTTTCTGCCCCAAATCGCTCTGTGCGGCCCGGCTCGATTGGGCCAGCTTCAAGCGCCCGCGCCCGAAAATACCCAATCCGGCCCAGGTAATTAGCCCGCTCAAGCCAAAGAACGAGGCAACGTAATCGCCCAGTTGCAGCCGGACGAATTTTGGCAGGGTCACTTTGTTCAAAATGACCGCGCTGGCAAACTGGCTGCCCAGCACCAGCGCGATTGCCCCGGCATGGTCGGCAAAGCGCGGCCTGTCGGTCAGCGTGGCAGCTTTAGCGGGCGGTTTGGTCAATATATCGGTAAGCAAGCGGGAAAAGGGAAAGAACGCCGCCAGCGCCGTCGCTATACCTGCTCCAGTCCAGCGTAGCCGGGCGATTGTCACGCTTTGCTGCGGGCCGTCGGTGCCGAAACTCTGGCCCAACCACTCGCTAATCTCACGCATGGTCGAGGGCGCAAAGAGGATTGAAATATGGTCAAGCCCCTTCAACACTTTGAAACGGCGGGCCGTACCCCTTTTGAAATCGCCAATTAAAGTGTCTGTATCCTGGGCGGGTGTAGCTTTGCCAGTAGCCCGTGCAAATAATTGACGGCTACTATCCAGCGAGAACGGAATATCGCGCTGCCCTACCAGCACCAGTAGATTTTTCGGGATGGTCGGACTAAATTCGGGCGTACCAACTGGCGAGACCGGGATAGTCGCTTTTAGTTCCGGGTGATTGGTGGCAAAGTTGGCGATGGCGGCGCTGCCCATCGAGTGACCAAGTACCCCGATAGCGGCTTTGGGCAAGTCGTGCCGAATGTAGTTGTAAATCCGCTCGACCTGAAAGGTGTTGGTGTTGAGGACGGCGGAAAAGTCCTGGCCTTTGGGTGGCACAAGCGGCACAGGCGCGGAACCGTGTCCCGGAAAATCGAACAGGTAGGCCCGCACGCCGCGTCGGGCGATTTCAAGGCCGATATTTTGCATAAGTTCTTTGCTGCCCGAAAAGCCGTGCGCGACAATCATGGCGGGGGTTTCGGCGGTAGCCTGTTCCGGCTCGAAGGCCAGCCCTGCAATTCCGCCCTCTTCCTCGTTCCCTCCAGCCAAATTAAAATAGCGTCGGGTAATACCCTGTTCGCTGCGTTTGATGCCGAGCCAGGCTGCTCCAAATCCGGCCAGCGTCAGGCCCAACGCCCCGGCCCACTTGCTCCAATTTTTATTCATTATCTCCCTAACCTTTTCAAGTTATTATTTTGAATTTTCGCGAAAATTCAAAATAATAACTTGAAAATAAAAGTTCTTTAGCTTTGGAAAATTTTTGCAAAAATTTTCCAAAGCTAAAAGGAAAAACCAAAATTAAGCCAAATTGTAATGCCAGGCTATTCTAACCAAGTGGCGTGCCAGAGGCAAATTAGAAAATCGGTTTCGTAGAGGCTTGAGATTTCGATTTGAGCGTATATAATGAGCAAGGAAAGCGTTGTAGCTCATTTCTATTTTGAAGGTATAGTTACGTTAGAAAGGACAAGGGGCAATGTTGCTGGAACTGGCAATTGGGGATGCTTACGGGGCAGGTTTTGAGTACGGCGGCAGCGAGCTAATTCGGAAGCAGAATGACTTGAGCCGCTATGTAAAACATCCCCGGCACGATATTCGGGCAGGTTGCTATACCGATGATACCCAGATGAGTATTGCCATAGCCGAGGCGATTCTTTCGGGCCAACCCTGGACTCGCGAAATGCTGGCCCAAAAATTCGTCGAAGCGTTCAAGCGTGACCCCAGAGAAGGCTATGCCGCCAACTTTTATCAGTTCTTGCAAAAAGTGCGCGATGGCAACCAGTTTTTAGCCGAAATTCGTGCGACCAGCGACAAGAGCGGCGCGGCAATGCGGGCCGGGCCAATCGGCGTTTTCCCCACTATCGAACAGGTCATCCAACGCTGTACCCTTCAGGCCGCTATCACACATAACACGCCAGACGGAATTAACGCGGCAGTGGCGGCTTCGCTGATGAGCCACTATTTTATTTATCGGCTTGGGCCGAAAGAGCAGTTAGGCAAATTTTTGGAAGAACAGGTGGCTGGGGAATGGTCGCAGCCCTGGACGGGTAAAGTCGGTGCAAAGGGCTGGATGAGTGTGCGGGCGGCAATTACAGCCTTAATCGAGAATGACACTATGAGCAGGTTGCTCCGAAGCTGCATCGCTTTTTCGGGCGATGTGGATACGGTAGCCACTATCGCCCTTGCCGCCGGGTCGTGCAGCGAGGAAATTTTGCAAGATTTGCCGCCTACTCTTATCTGGACGCTCGAAAACGACGATTACGGCAAAGATTACCTAATCAAACTCGATAGCCAGCTTCTCTCTTCGCTGGACAAGTACAAATAGTAATAAATATTAACCGCAGAGGACGCAGAGGGAACGCAGGGTTTTAAAATATTTCGGTTTGGCATCGTAAAAGTAGTAGCGATTTATGGTGTTTAACAAATTACTTCGTAAAGGTAGGGGCGGGGTCTCCCCGCCCAAAATTGAGCGCCATGATAAATTGGGCGAGGAAACCTCGCCCCTACCAAAACCTATTTACGGATTTAAAAGTTAAAGACCATCAATCGTTACTACCAAAATCAAAGCGTGTTTAACCAACTTGAAACCTGGAACTTGAAACTTGAAACTTCTTGAGAAAGGACTAAATGCGCCGTTTGTTTCCGCCCGATTTTGAGGGACGCGCCTTTGATGTAGATGAGGTTTATACCGTGCCGGAATTGGCTTTTCCGGGCGAAGGCGTGGCGCTGGGCCAGGGCGGGCGACGGCCTTATATTTACTTCAATATGGTTGCCAGCATGGATGGCAAGGCCGTTACCAGTAGCAATAACGCGGTTGGGCTGGGTTCGGCGGTTGACCATCACTTTATGGGGCGGCTAAGATTGGCGGCGGACGCGGTGCTGGTCGGGGCAGAAACTTTCCGACGCGATACGTTTGTGCCAAATATCCGGCCTGGGCTGGCGGGCGAACGGTCGCGCTATTTCCCGGATAGGCCGCATCCCATCGGTATTACGCTCAGTCGGGACGGGAATTTGCCAATGGATAAGAAGTTTTTTGCGGCAGAGCGGTCACGCCGGGTAGTTTTTCTGCATCAGAATGCGCCCGCCGAGCGCGAAACAGCCCTATCCGAACGCGCCAGAGTTTTTCGGCTGGGTACTAATGCCGAAGGTCACGCCGATTTAGGCCAGATGCTGACGATTATCTATGAGGAATTGGGCGTGCGGCGCTTGCTGTGCGAAGGTGGCCCAAGCCTGAATTTTGCTTTGCTTTCGCAGGGTTTCGGCGACGAATTTTTTTGGACACTTGCCCCTAAAATCGTGGCCGGCAGCGAGAACGCCACACTGGTGAGCGGGCCAGGGTTGGGGTTGCCGCCGGAACAGATGCGACGTTTGCACTTGCTTTCGATTTATGAAAAAGATAGCGAATTGTTCATGAGGTACAGAGTTGAACTTTGATTTTAAGTTGCCCGATTTTTTATCCGGCCTGAATATTAACAAGTTATTCAGCTTTTTGCCTTTTGTAAACCAAAAGCCGCCTACTTTACGCCTACAAGTTTTGCCGCCGACGCTTCACCCGATAGTGATAGTGCCGGGCTTTTTGGGGACATGGCCCTCGGCTTTTACGGCAAAGGGCGGCAAGCTCGACCCGGTGACGGGGGTGTACACTAACCTCATCGAAGGCTTGAAGAGCATTGGGTACATGCCGGGGGTGTCGCTCTTCCCGTTCCCCTACGATTGGCGCTTGGGCGTGGAAGATTTAGGGGCGGAACTGGGCCGCGAAATTGCCCGCATCCGCCAGCTTTCGCCGCTTGAAGCTGAGAAGAAATCGGGTGTGCGGGTAGATTACAGCCAGGTAGATTTGCTGGGGCATAGCATGGGCGGGCTGGTCTGCCGGGCCTATGTGCAAAGCGATGACTATGCCAACGATGTCAGCCGCCTGGTGCTGGTCGCTACGCCCAATGCCGGGGCAGTGGCGGCTTACTACGGCTTCGAGGGCGGCGAAACCAGTTACATCGGCGTGCCGACGGCCAGCGCTAAAAGCATGATTGGTTTATTGGATGCCCGCGAGACGGGTAATTTAATTCAGCGAGTGATTTTAACTTATCAGGCGGTGCGCGGTCAGAGTACTTATGATATGCAGGATTATTTGAGCCACAAAACTGCTTCGGTGCGCGATTTATTGCCGCTAGGCCGCTTTAATTATTTGTACAGCCGCAACGAGGCGGGGCAGGAGAAGCAAGTTTATCCTTTTGGTACGCCGCCGGGCTACCCGGTCAACGCTACGATTGAAAGACTGGACAGCCCGGCGCAACTGGCCCAGCTTGACCGGGTAGCCGAAATTTACTGTTTCTACAGTCGTTCGCACGGCACGCGCCGCCGTATTCTGGTCGAAGACCGCTACGAGCAAACCAAACCGCTCTATCAGCACGGCTACCCACTCGAACAGCCCTCCGAAAGTTTTGCGCCCGGCGACACGATTGTCACCGAAGACAGCGCCACCCTGAATCTGCCTGACAAAAAGCCGGACGGTTCGCCCTGGAAAGTGAATCTGGTAAATTTCGAGCTAAGTACGGTGCTGGGAACGCCGCTCGACCACGTGCAAATTGTGGGCGACCCCGCCCCGGTGCGCTACTTGCTCGGCTATCTCGCCCAACGTCCCGCCGAAAGCCCCATCACGCCCGAAATTTGGGACAGCATCCCTTTGGCGCA
>JBBQXW010000203.1:0-13228 GCA_038209275.1 Chloroflexia bacterium | reverse complement strand
TCACCGTGCCACTAATTTGTGCGCTGGCAGGGGTGGCATTGCTCTTTAGCTGGCAGAAACTAACGCCGCCTGCCTTGCGCTACGGGTCGCGCCTCGCAATCGTCGCGCTGACGGGCTGGCTGACCTATTCCACCATTTCGCTCTGGCTTTATCGTATCTTTTTCAAAAGACACTAAGGATTTACGATTTACGATTTACGATTTACGATTTACGATTATAGTGATGAGTGGTGAGTGAATTTGTCAGTTGACGGAGCAGCATCCTACAATTCACCCTGCTCGTTGTGAGACATTGCTCCGTCAATGGAAAATCAGCTGACGGAGCAGCATCTTACAATCCGGCTCAATCTTGTGAGACATTGCTCCGTCAATGGAAAATCAGCTGACGGAGCAGCATCCTACAAATGGCCCTGATGCTTCGTCCTCACCGAAATCGTAAATCGTAAATTTCTTGAGGACTAAAAGTGGTAGTAGTTGATAAATTAAAAGAGAGCCTGGATAATCCAGTGCTGTTTAATCTGGTGCAGTTTGCGATTAGTGGGAAGCAGAACATTACCCGGCGCTTGATAAGAGAAGGCTTGCACTTGCAGACGGGTGAGGCGTTGCTGGACGTGTGTTGCGGTACGGGCGAGTTTGCGGACGTGGCGCTTGGCCCGTATCTGGGCATAGATATTAATCCGAAATATACCGAGTACGCCACCAAAAAATATGGAGTCGGCAACGGACACCCCGAACGGGAGTTTTTGGCGGACGATATTACCGGGGCGGAGTTCGAGCGGCGCGGCCTGAAATTTCCCAAGACCATGATGATTAACAGTATGCACCATCTGACAGTCGAGCAGAACGAGAGCGTGCTGGCGGCGGTGGCCCGCGTAACGACGGAGCGCTTTGTAATCGTGGATATGGATCCCACGCCGAGCAACCCTATCAGCAAATTTTTGGCCGAGCAAGACCGGGGCGATTATATTCGCCCTCTGGCGGAACAAGTGGCGTTGGCAGAAAAACATTTCAAGGTCGAGCAAGCCTATACTTATTATTCGGGGCTGTGCGGGCAGACCATTTTAGTTTGTTCAGTGAAATAATATGTTCGAGGGTTTTTGGGAAGGAACACAGATAAACACGGATTAACACAGATTTTTATAAATTTTGTAGGAAATGGGTTTGAGGTAGAAATTCACCACGAAGGCACGGAGAAGCACGGAGTTAAAATTAAATTTTAAATAAAATCTGTGTTAATCTGTGCTAATTCGTGTGTATCTGTGTTCCTTCTTCCAAAATATTTTAGGAGGAGTAGTTGCAGGAAGTAGAAACTGGAATTGAATTAAGTATTGTAATTGCTTGCTATAATGAGCGCCCGGTGTTGCGGGCGAGCGTGGCAGAGTTAATTGGCGTGCTGGGTGTGACGCGCTATCACGATTGCTACGAGCTGATTTTCGTGGATGATGTGAGCAAGGACGATACGGTTGATATTATTTTTGAATTGATGGAACAATATCCGCAGGTCGAGATGAAGCTGATTCGCCACGAGAAAAACACCGGGCGGGGGCGGACGGTGACGGACGGGCTACGGGCGGCACGAGGCCGGATTGCGGGCTTTTTGGATATTGATCTGGAAACTCCGGCCCGCTATATCCCGGCGGCGGCACTGGAAATCGAGCGCGGGGCAGACGTGGCGACGGCGCTAAGAGTTTACAAGTTTCTGTGGCGCACTTTCTATCGCCAGATTTTGAGCGTCGGCTATCATGGCCTGGAAGCCTGGGCGTTGCGGTTGCCCTTGAAGGATACCGAAGTAGGCTTCAAGTTTTTCAACCGCGAACGCATTTTGCCGATACTAAACGAGTGCAAAGACCCCGGTTGGTTCTGGGATACCGAAGTAATGACCCGCAGCTATTATGCCGGGCTGAAAATCACCGAAATCCCAACGCTTTTCTTGAAGCGCTACGACAAAAAATCGAGCGTGCGGTTGGTACACGATACTGTGGATTATTTCAAGAAGCTGGCTCGTTTCCGCCACGAAGCACGCCGCCTCAAAGCTCTCTACGAAGCGCGGGGACTTTCGCCCGCCTCGATGGTTTCAGCCAGCGCTGATGGCTCAGGCCCAATTGAAAAAACTAATGCCACCGCTAAAGTTGGGGCGGCGGAGGAAATTTAGCTAAAAATTGGTATCAGGCTAACGTGGTAGAGCGGCGCTCGGCACTCAAGGCTAAGGCTATTGCAAAGTCAGGTTTTTTGATTGTAGGAGAGAGCTCTGCTCTCGATAAAGCGTTTGCTCAGGCTCAATTTTCGAGAGCAGAGCTCTCTCCTACAGCCTCTTTTCGGACTTTGCAACAGCCTTACACTCAAGGCCGAGCTACCAAGCCAAAGCCCACTGAAGGGGCTAGTAAATCCTTCAATACCGGGAATTTTAGTCCCTTTAGCGGACTTACGCTGTGTAGCTCGGCCTCGGCCCGTAGGGTTGCCCTGTGGGTGAGTGCCGAGCGCGCCCACCACTGCTCTACCACGTTAGCCCCTTTCTTAACTTGACATAAATAATTAAAGCCATCGATGAACACAAATAAACACCGATGAATTAAACCAAAAAATTCAAGCAATTAGATTAAAAAACCGCCTGGAGATTTATCTCTGGGCTTTTTTAATCTAATTGAGTTAAGAAACAATGAAACCAGCTTAATTGTCCTTGACAGGGCGCTTTCTCTACTATAATCTACTTACCAAGTGGTAAGTAATTTATTTTGGAGAAAATTGTGAAAGTAAGGATAGGCTTGCTGGTGGTGCTGCTGGGTTTGAGTTTGGTGCTTGGGCCGGGAGTAGCCGAAGCGCATCGCCCGGTAAATAAAACGGGCGAAATTGATACTCCAACCCAGGCTCAAGATTTAGTTGAGCCGGATTGGTCGAAAGCGATTTACGGCAGCCTGACCAGAGTGCAGGATGTAGATTTTTATAAGTTTGTTGCCCCGACTGGTTACACTTTACACCTTTCGATTCTTGTTCCATTTGACCCCCAGTACAAAGATTATAAACCGACTTTTGCTTTGCTCGGCCCTGGGTTGCCCGAACTGTCAACGGCGCTGCCTTTTAGCACGCCTGGGCTTAATGTGGTGCAAGCATTACCAAAAGAAACCAGTTCGCTACAAAGTTTCGGTTATAACATTAGCCGAATACTTATGCGGTTTTTGGTTGGGCCGGAGCAAGGCGGGCAGATAATGGCTTATGAAAATGGGCCACGCGGTACTTTTTATGAGTCTTTTGGGCGCAAAACTTATTACACCGGGCCAGATGTACGGGTAAAGGTGGCGGGCGGCACTTATTATGTAGCGGTCTTTGACCCGGAAAAGCGCACTGGCCCTTACGTTTTCTCGATTGGAGACAGGGAATACTAGAGTGAATAAATTGAAGAATATTTAGAATCCTTTACAGAAAACTCATAATATCTTCATATAGCACGGTTGACAATGAATATTTGGTTTGGTACGATATTTGGGTTAGACCGAAGTATTTAACAAAGTAATGAATACGATTGATTAAGGCGAAAAACTGATTATGGCGGAAGTTGAGCGCGAGAAGCTCATGCAGACGATTACGGACGCAAGGATGCAGATGTTTGAGGCGATGCACAGCCAGGATGAACCCGAATTTATGGGCCTCGACCTGACAATGCCTCAGTTCAAAATTCTCTATTTGCTCTATCGGCGTGGGCGGTTGCGGATGACTAGACTAGCAGAGTTGCTAGGAAAAAATATTTCGACGGCTACAGGAGTAGTAGACCGTCTGGTAGACGAGAAACTGATTAAGCGCGAGGAAGACCCAGAAGACCGACGAGCAGTTGTGGTACGCCTGACCGAGAAAGGTCACGAACTGTGTGAGTCGTTTATGCAGCAAAGCGGCCTTATGGAACGGGCAGTGATGGCCCGATTGAGCCTGGAAGAATTGCAAATAGTAGTACAGGCGATGGAAATAATGACCCGCGCTTGTCTGCAAGACGCTAAAGAACGCGGTCTAATTAAAAAAGCAGAAGATTGGGACATAGACAAACCTTCTTATCAGGTTAATTGAATTAGTCTGATAGATTTTAAGATAGCATTTATTGAATTTTTATTGAGCGCGCCAGAGTAGACATTAAACCGATATTGACTAAGGCGCGGCATCCTCAAGCAAAAGTATGGAGGCCGGAGTTGACTTTTTTAACTAATTGGGTTCTTAAGCGCAAAGCTGCTACGCTACTTATTAGCGTGGTACTGTTGCTGTTTGGGGCGTTTTCCCTGACACAGCTAAAGAGCGAATTGTTACCCAACATAGATTTTCCTTACGTGACGGTGGCGACGGTATATCCGGGTGCAGCCAGCAGCGATGTAGTAGAACAAGTGACCAAACCGATTGAGCAGACCATGGGCGGGTTGCCCCGGCTCAAATCGCTACGCTCTACCTCAACCGAGAGCTTTTCTTTCATCATCGGCGAGTTTGAGTTTGGCACCGATTTGAAGAATACGCAGCAGGTGCTAAATAACCAGCTTCGTACTTTACAACTGCCCACCGACTTGCGCGGTCAGGTAGTGCAACCAACCGTTAGTGAAGTTAATTTTGGCGGACAGGCCGTGATTTTTCTGGGCATGGAAGGCAAGAAGGGTCAAAGTTCGCAGGAACTGGGCCAGATTGCTCGTGACAAAATTAAGCCCGCTCTGACTGGCATTGATGGTGTTTCGAGCGTGCAGATTGTCGGCGACGTGCTGAAGGAAGTTCGGATTAATATTCAGCCCGACAAAATGCAGCAGCGTGGCCTGACTCAGAACGACATCAGCAGTGCCTTGCGCGGCTTCAATACCAGTTTCCCCGCCGGTACAATCAGTGCCGATGACAAGAGCGTGGCCGTTCGCACGGCCTATACTTTTGGCAGTATTGATGACATCAAAAATTTGATTATTGTGCCATCGGCTACGGGCGCAGGTGCTGCCCCGGCAGGGGCGGGTGCTGCTCCGACGGCGGGCGGACAGGCTGCCCCAACCGCGCCGCAAGCGCCGACCAAATTGAGCGATGTAGCCGACGTAGTTTCGGCGGATGCACCGAGCAATAGTATTAGCCGCACCAACGGCAACCCCGGTCTGTTGATGCAGATCTACAAGACTCAGAATGGCAATACGGTTAACGTAGTAGAAAATGTACAGAAAAAGACCGACGAGCTAAACGGTCAGCTAGGGAACGACATTAAGCTTGGCACGATTTACGAACAGGCCACCCAGATTAAAGCTTCGATTGATGGTCTGGTGAAAGAGGGCTTGCTGGGTGCAACTTTTGCCGTGCTGGTAATCTTCCTCTTTTTGCGGAATGTTCGTAGCACGCTGGTGACGGCTATCTCTATCCCAACTTCGGTGGTAGTAGCGCTGCTGTTGCTCTGGTCGCAAGGCATTACCCTGAACATTATGACGCTGGGCGGTCTGGCTATCGCCGTTGGGCGCGTGGTGGACGATGCTATTGTGGTACTGGAAAATATTTTCCGGCACGTCCAGGAAGGCGAACCTATATCTCAGGCGGTCAAGAATGGTACTCGCGAAGTGACGGGCGCAATTACCAGTTCAACCATTACGACGGTGGCGGTGTTCCTGCCGTTGGGTTTTGTGGGCGGTGTGACGGGCCAGTTCTTCTTGCCTTTCGCCCTGACCGTAACCTTTGCACTGTTGGCCTCGCTAATTGTGGCATTGACTATCATTCCAGTGCTTGCCAACTACTTTATCAATAACAAAGCGATTGGTACGCACACTGAAACTAAGCCAACGCTGGTGCAGAAAGTTTATGCTCCTACCCTGCGCTGGGCGCTGGGGAATCGCTGGAAGATTTTGCTGATTGCCTTTGTGTTATTCATCGGCGGCAACTTTTTGGTGACGCAAGTACCATTTGCCTTCCTTGCCAGTTCGAGCGATAAACTACTTCAGGTTTCGGTAGGGCTGCCACCCGGCGCAGACCAGGCTTCGATTTTGAAGGTCTCGCAAGACGTTGAGAAAGTGTTGATTGCTGAAAACCGCATCGAACTGACGCAGACCACTATTGCGGGAAGTTCCAGCTTCAACCGGGCGCAGCGTGCTTTCAGTGCTACTTCGGGCGACGCTCAGATGTTGATTCGCCTCAAGAAAGATGCGAACGTGGAAGAGACGGCGAAAGATTTGCGTACCAAACTTGCGCCCACTACTCCCCAGGGTGGTAGCATTTCGGTTGCGCCTATCGGTGGCTTCAGTAGCTCGACCTTCTCGCTGATTGTCCAGGGTCAGGATGCTGACGGAGTACGCAAGGGCAGCGATATGATACTGGACAAAATCAAGGACATCCCGGAATTCGCCAATTTGCGGAGCGATGTTTCGGCGGTAACGCCACAGGTGGTGATACAGCCCAATGCCGCCGCGACGGGAGGCCGAATTAACACTCAAACGCTGGGCTTCTTGCTCCGCAGCACGCTACAGCCGACTACCGCCACCACCGTTCGCTTCCAGGATGGTGTAGCGCAGGATGTAGTGATTTATCCGCCTACCCTTAGTGGCAAAACGCTGGACGAGTGGATAGAGAACCTGAAAGCCACTCCCGTCTTTGGGGCGTTTACTTATGGGCAGGTCGCGACTATTACCAAAGTAGAAGGGCCAGTCCAGACTACCCGTATCGGGCAGCGTCCCGCCGCGACTATTACGGCTAACCTGACCACTGACAATACCGGCGGTGTTACCCGCGAAGTAACCAAACGGCTGAATGCCTTGCAGCTTCCGACAGGTGTTACCGCCAGTATCAGTGGCGTGAGCCAGCAGCAGAGCGAGGCTTTCCTGGGCCTGTTTGTGGCAATGGGTGTGGCGATTGCGCTGGTATACATCGTGATGGTGTTGGCCTTCGGCAGTCTGCTAGAGCCGTTCGTAATTCTGTTCAGTTTGCCGTTGGCGACGATTGGCGCGTTTACGGCGCTGTTTGTCACTCACCGCGCTCTGGGCTTGCCCGCCATGATTGGTCTATTGATGCTAATCGGTATCGTCGTTACTAACGCGATTGTGCTGATTGATAAGGTGAACCAGTTGCGCGAAAAGGGCGTTGGCGTTAAAGAAGCGTTAATGGAAGCCGGGTTGAACCGCGTTCGCCCTATCCTAATGACCGCTTTGGCAACTATTCTGGCGCTGTTCCCGCTGGCGCTGGGCTTTAGCGAAGGCTCGATTATCGCGGCGGAACTTGGCACCGTGGTAATCGGCGGCCTCTTTACTTCAACCTTGCTAACCTTACTGGTCGTGCCGGTAGTCTACAGCCTGCTCGAAGGGCTTAAAACTCGGCTAACTGGCGGGCGCAAGAAAGGCAAGGGCGGCGACGCTGGCAACGGTGAGGAAGCAATAGCTATCCCTGCCGCTACCGAGATCGAACGCACCGAACCAATGCTTGAGCCGGTGGCCCGCATCGAGACGCAGCCAGCCAGTTAAATAGTTCAAAGTTTCAAGTTCAAAGTGAGAACAGAGAGCTTTGAAACGGGGCGGGCGCGGGGGTTTTGGAAAACAAAACTTTCGTGTCCGCCCCTTTTTTGTGTTCAAAGTTCATTCTTATCATGTAGGAGGGCGCTGTGCGCTCGATTTAACCTGTGGTAAGGGTCAAATCGAGCGCACAGCGCTCTCCTACAACCGAATTGGGTTGCTCTGGAATTGTTCAGGTCTGTGTTGTACTTTGTAGGAAGGCATCAATCTTGCTGCGTGCTATAATGGCTTTGCGGAAATACAAAGCAAAAGGATAAAACTATGGCTAAAAAATACGAAGAATTGCCAGTCGAAGAAAGTTCGTTCGAGCTTGGGCTACAGGAATTACAACAATTATATAGTTTTGCTAACCCGGTAGAAATCAGGGCTTATTTGCAAAAGCATCCTTTTCTCATCGAATTGTTGCAGGAAACGCAGCAAAACATAAAGAAATATTTCGAGCAAGCCAAGCTGGTGCTTGAGAGAACCGCTATACCAGACGATAATAGCCATTGCAAGTTGATGTTGACTATTCATCCAGTCGAGGCTGCAACAGACGTTTTGGCACGTTACAACGAGCTAAAGTATAGCTGGTGGGTTGAATTTTCTAAACAGGTTAAAGGGAACTTCTGTCTTGACGTGGAACATTCCTCTTTGGCAAATGAAGAAACTGCCTGGGACGTACTATTCAAATATGCTGGAACTTACGATGGCCCAGAGGATTGGTCGGCGGAGCATAATCATTACTTGTACGGTACACCAAAAGGGCAATAATTTTAGAAAGTAACTTGCCATGAGTATTAATTTAGACAGGCTTATATCGGTAGTATTTGATGGCGAAGCATTTCGTCCTGAGATGCCAATTGACCTTGCACCAAATACACGCTATTTAATTGTAATTCGCTCGGCTCTTTCTGTAGAAGAAATAAGGGTAGAGGACGATACACCTGGTGATGTTTACGATCTTTTAGAGAGTATGGTTGGTACTTATGATGGGCCGGAAGATTGGTCGGCAGAGCATGACCATTACTTATATGGCACGCCTAAACAGCAACCTTATTTAAACAATGAATAATAGCCGACTCTTTCTCGATACAGCTTTTGTGCAAGCGCTGATTGATCAACGTGATCAATATAACAGCCAAGCTCAAAAACATGAATATTTGCTAATTCATGCTGCGCTAATTATAGTCACCGAGGTAGTTTTAGCTGAAATTGGCGATGCCTTGAGTTCAATAGACCGGGAAGCCGCTTCTCGATTTATTGAACGATGCTATATCTCTAAAAATATTATTGTTTTGACGGTAGATACAGCTTTGTTCAGGCGGGGCTTACTACTTTATCGCAACCGCCCGGATAAAACATGGGGTTTGACCGATTGCATATCGTTTGTGGTGATGCAAGAGCAAGGGCTGACTGATGCGCTGACTTCCGACAGGCATTTTGTTCAGGCGGGCTATAGGGCGTTGTTGTTAGAAAACAATTCATAAAAAATTTTCGTTATGAAAAACAAGAAAAGGTTGTATTAAAATGAAACCAGTTGAGATTACAGTTTACCGAATCAGTGGCAAGCAATTCTTTTTTAGCCTGCCGAACGCGGTTTGCGAGGAATGTGAATTAACGGTGCGGCAGGTGAAAAGCGTATTGCGCGAACTCGGTTTAGAAGGCGACCCGCGTATAAAGCTGACCGTAAAGCCCTGGGTCGAGTATATGGACGAAGCGCTGGCGAAAGGTGGTTGGCATCCACCCGTGCTGATGATTAATCGGCAAATTTTTAGCCAGGGCGTTGTGCCGGAACGGGCCAAATTAAAGCTGTATTTGCAAAGAGTTATGGTAGCCAGAGACAAAGCCGAAGAAACTGCGAAAAGCACAACGGTTTAACCATATTTTTGATAAAATTTTTCGCAAAAATTTTATCAAAAACTATTGGCTTATATAAGCGAAGAAAGGGCAGAGAGATGAATTACCGAAAGTTAGGGCGGACAGGACTGAAGGTTTCGCCGATATGTTTAGGGACAATGCAATGGGGCTGGACGGCGGACGAAACCGCCGCCTTCAGTGTAATGGATGCCTTTGTTGAGGCGGGCGGCAACTTTATAGATACGGCGGATGTATATTCGCGCTGGGTGCCGGGCAATCCGGGCGGTGTGTCAGAAGAAGTTATCGGGCGCTGGCTCAAAGACCGGGGCAACCGCAACCAGATTATTCTGGCGACAAAGGTGCGCGGTATGATGGGGCCAGGGCCAAACGACCAGGGGCTTTCGCGCAAACATATTTTTGATGCGGTAGACGCTTCGTTGCGCCGTTTGCAGACCGATTATATTGATTTGTATCAAACTCACTTTGCCGACCTCGAAACGCCAATTGACGAAACGCTTGGCGCGTTGGACGATTTGCAACGGGCGGGCAAGGTGCGCTATGTGGGCGCGTCCAACTATAAAGCCTGGGAACTGATCGAGTCGCTATGGAGCGCCCAGGTAAACAAAACGGTACGCTACGATTCGCTCCAGCCCTTTTATAATATGGCGGGACGTGAGGAGTTCGAGCGAGAACTGAAAGCGGTCTGCGAGAAGTATGAAGTTGGCGTAATTCCTTACAGCCCGCTTGCTGCTGGTTTCCTGACTGGCAAATATTCCCGCGATACTATGGCGCAGAGCGATCGGGCCGAAGGTATCAAGAATCGGTTTGCCAACGAAGCGGGCTGGCGCACCCTGGATGCAGTAAAGAGCGTCGCCGCCGAAGCCAGCAGCACCCCGACGGCAGTTTCGCTGGCCTGGCTGTTGGCCCAGCCCGTTATTACTTCACCGATTATCGGCGCTAATTCAGCCGAGCAATTGAAGGATAGCCTCGCGGCTATCGAGCTAAAGCTTTCGGACGAACAGGTTAAGCAGTTGAACGAAGCTTCGGCCTGGAAGAAAGAGTAACGCTAAACTCATTTGTAGGAAGTTTTGCCTGACCCTGAGCTTTGATTTCTTAGCAAATATTAAAAGCTCAGGGTTTTTTGTTGGCAAAGCTTAAATCGTGGAGTAATTTATAATTTTATTTATGTGGCTCAAAAAGGTCGGATGTGTTAAACTATCGTTAAGAATTTGCTAAAAATCAGGAACCTTAATCAGGAATTAGAAAGAAGATGAGGGTATAAATGACAACCCAAACTAATCTGGAACCTATTCCTCAACCACCCGGAAAAATTTTTGTTGGTAATCTGCTCGATTTGACTGCCAAAGCGCCCACCCAGGATATGATTAAGTTTGCCCACGAATATGGGCCAATCTATCAACTTGATATGTTGGGTCGCCCACTGCTTGCCGTTTCCAGCTATGAACTGGTGAATGAGCTTTGCGACGAGACCCGGTTTGATAAAAAAATCTGGGCCCCTTTGAAATCGGTACGGTCTTTTGCCGGGGACGGTTTGTTTACCGCTTATACCCAGGAGCCGAACTGGTCGAAGGCTCACAATATATTGCTGCCCAATTTTAGCCAGAAGGCCATGCAGGGCTATCATCCCATGATGCTGGATATTGCCGAACAGATGATACTGAAGTGGGAACGGCTCAACCCTGACGATGAAATTGATGTCGTACACGATATGACCGCTCTGACCCTCGATACTATCGGGCTGTGCGGTTTTGATTATCGGTTTAATTCGTTTTACCGTGATAACTTTCACCCGTTTGTAGATGCGATGGTTGGAGCGTTGAGCGAGTCGCAGGAGCGGATGCGGCGCTTGCCTATCGAAAACAAGGTGCGGCGCTCATTACAACGCAACAAACAGACCGACATCAATTTCATGAATGAGATGGTAGACCAGATTATTAAAGAGCGCCGGGCTAGTACCGACGATTTCATGAGCAAGCGCGATTTACTGAGCTATATGCTGGCGGGGGTGGATAGGAAGACTGGCGAAAAGCTGGACGACCTGAACATCCGTTACCAGATTTTGACGTTCCTGATTGCCGGACACGAAACCACCAGTGGCTTGCTTTCGTTCGCGATTTACGCTTTGCTGAATCATCCCGAAGTGCTGGCGAAGGCTTACGAGGAAGTAGACCGGGTGCTTGGCTTTGACACTTCGGTAAAGCCGACTTATCAACAGGTCAACCAGCTAACCTATATTTCGCAAATCCTGAAAGAGACCTTGCGCCTATGGCCCACCGCCCCGGCTTTTGCGCTTTACCCTTATGAAGATACCGTTATTGGCGGCAAGTATAAAGTAGCTAAAGGCACGCAGATTTCGGTACTCGTTCCGATGTTGCATCGCGACAAGGCCATCTGGGGCGAACAGGCCGAAGATTTTGACCCGCAGAATTTCACCCGCGAAGCCGAGGAAAAGCGCCCTGCCAACGCCTATAAACCGTTTGGCAACGGGCAACGGGCCTGTATTGGTCGCCAGTTTGCCATGCAGGAAGCGGCGCTGGTGATGGGCATGATTTTGCAGCGCTTCCAGTTGCTCGATCACACTCATTACGAGCTAAAGTTCAAAGAAACCCTAACTATGAAACCCTACGACCTGAAAATTAAAATCAGGCCGCGCCCCGAACACGCTGCTACCGGGCCAGCCACTATAACCATGCCCACGCCCGCGACGGCCCAACCCGCTCCGGCTTCGGCGGCTACCACCGGGCTGCCGAAACATAATACGCCTTTGCTGGTACTTTTCGGCTCGAATCTTGGGACGGCGGAAGAACTGGCTCGACAGATTGCCCAATCCGGCGAAACCAACGGCTTTGCTACCACCGTTGCGACCCTGGACGATTATGTTGATAATCTGCCGAAACAGGGCGCAGTAATGATTGTGACGGCTTCCTACAACGGCACGCCACCCGATAACGCCGTCAAGTTCAGCGATTGGCTGCGGCACGGCAATTTATCGGCTGCTTCACTTAACGGCGTAAATTATGCCGTTTTTGGTTGTGGCAACCGCGATTGGGCGGCGACCTTCCAGGCCATTCCCCGATTGCTCGATAATAAACTGGCTGAGTTCGGCGCTAAACGGATTTATCCACGCGGCGAAGGCGATGCCAGCGATGATTTTGATGGTCAGTTCCAAAGCTGGTACGGCCCGCTCTGGCAAACCCTCGCCAAAGAGCTTTCGATTAATTTAAGCGCGCCGGAAATCGGGGCAAAAGACCATTTATATGAAGTAGAAATCATTGCCGGGGGACAGCGCATCAGCCCGTTTGTGGGTTCGCTGGGGGCGCAACTTATGACGGTCAGCCAGAACCGCGAGTTGCACACCAAACATGGCACTAACCCTTCCGAGCGTTCGGCCCGCCATATCGAGGTACATTTGCCGGAAGGCGTAGCTTACCGGGCGGGCGACCACCTGGGCGTAATTGCTCACAATGGTGAAGAAATCGTCAAACGAGTGGCCTCTCGCTTTGGCTTCGAGAAAGATACTTATTTACGCCTTCGCAAAACCGAGAACCGCAAAACTTTCTTGCCTACCGATGAGCCGATTTCGGTCTACCAGCTACTTTCGGACTATGTTGAATTACAGGATGTCGCCACTCGCAAGCACATCAAAACACTGGTCGAATACACCGAGTGTCCGCCCGACAAAAAAAAGCTTCAGGCGCTATCGGGTGATGATGAAGCCAGCGTTGCCCGCTATAAAGAGGAAGTGCTGGCGAAACGCAAGACGCTGATAGATTTGCTGGAAGAGTTTGTGGCTTGCGAGTTGCCCTTCAATGTTTACCTGGAAATGCTTCCGGCGTTGCGCCCGCGCTACTACTCAATTTCGTCTTCGCCGTTGCATCAAGAAGAAAC
>JBBQXW010000202.1:0-13282 GCA_038209275.1 Chloroflexia bacterium | reverse complement strand
CCCGCCTCGATTTCGTTCATGGGCCGGGTTGCCGGGTCAATTATTGCGCCACTGCCCGGAATCGGGTTGCCGTGCGGACAGGTGGTGGGGTTGTGCAAAAAGGCGGTCAGGGCGCGTTCCAGCCGGGGCGAGATGGCGTGTTCCAGGCGGCAGGCTTCGTCGTGCGCCTCTTCCCAATCCAGGCCCAGCACATCTACCAGCAACCGTTCAGCCAGACGGTGACGGCGCGCCAGCGAGAGGGCGACTTCTTTGCCCCGTTCGGTCAGGGTTATTTCTTTGCTTTTCTCATCTACCAGGACAAAGCCTTCGGTCTTGCCATCGCCCTTGAGCCGTTTGACCGTATCAAAAACGGTCACGGGGGATACACCCATGCGCTGGGCCAATCGAGCGGCAATCGCCGGTTTACCTTCATCTATAGTCAAATTATATATTGATTCTAAATATTCTTCTACGGTTGGAGTTACTTTAGGGTCTTCATGAACGCCATGTTCAAATTGGTGACTGGGCATACTTCACCTTCTTTCTTAATATTGGTATATGCTTCGCAACATTTTACCAAACAAGCCGGGTTTAGCCAAATCCTTGCGCCAAGAAGAGGTTTCAAGTTCCAAGTTCCAAGTTCAAAAATTCATCACGGAGACATGGAGACACGGAGACACAGAGAATGTTATAAAGTTTAATTCATCTGTGTTCATCTGTGTTCCTTAACTCAAAACTCAAAATTCAAAATTCAAAATTCAAAATTCAACAAAATCCGGGTTCATCTGTGGTTCTCTGGGTTCATCGGTAGTTAAAATGTTCTCCCTCGTCCCACCGGGTCGCGGGGCGGGAAGCCAGGGTACGCAACAGAGCGGTCAGTTCGGGTTGGTCTATCGCGCCCAGGGCCAGCAGATGATTGAGGCTGCGCTGGTCGAACAGGACGGCAATCGCCCGGCGACTGAGACCGAGCGACAGCGCGACAGCGTAAAGCAACTTCACTCCGTCCACCTCCAGCATGGGTCAACCCTCGTAGCTCTTCAACTCGTCCGCCACCTGCCCCAAACGGTGCGCCGCGACTTCCTCGAACGTCACAATTTTTTGCTCCATGTAAATCTTCTCCCCTCACTAAGGAGAAGGAACGAAGAAAAGAACTTCTCCCTCCTTCTCCTCTTTCCTTCTTTATAACGGGGAAAAGAAAAGGCGGTTCACCCAACTGAAGCATGGGTAAACCGCCAGGAGCATTTGTGATAAAATACTCACGGCCCGGTTTCCTGTGCAGACAGGAGGATTGGGTTAGTGGTGCGAGGCTGTGAACGCAACCTCGTACTACAGGAACCATCTTTTCTTCTTCCGTGTGCTTATTGGATAAGCGAACAGGCCAAACGTGCTGACCTGTTTTTATTATGGCTCAATTCAGGAAGCTTGTCAAGCCGGTTAATTCGGAGAAATTAACCGCCAAGACGCAAAGGACGCAAAGAAATTAGCTCAGGCGACGCGGCTTTCAACAAAGCCACGATGCAGCCGGGACATAAGCTGATTGATAATTTTTTGGGCTTGCTCTCTGGCAATAGTCTCGGCACTCATGCGGACAAAGAAGTTAGCGAAGATAGCCAGACCCGCCGGAAACTCGGCCAGACCAAGCCGAATACGGGCATTAACCTGGCTTGCGGCGCGACCCGGTTTTGTTATCATTTCTACTCGCAAACTGGCTGGAAAATAACCCGCCGGACGTGGACCAAATAACTGAGTCTGGGGAGTAGGGCAAGAAGTTAGAATAATGCGGCGCAGTTCAGGCGAGTAGCGCGCCTGAAGCTCCATTATTAAGTTCAGGCGCTGGCCCATCACCGGCACGCCTATCAGCAACCGGGCGGTAGTGCCGTCCGATGCAATTTGCAAGCGCTGCAAACCGGGCAGACCGGGCAACAACACGTGTAAACTGCTCAAATAATCATAAATTTCAGCAGAGGCGGCGTTCCAGTTAGCACTGGTTGCCGCTTCCACGCCAAGTACTTCTCGTTTAGGAGCTACTCTTTTCGTGGTTGCATCCCTTAAAGTTATAGCCATCTTCAAAAAATCCTTCCAGTGTTTTTTTAACAAAAGCACTCTTACTGATGGGATGAAAATAATCGTCAGGGACGTAAACCGCGTTAAATTGCCAATCCCGGTATGAGCCTTAACCTTGCGCCAGCCAGCGCGCCGCTTCTTTGGAATGATAAGTAATTATCATATCTGCTCCGGCGCGTTTGATGGCGGTCAAAGTTTCGCGGATAACCCGCTCCTCGTCCAGCCAACCCATACGCGCTGCCGCCTTTAGCATAGAGTATTCGCCACTGACGTTGTAAGCCGCCAGGGGCAAATCGAAGCGTTCGCGCACTTTCGCAATCACATCTAAATAAGCCAGAGCAGGCTTGACCATAATCATGTCGGCCCCTTCCTGTACATCCAGTTCCACTTCGCGCAGCGCCTCGCGAATATTGGGCGGATCCATCTGGTAACTCCGGCGGTCTCCAAAAGCGGGCGTGCTATCCGCCGCTTCCCGGAATGGGCCGTAGAAACCACTGGCAAACTTGGCGCTGTAGGCCATAATCGGCGTATTCTCGAAACCATCACCATCTAGCGCGGCCCGAATTGCCCCAACCCGCCCGTCCATCATATCGGACGGTGCGATAATATCCGCTCCCGCTTCGGCGTGCGAAATGGACATTCGAGCCAGCAAATCCAGCGTCGGGTCATTCTCGACATAGCCGTCCGGCGACAACACACCACAATGCCCGTGACTGGTATACTCGCACAAACACACGTCGGTGATGACCACCATTTCTGGCACTGCCCGCTTGATTTCGCGCACGGCAGCCTGCACAATCCCGTTCGGGTTGTAGGCTTCGCGGCCTACCTCGTCCTTGAAATCGGGGATACCGAACAGCAACACCGCCGGAATGCCCAGTTTGGCAATGCTTTCGGCCTCTGCCGCCAGTTTCGAGACAGGCCAGCGATATTGCCCCGGCATCGAACCAATTTCTACCGCTTCATTAATGCCCTCGGCAATAAAAAGCGGAAAAATCAAATTATCCACCGATAGCCGGGTCTCGCGCACCATCCGGCGCAACGTTTCGGTGCGGCGGGTGCGGCGTGGCCGGACGGTCAAATTAGCGCTTTTCTTCTCGGTTTGTACTGGTAATTCCCTCTCTGTCAACATCGCATACTCCTTAGAAAGTTTTCAGTTGTCAGTTTTCAGTCGTCAGTTTATATCTTTGCTTCAGCCAGGTTTTCGCTTTCGCTATTCGCTTGCGCTTCGGCAATGCGCTCCTGAACAAGTTGAGTTAGCAGAGGACTGTAACCCAGGTGCTGACCCATAATTAGCTCGACTTCGGGGCGGTCAGCCCACCAATCGCCGATAAGTCGGGGCAAATCTTTCTGAACGTGGTTGCCCAGGTGCAGGAAGTACGGAATAATGATAATCCGTTTTGCGCCTTGCGTATAGCAACTGGTCAAACCTCCGGCAATATCGGGTTGGTTCATTTCCAGGAAAGCGCATTCCACTACCGCAAACTCGTCCGTCTGCCGCAGGTCTTGCACGACCCGATACATAGCGTCGTTGGCTTCTTTCGCCCGACTGCCATGCCCCAGCAATAATACCGCCGTCTTTTCGTTCTCGGCCATTTTACCTGACCCCACAGTCGTCTGTTTTTTGCCTGTACTGAGTAGAGGGTGTTACCAGTACGTAACCACTACTCTCTATCTAATACAAGCAAGTATAATACCCGATTTTAAAATTTAGACGAAAGTTAGACGCATTTTTGGTTAACACATGGTAAAGTAATGAGTGATGAGGAAATCCATTGACGGAGCAATGTCTCACAGGTTCAAGGCGAATTGTAGGAATGCTGCTCCGTCAGTTAATTTTCCATTGACGGAGCAATGTCCCACAATCTACCTCGATTCTGTAGGACATTGCTCCGCCAATGGATTTCCTCGTTCCTCACTCCTCGCTCCTTCTTCAAACCGCTACCGTCAGGGCGGCAAAACTTTCGCGGGCAGCCTGAACGGTCTGGTCAATTAGCGCTTCGGTGTGGGCGTTGGACATAAATCCGGCCTCAAACTGGCTGGGCGCAAAATAGACCCCGCGCTCAATTAAGTTCCAGAAGAAACGGGCATAAGCTTTGGTGTCGGCGGTTTTGGCGCTGGTGTAGTCGGTCACTTCGTGGTCGGTGAAGAACAGGCCAAACTTTGTGCCGATACGCTTGAAATAAACCGGGACGGGGCTTTCCTGGCAAGCCGCCACCATACCTGCTTCGAGTCGGGCCATTTTCGTTTCCAGCCCTTCGTAAAAGCCGGGTTGCATTAGCTGTTTGAGGGTAGCAATACCGGCAGCCATCGCCAACGGGTTGCCACTCAGCGTACCAGCCTGATAGATTGACCCGATAGGCGCAACGTTCTTCATTATTTCGTACTTGCCGCCATAAACGCCAACCGGCAAGCCGCCGCCGATAACTTTGCCGAGCGTGGTCATATCGGGCGTGACACCGAAATGGCCCTGCGCCCCGCTCACGCCGCCGATGCGAAACCCGTTCATCACCTCGTCGAAAATCAGCACCGCGCCTTCGCGTGCGGTGATAGTGCGTAGCCCCTGCAAAAAGCCGTCTTTGGGCAGTACCAGACCCATATTGCCCGCCACTGGCTCGACGATTACCGCCGCAATTTCGCCGGGGTTAGCCTTGAAAACCGCTTCGACCCCTTCGAGGTCGTTATAGTCTGCCACCAGCGTATCGGCGGTATTGGCGGCGGTAACGCCGGGGCTATCGGGCAAACCGAGCGTTGCCACGCCACTCCCGGCCTGTACCAATAGGAAATCGGCGTGACCATGATAGCAGCCCGCGAATTTCAGGATTTTGCTCCGCCCGGTGTAGCCGCGTGCCACCCGCAGCGCGCTCATGGTCGCTTCCGTACCACTGCTGACAAAGCGCAGCATCTCAATCGAAGGCATGGCCTTGATTATCAGTTGCGCCAGTTCGGTCTCAAGCGCGGTTGGTGCGCCAAAAGTCGAACCCTTATGTGCCTGCGCCACGATAGCCGCCACTACTTCAGGATGAGCGTGGCCCAAAATAAGCGGCCCCCACGACAGCACATAATCAATAAAACGGTTACCGTCGGCATCATACATATACGGCCCTTCGCCGCGCTCGATAAAAATTGGGTTGCCGCCCACGCCCTTAAACGCCCGCACCGGGCTATTTACCCCACCCGGCAATATTTTAGACGCTTCAGCGTGTAATTCGCGTGATTTCTCAAAATTCATAATTTTCTTCTCTTCCAGCTATTTTTGTTTGAGTTTTTGGTTTTTTTGCAAAAAAACCAAAAACTCAAACAAAAATGAAATTTTTTAGTTTGGAAAATTTTTTGCAAAAAATTTTCTAAAGCTAAAGAAAAAGCAAAATTTTTCAGAGCAAAATTCTTGTCTGCAATTTCTCTATGTGGCTGTGGTAAATTTAAATCCTTCAAACGCATTTAAAAGATTAGGGCTGGGGCGTGTATTCCCCAACCCCAATAAACAATTTCGGCTGTAGACCGCCTTGGAATGAATTCCGGGCTACGTTGCTCAAGTGGTTTGAAAACCATTGCCGAACGCCCTATAGCTCTTTGTAATCAGTGGATTTTAATCCACTTGTGCAACGTAGCCCGGAATTTATTCCAGGGCGGATCGGCGCAAACCCCTATTTTAGGAGTAACCACTTAGCTTTACACAAAGTAAGCTTCTCCTGTAACTATCTACCCGTTTTGTTTACAGGCCCATATTCTTGACGACTTGCTCGACGGTGGTCGAGACACAGCTAAAGATGGGCGTATCGCGGACGGTGGCGAGGCTACTTTCGGTTTCGCGCAGGTGCTGAACCAAATCCAAAAAGTCCGCGGGATAGTCGGTCTCGAAAGCGACCACAAAATCCTGGTCGTCCAGACCAAACGAATAAGTCGTGTTCAGCTTCACCGTCGGGTACATGTGACCGACCTTGATATGCTCGTTCATAATGCGCTGGCGTTCGGCTATCGGCAGCAAGTACCACGGGCGCGTCTTCACAAACGGATAGACGAAAAGATACTTCGCACCCCAGGGTTCAACCCGCAACCGCTCGTTCTCGCTGCCGGGGTGGTGATGGTCGTCGGTGTAGAGCGAACGTTTGGTCATGGCTACATAGCTATAGGGTACGGTCAAATACGCGCCCAGCCCAGTATTCAGCACCGTCGCGGTTACTTCCTGAAAGCGCTCGATACCGCTGGGGTCGTCGCCATCCTTGTTGCAGGGGACGACGTGCCACAACAAGAAATCGCAATCACCGCGCACCCCGGTCAAACTATAAGGCCGTAACAGTTCGCCACGTGGATAAAGACCGTCCATTGCATTTAAAAATTCCTGAATACCCTGCTCTTTTTCGGCTTTGGGCAAACGGCGGAAAGCCGGGTCAAGCTTGTAGAAACCGAACTTGACGAACTGTTGGGTGCTGGTGTTATGTTTGTATTCTACCTTCAACTCAGGGTTTTCGCCCATCGCCCGGCCTTTGATACCGCCCAGTCTTTCTTTCATTTCCTGTTCGCCGGGGTCAACAAAAGTCGTCGTCGCAGTCGTACCATAAGCCGGGGCAGATGAGCCACCGTTACCGTTACCATTAACTTTTACTGCATTATCATCCATCGAACTTTACCTCCTCATTTAAAGTTGTCAGCTATCAGTCGTCAGTTATCAGTCAGTTTCTAACTGACGACTGACAACTGACGACTGATAACTACTTCAATCAATTTATCAATTGTAAACTCGGCGGCTTCCAAATCTACCCGCAGGCCCAATTCGCGGGCAGTTCCGGCGGTAATCGGGCCGATACAGGCCACCATTGTCTTTTCGAGCAGTTCAATTGGCGACTGGCTGGTCGCACTCTTTAAGCGGGTCACGAAATTGCGGACGGTGTTGGAGGAAGTGAACGTTACCAAATCAATTTCGCCCACGTCGAGCCACTGGGCCAGTTGCGCGGCGCTAACTCCAGTCGAGTCAGTCTCATCACTGATTATCTGGCGGTAGGCCGTAACCTGGTCTACCTGTGCGCCCTGGGCCAGCAAGCCATCGTACAAGGCTTCACGGGCAACATCAGCGCGGGCCAGCAAAAATTTCTGACCTGACACGTCGCCCAAATCTTCCAGAATACTTTCGGCAACGTATTTACTGGGCATAAAATCGGCTTTCAAATTTGCCGCTTCCAAGGCGGCGGCGGTAGCCGGGCCAATCGCGCAAATTTTAGCCTGACCAAAGGCACGAGCATCTTTCCCAGCCTGTTTCAGGCGGCGCATAAAATGGTCAACCCCGTTCACGCTGGTGAACACCACCCAATCATAGCTACTCAGCCGACCAATCGCCTCGTCCATCGGCGCATAGCTCTCCGGCTCGATAATCTGGATGGTCGAAAACTCAATTGCGTCCGCGCCCAACTCGATTAGCTTATTAAGCATTGACCCGGCTTGCTCACGAGCGCGTGTCACCACAATCCGTTTGCCCAGCAAAGGCCGCGCCGCCGGAGTATCCCACCACTGCAATTGTTCGCGCAACCGGGCAACCTCGCCCACAATCAGGGTAGCGGACGCTTCAGTTTCAATCTCAGCCTCTTGCACTAAATGAGGAATACTGGCAAGCGTCCCCGAAACGGTGCGCTGCTGCCAGGTCGTGCCTCGGCTGACCAGCGCAACAGGAGTATTAGCCGATTTTCCGGCTTCAATCAACCGCTTTGCAAGCTGGCCCAAAGAGCCTTTATTTAATTGAAAAACCAGCGTACCACCGATAGCGGCAAGCGCCGACCAATCTAATTTATTCAAATCGGCAGGAATATTTACAACCGTAAAAGCCGAAACCACATCGCGGTACGTCACGGAGATACCCGCGTAAGCGGGTGCAGCAATGGCGCTCGTCACGCCTGGCACAATTTCAAACGGCACATTTGCCGCCGCCAGTGCTTCGGCCTCGGTGCTGCCGCTTGCAAAAGCCAGCCCATCGCCCGTTACAAGCCGCGCCACCGTTTTTCCGGCCCGTCCCAAACTTACCAGCAAAACCGATTGGTTAAAGTCTTCTCCTCCGCAAATTAATTCCGCCTTCGGCCCGGCTTCGCGCAACAGCACCGAGTTCACCGAAGCATCATAAACCACTGCGTCGGCCTGTCGCAACGCCTCACGTCCACGTACCGTCAGCAAACCAGGGTCGCCCGGCCCTGCCCCGATGATATAAACTTTGCCAGATTTCGCTTCCGCCATCGCTTCCTTTTCCAGGTTAATCTCAAAATTTCTGTAGGAGGGGGCTGCACCCTCGATTTTTCCCTAACCACGATTTATGTAGGGGGGGCTGCGCCCTCGATTTGTGACCTGTGTTCAGGCTGAAATCGAGGGCGCAGCCCCCTCCTACAACCTACAATGTTAAGCTCTAGGTCGGGCCAGGCCAAACGCGCCCGATTCGGCAATGCGTTTGGTGAGCGGCTTCATTAATTCCAGAAATTCGGCGGCTTCATCACCCAGATTGCGCCAGGGAGCAACCGCCAGTTTGTCGGTGGTGTCCTCGATGCTATCGCGCAGGGCTTTGCCTTCTTCGGTGATAGCACCATCTTTGATGATGCCACGTGCTTCGAGAGCCGCCCGCGCTTCGGCAAGTTGATCTTCCGACCAGGCCCGCGTCTTGAGCAGCATATCCATCGGTACGCGGCTCGACCACGCGCCAGCTATCAAAATAGCGTCAATCCCCGAAATTTCAGCCGTCACCAGCGCCGCGATATGCCCATCGCCCCGATATTCCCGGAGCAAATTCGCGCCCCACCACAGCGAGAGCAAATCGTTGCCTTCGGGCCAGGGTTGGGCATTGTGAGCCGCAAACAAGGGCCGACCATCATTTTTCAAGCCTTCGCAGGCTTTGCGGGTCAGCGCCACCGCCCGCGATACGTCCGGCAAGTTGCCGTTCTCGTCCGCCAGCAAGCGGGTGAGCGCCTGCATCACGGTCTGATTTCGCGCTTCGGTGGCGGCTTGCGGCGTAGTCTTCTGCCAGCCATCGTTGACCTGCGGCACGACCAGCGCCGGATTAAAGTTGTAAAAGGTCGCCGCCACCACTTCGCCCGGCACCACCCCCATTGCCGCCGAACGGGTGCAAAAATATGCCTGCCGGGGCTTTAGCCCAATTTTCTCGTAGTTGACCGGGCCTTCTGGCACAAAATAAACCATTCCAACAAACGGTTCTAATACTCCATAAGCCTTCCGCGCCGTTGCTTCGACTGTCATCAATTCTTCTCCTTAGCTTGATTTAGTAATTTTTCAGAATTAGCAGTTGGTGTTGCTCTACCACTTTTTTATTTTAACCTAAATCAAGCAAAAGTGCTGAGTAGTTATCAGTTATCAGTCGTCAGTTATCAGTCCAGAGGCGTTTGGTTTGATGTTGGTATGTTGGTGTTGGCCCGCCTGGGGTTTTATCCACAATACAGGCTTGAGTTTAATTTCCCGGACATGAATGTCCGGGCTAATAAATAGGAGAGCCAGTTTTTAGCCCGGACATTCATGTCCGGGTTCAGATTACCACCGCTCTACAAACTAACCTGTAACCTTCCACCAGAAAAACTAGAAACCTGAAACTAGAAACCTCTTAAGCTCTCGGCGTAATATAACCCTGAGCGCGGGCCTCATTCAACATTTCGGTTGCGCCTTGTTCTTTGGCGGCATCCGCCAATT
The DNA here is from genome assembly GCA_038209275.1 of Chloroflexia bacterium. GTDB lineage: Bacteria > Chloroflexota > Chloroflexia > Chloroheliales > Chloroheliaceae > L227-5C. Next base: position 3,568 of record JBBQXW010000202.1, on the reverse strand, counting down.
CGTTACCCAGGCGACGGGCTTGCTTGAGCGAACCATCGAAATCTTCGACCAGTTCAACCTTTATGGACTTTGAACCATCGGGCCGACCAACGTAGCCGCGCACAATAAATTTCCGCATAATAACCTCGGCGTAGCAACCAACCGGGGTCTGGCAACCGCCACCCAGCGCCGCCATAAACGCCTTCTCGCACTCTACCTCAAGCTGGGCTTCGCGGTCGTTCAGGCTGGCTAACAGGCCCAGCATAGTGCGGTCATTAGCGCGACATTCGGGAGCTAGTGCGCCCTGTCCCGGCGCGGGCAACATTACCTTGAAAGGTATTCTTTGGGTAATTTCTTCGCCCCGACCCAGCCGTTCCAACCCGGCAGCCGCCAGAATAATTGCGTCGTACTCTACACCCTTGTCACCTTCCATCAGCTTGCGGACGCGGGTATCTACGTTGCCGCGCAAAGGCAAAATCTCGAAATCGGCGCGGTAGGCCAATAATTGCGAAGCGCGGCGGGTGCTGCTCGTGCCGATTTTCGCACCCTGCGGCAATTCGTCCAGCTTCTTACCTTCGCGACTCAACAGTACATCGCGGGCATCTACCCGAATCGGGATAGCCGGAACGACCAGCCCGGCGGGTTGCTCGTGCGGTAAATCTTTCAGGCTGTGGACGGCCAGGTCAATATCGCCACGCAAAAGGGCTTCTTCCAGTTCGCGAACGAAAAAGCCTTCGTTATTAGTAACGCTCTGCAAGGGGCGGTCTTGAATCTGGTCGCCCTGTGTCGTAATAATTTTTAGCTCGACGTTCAGGTTGGGGCGGCGTTCGCGCAAGCGGTCTGCCGTCCAGTTCGATTGCCATAGGGCCAGCTTGCTGCCGCGTGTCCCCAGCACTATCGTCTTTTGATTTAGATTAGTGGCGATTTGAGCCTCGCGCTCTTCGGCGCTGATGGCTGTTAAGCTAATTTGCTTCATTCCTAACCCCCTGGAGCGAGAAGAGGTGTTGCACCACTTCAGCATATCGGCCCGCATCGCTGCTGGAAGCCGCTTCTTTCAGGCGCAAGGTTGGCTCGTGAAGTAATTTGTTGACAATGCGGCTGGTCAACTCTTCCAACAAACCTAGCTGCCGATCATTTAAGTCCCCAAAAGCGGGTGTAATTCGCTTCAATTCCGATTGCCGAATTGCGTCGGCGTGCTGGCGTAGCCCGGTAATGGTCGGCACTACCGAAAGCGCACCCAGCCAGTGCATAAAATCTTCAACTTCTTCCCGGACAATCGCTTTTACCCGGCCCACTTCGTTGCAACGCCGCGCCAGATTCGCTTCGGCAATTACCTTCACGTCGTCAATATCGAAGGCGAACACGCCCGGCACTTCCTTTACTTCCGGCTCAATATCGCGCGGCACAGCTATGTCCACCATATAAATCGGCTGTTGGCGCTCGTCCATTGCCATTTCCAGATGCTCTTTATGCACCACCGGGTGCGGTGCGCCAGTGCAAGTCAGTACTACATCGCTTTTCGCCAGCATCTCGGTCAGGCGGTCATATCCGGCTACATCCGCCTCAGCCTGTCCCAGCTCTAACGCGAGGTCGGCAACTTTTTCCTGGGTGCGATTGACAAAAGCAATTTTCGAGACCCCCTTGTCGAGCAAAATCTGGGCGGTTAGCCGGGCAGTCTTGCCGCCACCGACCACCAGAGCGCTTTTGCCCTGCAACGAACCCACTTGCTCTTCTAATAGCTCGGCAGCGGTAAACGAAACTGATACGCCGTTTTCACTGATAGTGGTTTCGGTGCGGGCGCGTTTGCCCGTGCCGATAGCATAACGGAAAAGCGCATCCATCACCCGGCCTGCTCCACCATGCTTACGAGCTAAATCAATTGCATCGCGCACCTGGCCTTGAATCTGAGCCTCGCCGATTACCATAGACTGAATCCCGCTGGCGACCTCAAACAAATGCTGAGCTACTTTCTGCCCACTGAGATAATAAAGATGGGGCGCGAAATCTTCTTCGGCGACTTCGTGAAACTGACTGATGAAACGACGCAGTCCGGCGTAAGCCTCAGTCAACGAACTGTGTTCGCTCAAAACATATAGTTCGACCCGATTGCAGGTCGAGAGAATAACCGCTTCTTGTACAAAAGCAGTTGCACTGAGCATCCCAAATGCCGAAACTAGCAGGTTTGGCGTGAAAGAAATCTTCTCACGTACTTCTACTGGCGCTTTCTTGCAATCAAGTCCGACTGTTATGAGTTCCATAATTCCTCTTTATATCAATTGCCTCAATAATGCACACGCATCTGCCACGACATCGCCCGTCCCTCTAAGAGGGTTGGCCTTGAGCAGGTTGGGCCGAACTTTCCTGACCAAACAGGGTCAGGAGGCTTTGAGGTAGCTGGGCCAGTTAGCTTCTCGCAAATTAAAGGCCATAGATAACAGACCTCTTCGCGCCAGTAACGTGAGAGTAGACATTATCGGTATAAACCTGGAATTACCTGAAACTCAAAACGTCTACTAGAAGCCGGGGAACTTGCACCGCCACTATCTGCGCCTCGCCTTGCCTACTGGTTAGTGTAGTGGCCCAAATTTTAAAGCTATTGCGCCACTCAAAGGCTATTTTAACGGGTTCTGAGCAGAAACGGTATAGGGCCAATCCCCTATTTTTAGCTGAGTAGTACCCAACTTTAGCACTTATCGCCGTAAGGGTTTGATAAATCAAACCCTCTTGACGCTAGAACTTGCGCCATTATTTCGATAAATCCTACCTTAGTTGCGAAATGCGCCTGACTTTGATAAAGTGAAGAGCGGTACGCTGCACGGCTTCAGTCATTAAACTGATTATAACTGCCTCAAAATCTTTTCGCCGTAGTTGAGACTACCAGCGAAAGTAAATTTTGAGTTTTGAATTCTGAGTTTTGAGTTTTGAGTTAGAATCACACAACTTAAAGGAAAAGTTCACCATACAGACACGGAGAGATAGAGTTAAACCAAATTTTAATTTCTGCTGCGTTCTGTAGGATAAATAAATATTTGTCATTACTCGCCATATGGCTAAGAGTGTGTCTAATAATTGTCATGCCCCTTTACGGAGTGTGAGGTACGAAGAATCTCGAATTGAACTCAAGAAATGGTTCGCCAGGGTAGAACGAGATTCTTCGTTCCTCAGAATGACAGACTATTGAATTATCAGACTGGCTTTTAGAGAACGGGAAATATAACTAAAAATCTTGGCGTTCTTGGTGTCTTGGCGGTTCATTCTTAAAATAAGCTGAATAACTTAAATCGTAAATCGGCTGGGGAGGAAAAATGCAGAGTGAGAAACGGCGAGCGCTGATTAGCGTTGACGACAAAACCGGGATAGTCGAATTTGCACGGGGGCTGGTCGCCGCCGGATACGAGCTTTGTTCTACTGGTAAAACTAAAGCGGCACTGGAAGATTCCGGCCTGACGGTACAGGCTGTTTCGGATGTGACGGGCTTTCCCGAAATTCTGGATGGACGAGTCAAAACCTTGCATCCGGCTATTCATGCCGGAATTCTGGCAAAGCGCGACGATGCCGCACATATGGCAACCCTCGCCGAACATCAAAT